>NZ_CP128540.1:427500-712500 GCF_021283545.2 Pseudomonas alloputida | reverse complement strand
AAGGGTTGTGGCGGACACATCTCACAGCCAACACCCTCTCAAAACAGTTCCTCCCCAACAGCAACAACCAACCCCCAAAAACAAAGC
Organism: Pseudomonas alloputida; assembly: GCF_021283545.2. Taxonomy (NCBI): domain Bacteria; kingdom Pseudomonadati; phylum Pseudomonadota; class Gammaproteobacteria; order Pseudomonadales; family Pseudomonadaceae; genus Pseudomonas; species Pseudomonas alloputida. The sequence goes on along the minus strand of NZ_CP128540.1, from coordinate 712,413 downwards.
GGGGAGGCCTGACGGCCTCCCCGCTTCATCTACTTCCCTTACAGGCTAGGGAATGCAAACTGCGACGCTTCATGGCTGGCCCGCTGCGGCCAACGCTGGGTAATGGCCTTGCGACGGGTATAGAAGCGCACACCATCCGGGCCATAGGCATGCAGGTCACCAAACAGCGAACGCTTCCAGCCACCGAAGCTGTGGTAGGCCACCGGCACCGGCAGCGGTACGTTCACACCCACCATACCCACCTCGATCTCGTCGCAGAACAGACGGGCCGCTTCACCGTCACGGGTAAAGATACAGGTGCCGTTGCCATACTCGTGATCGTTGATCAGCTGCATGGCCTGCTCCAGGCTATTCACACGGACCACGCACAGCACCGGGCCAAAGATCTCCTCTTTATAGATGCGCATCTCCGGGGTCACCTTGTCGAACAGGGTGCCACCCACAAAGTAGCCATCTTCATTACCCGCCACACGGAAGCCACGGCCATCCACCACCAGCTTGGCGCCAGCAGCAACACCGTCATCGATGTAACCCACGACCTTGTCACGCGCTGCCGCAGTCACCAGCGGGCCCATGTCCAGGCCGCACGAGGTGCCGGCACCAATCTTCAGCGCCTTGATCTGTGGCTCCAGCTTGGCAATCAGGGCATCGGCCACTTGGTCGCCCACGCACACGGCTACCGAAATGGCCATGCAACGCTCGCCACACGAACCGTAAGCCGCGCCCATCAGTGCACTGACGGCGTTGTCCAGGTCGGCATCCGGCATCAGCACCGCATGGTTCTTCGCGCCACCCAGGGCTTGTACACGCTTGCCACGCTTGGTGCCTTCGGCATAGATGTACTCGGCGATCGGGGTCGAGCCCACGAAGCTCAGTGCTTTGACTTCCGGCGCTTCGATCAGCGCATCCACCGCTTCCTTGTCACCGTGCACGACGTTGAGGATGCCCTTCGGCAGGCCAGCTTCCAGCAGCAACTGGGCAATGTACAGGGTCGAGCTCGGGTCACGCTCGGAAGGCTTGAGGATGAATGCGTTGCCACAGGCGATGGCCAGCGGGTACATCCACAGCGGCACCATGGCCGGGAAGTTGAATGGGGTGATACCGGCAACCACGCCCAGCGGCTGGAAGTCGGACCAGGCGTCGATGTTCGGACCGACGTTGCGGCTGTACTCGCCCTTCAGCACTTCTGGGGCTGCACACGCGAACTCGACGTTCTCGATACCACGCTTCAGTTCACCGGCGGCATCTTCCAGGGTCTTGCCGTGCTCTTCGCTGATCATCTGCGAAATCTTGGCTTCGTTCTGCTCCAGCAGTTGCTTGAAGCGGAACATCACCTGGGCGCGCTTGGCCGGAGGGGTGTTGCGCCAGGCCGGGAAGGCTGCCTTGGCCGAGTCGATCGCTTCCTGCACGGTTGCGCGGCTGGCCAGTTCGACCTTGCGAACGGCCTGGCCAGTGGACGGGTTGAAGACATCGGCGGTGCGCTCACCCTTGGTAACCAGTTCGCCGTGAATCAGGTGCTGAACAATGCTCATGCAAAACTCCAGATAAACAAAGGAGAGCCAGGCGCGCGCTGCGGGCATACGCCTGGCATCAATATCGGAAAGATCAGTCGATCAGGTTCAGGGTTTCGCCAACAGCATCGAACAAGCGGTCCAGTTCCTGCGGCTTGGTATTGAAGGTTGGGCCGAACTGCAGGGTGTCGCCACCAAAGCGTACATAGAAGCCCGCTTTCCACAGCTTCATGGCCGCTTCGTAAGGGCGAACGATGGCATCACCGTCACGGGCGGCGATCTGGATGGCGCCGGCCAGGCCGTAGTTGCGGATATCGACGATATTCTTGGTGCCCTTCACGCCGTGCAGCAGCTTCTCGAAATGCGGCGCCAGTTCAGCCGCGGACTGCACCAGGTTTTCCTTCTGCAGCAGGTCCAGCGCGGCGAGACCGGCGGCACAGGCTACCGGGTGCGCCGAATAGGTGTAGCCGTGTGGGAATTCCACGGCGTATTCCGGGGTCGGCTGGTTCATGAAGGTCTGGTAGATCTCGCTGCTGGCAATCACTGCGCCCATCGGGATGGCGCCGTTGGTCACCTGCTTGGCGATGCACATCAGGTCCGGGGTAACGCCGAAGGCTTCCGAGCCGGTCATCGCGCCCATGCGGCCGAAGCCTGTGATCACTTCGTCGAAGATCAGCAGAATGTTGTGCTGGGTGCAGATTTCACGCAGGCGCTTCAGGTAACCCTTTGGCGGCGGCAGCACACCGGCCGAACCGGCCAGCGGCTCGACGATGACTGCTGCGATGTTGGAGGCATCGTGCAGCTCGATCAGCTTGAGCATTTCGTCAGCCAGCGCGATACCGCCCTCTTCCGGCAAGCCTTTCGAGAAGGCGTTCACCGGCAATACAGTGTGAGGCAGGTGGTCGACGTCCAGCAGCTGGCCAAACATCTTGCGGTTACCGTTGACGCCACCCAGGCTGGTACCGGCGATGTTCACGCCATGGTAACCACGGGCACGGCCGATGATCTTGGTCTTGGTTGCCTGGCCTTTCAGGCGCCAGTAGGCACGCACCATCTTCAGTGCGGTATCGGCGCACTCGGAACCGGAGTTGGTATAGAAGACGTGATTCAGATTGCCCGGAACCAGCTCGGCGATCTTTTCCGCCAGCTGGAACGACAGCGGGTGGCCGAACTGGAACGCTGGGGAGTAGTCCAGCGTACTCAGTTGACGGGTCACCGCGTCAGCGATTTCCTTGCGAGTGTGCCCTGCGCCGCAGGTCCACAGGCCGGACAGGGCGTCGAAGATCTTGCGCCCGTGGTCATCGACCAGGTAGTTGCCTTCGGCCGCCACGATCAGGCGTGGGTCGCGCTGGAAGTTGCGGTTGGCGGTGTAGGGCATCCAGTGGGCGTCCAGCTTGAGCTGGCTGGCGATACCGGCAGGACCAGTTTCGGGCATGTTCATCGGCGGTTCCTCGGAAGACGATTAGGCAACGATGGATGTTGTTGCAGCTAAATTGGCACGGCGATAGAGTCTGAAAAAGCCTACATTTCTAACCTTCAGACAGGCCGTGACTAAACTAATGAGCCGACGCCCCGATCCACTCGCCCAAGTCAGCGATTTCGACATCCGCCTGCTGAAGATCTATCGCAGCGTCGTCGAGTGCGGTGGCTTCTCGGCTGCCGAAAACGTACTGGGCATTGGTCGCTCGGCCATCAGCCAGCAGATGAACGACCTCGAGCAACGCCTCGGCCTGCGCCTGTGTCAGCGCGGCCGCGCCGGTTTCTCGCTGACGGAGGAAGGCCGCGAGGTCTACCATTCAGCCCTGCAACTGCTCAGCGCGCTGGAAACCTTCCGCACCGAGGTCAACGGCCTGCACCAGCATTTGCGCGGCGAGCTGAACATCGGCCTGACCGACAACCTGGTGACCCTGCCGCACATGCGTATCACCCATGCCCTGGCGGAACTCAAGGATCGGGGCCCTGATGTGCGCATCCAGATCCGCATGATCGCCCCCAGCCAGGTCGAGCACGGCGTGCTCGACGGCAGCCTGCACGTTGGCGTCGTACCACAGACCAGCCCGTTATCGGGGCTTGAGTATCAACCGTTGTACAGCGAACGCTCGCTGCTGTACTGCGCGGTTGGCCACCCGCTGTTCTACGCCGACGACCAGCAGATAGACGACGAGCGCCTCAACAGCCAGGAAGCCATCACCCCCACCTTCCGCCTGCCGGCCGACATCCAGGCGCACTACCAGGCGCTGAATTGCACAGCCAGTGCTTCTGACCGCGAGGGCATGGCGTTTCTCATCCTTACCGGGCGCTATATCGGCTACCTGCCCGACCACTACGCCATGTTCTGGGTGCAGCAAGGCCGTTTGCGTGCGCTCAAACCCAAGGAGCGTTTTTATGACCTGAGCCTGAGCTGGGTTACCCGCAAAGGCCGGCGCCCCAACCTGGTGTTGGAAAGCTTCCTCGAAAGCCTGGCTGCGACACGTTGATGCCTGTCTGTGCCGCAAACGCTTGTCACTTCGGCACAGGCAGGTAATCTTGTCCCACAGCCGCAGCCACTGCACCGTACGGAATCGTCCATGACCCTAGAAGTCCCTGCGCATCGCCTCTCCGCCTCGGGCAAGCCCGCGGGCCGTATCCGCCAGAAGAACGAACAGGCCATTATCCAGGCCGCCGAAGATGAATTCGCCCGCCATGGTTTCAAGGGCACCAGCATGAACACCATCGCCCTCAAGGCGGGGTTGCCCAAGGCTAACCTGCATTACTACTTCACCAACAAGCTGGGCCTGTACATCGCCGTGCTCAGCAACATCATCGAGTTGTGGGACAGCACCTTCAACGCCTTGAGCGTCGATGACGACCCCGGTGAAGCCCTGAGCCAGTACATCCGCACCAAGATGGCGTTCTCCCGGCGCAACCCGCAAGCTTCGCGCATTTTCGCCATGGAAGTGATCAGCGGTGGCACCTGCCTGACCGAATACTTCAGTGCCGACTACCGCGAATGGTTCCGCGGCCGTGCTGCGGTATTCCAGGCCTGGATCGAAGCAGGCAAGATGGACCCGGTCGACCCCGTACACCTGATCTTCCTGCTTTGGGGCAGCACCCAGCACTACGCTGACTTCGCCACCCAGATTTGCCAGGTGACTGGCCGCAGCCGCCTGACCAAGCAGGACATGGAAGACGCGAGCAACAACCTTATCCACATCATTCTGAAGGGCTGCGGCATCACGCCGGCTGCCTGACCGTCCTTTATGCCTTCTACCCTGCTCGACCTCTGCGAATACCGCGAGGAAATCCGCAAAAGCCGCTTCATCACCCTCGCCGGGCCGATCAGCAGCGCCGCCGAAGCGATGAGTTTCATCGAACGTCACAGCGACCTGGCCGCTACCCACAACTGCTGGGCCTGGAAACTCGGCGCGCAGTACCGCAGCAGTGACGACGGCGAACCCGGCGGCACCGCAGGGCGGCCGATCCTGGCAGCCATCGAAGCGCAGGACTGCGATCAGGTGGTGGTGCTGGTGATCCGTTGGTACGGCGGCATCCAGCTGGGTACCGGCGGCCTGGCCAGGGCCTATGGCGGCGGCGCCAACAAGTGCCTGCAACAGGCGCCCAAACGCCTGCTGGTGCAGCGCAGCCATTTCAGCTGCAGTTGCAGTTTCAGCGAGCTGGCGCTGGTGAAGCTGCGTCTGGCCGAGGTTGACGGCCTGGTCCTGGATGAACAGTTCACCGCCAATGGTGTGGACCTGGTGATTGCCCTCGGTGACGCCCACCTGGCGCCATTGCAACAGCAACTGGCGGACCTGAGCCGCGGGCGTATTTTGCTCGAAGCACGCTGAACATTGCCCACAACAACTGTGGGCCCGCCTGTGGATAAGCTTGGGGCACTCTCTTGCAGGCTAGTGATTTCGAGGCCCCCAGAGCTTTGATCATATTTTGATCACTATTTGATGACAGTCGTAAACTGCTGAATGTGCGCGACTTATCCCCAGCGAACCGCCCATCCAAGCCGCACCCCTCTTGCTCACCTTGCACACAATAACTGTGGACCAGCTTGTGGATAACCCGTGCGCCAACGGGCGAAGCGCCCGGCACCGCAAGGCCCAGACAAAACTGACCATTTTTTAACCAGACGCAAACCAGGCACGCGTATTCGCCGTGACGTATGCTCAATTCCTTTCTCCTACACCGATAAAGGAATGTTCCGATGGCTAATTCAAGAACTGCCCTCATCATCGGCGCCTCGCGCGGGCTTGGCCTGGGTTTGGTACAACGCCTGCACGAAGACGGCTGGCACATCACTGCAACCGTCCGTAACCCGCAGCAGCCCGGCGGCCTGGCGAACGTCCCCGGCGTGCACATTGAGCAGCTGGAAATGAACGACACCGTTCAGCTCGACAGCCTGCAGCAACGCCTGCAAGGCCAGGTGTTCGACCTGATATTCGTCAACGCCGGGGTCATGGGCCCCCTGCCGCAAGACCTGGAGGCAGTACACAACAGCGACATTGGCGATCTGTTCATGACCAACGCCGTGGCGCCGATACGCGTGGCTCGCCGCCTGGTGGGTCAAATACGCGAAGGCAGTGGTGTGCTGGCTTTCATGAGCTCGATCCTGGGAAGCGTCACCATCCCAGACGGTGGCGAAATCTGCCTGTACAAGGCCAGCAAGGCGGCACTGAACTCGATGATCAACAGCTTCTTCGTTGAGCAGCAGCGCCCGGACCTGTGCGTGCTGGCCATGCACCCGGGCTGGGTGAAAACTGACATGGGTGGCGAAAACGCCGAAATCGATGTGCTCACCAGCACCCGCGGCATGATCGAACAGATCAAGGCCCAAAGCGGCAAGGGCGGCCTGCGTTTCATCAACTACAAGGGCGAACCCTTGGTCTGGTGATTCACCAGGTCGCAGCCCGGCTGGGCGCATTGCCCAGCCAGCCCCTGTAGAATGGCCGCAACCGTACCTGATTGAGATGACCACTATGTATGACTGGTTGAACGCCCTGCCCAAGGCCGAACTGCACCTGCACCTGGAAGGCTCACTGGAGCCAGAGTTGCTGTTCGCCCTGGCCGAGCGCAACAAGATCGCCTTGCCCTGGGCCGATGTGGAGACCTTGCGCGGTGCCTATGCCTTCAACAACCTGCAGGAGTTCCTCGACCTGTATTACCAGGGCGCGGATGTGCTGCGCACCGAGCAGGACTTCTACGACCTGACCTGGGCCTACCTGCAACGCTGCAAGGCCCAGAACGTGATCCACACCGAACCCTTCTTCGACCCGCAGACCCACACCGACCGCGGCATTGCTTTCGAAGTGGTGCTCAACGGCATCAGCCAGGCGCTCAAGGATGGCCGCGAACAACTGGGCATCAGCAGCGGCCTGATCCTCAGCTTCCTGCGCCACCTCAGCGAGGATGAAGCGCAAAAGACCCTCGATCAGGCATTGCCGTTCCGCGATGCGTTCATTGCCGTAGGCCTGGACAGCTCGGAGATGGGCCACCCACCCAGCAAGTTCCAGCGGGTGTTCGACCGCGCCCGTAGCGAAGGCTTCGTCGCCGTTGCCCATGCTGGCGAAGAAGGCCCGCCCGAGTACATCTGGGAAGCCCTCGACCTGCTGAAGATCAAACGTATCGACCATGGCGTGCGCGCCATCGAGGACGAGCGCCTGATGCAGCGCATCATCGACGAGCAGATCCCGCTCACGGTGTGCCCGCTGTCCAACACCAAGCTCTGCGTGTTCGACCATATGAGCCAGCACAACATCCTCGACATGCTCGAGCGTGGTGTGAAAGTCACCGTCAACTCGGACGACCCGGCCTACTTCGGTGGCTACGTCACGGAGAACTTCCACGCTCTGCATACCCACTTGGGCATGACCGAAGACCAGGCACGTCGCCTGGCGCAGAACAGCCTGGACGCACGGCTGGTTTGAGTAGCATGACGACGTTGCGCTCAACCGACCTGCAACGTCGCCACGCGGGCTATGCGATTGATCTGCTGGATACCCAGCGCCGAAATATGCAGTGCCCGCGAGTCCTCCAACTCGCGCATCCAGCCAGATTGCAGGAACAACCTGAACAAGGCCTGGCCCAGTACGCCACCCAGATGCGGGCCCTGGTCATTCCATTCGGTGCAGCGGCAGATCACGCAACCTCGTTGCTGGTGTGGCGCCAGGGCATCGATGTACACCCCGACCAAGGCCAACTGCGCCCGCCCCTCGTCACTGACCCTCAAGTGCCGTCCGCTGCCTTCCAACCAGCCAGCCACCACCATGCGATGGTACAGCTCACTGGCCAACTCCCCACCCAGGTGATCGCCACAACGGCGCGCCCGGCGCATTGATAGCGGCAGCGACGATACCGGCGCTTCGGCACGCGTACCCCTGGCGCTTTCCAGCTGTACGCTGGCCAAGGCCTCTACCGCTGCTCCGACCTGCGGGGTAGCCAGGCAGAAGTAACGTTTGCGGCCCCTGGCTTCATGCCTGAGCAAACCGGCCGACGACAGCAGCGAAAGGTGTGCGCAGGCTGACGATGAAGTCAGGCCAGTCATTATCGCGAGCTCATTGGCCAACCGTGGTGTGCCATCGATCAATGCCCACAACATGGCACTGCGCTTGGGGTCGGCCATCAGGCTGGCAATTTGGCTGATACTGCTGGCTGCGTTCATGTCCTTATAACTCCCTGCAAGTTCACGGTGGGGATGCGATGGCCAACCCTGCCAGGGAAGCGCCTCTCGCTGGCACTGGCCTGGCTCGCCAGTATAAGCCGCAGAAAAACGCCGGTCAGACGACCAGGTGCCGTCGTACTCATGACGAAAAACCACTGGGTATGCCTACCCATTGCAAGCAGCGAAGCGGCTTCGAAAACGCCCCGGAACCAAGTCAAACAAGGCACCGGTACACCCACACAAATGCGCTGAAACATCTTGATGAAAACAAACTTGCAGCCATTTCAGATGTGGCCCACAGCAACCTTCCACAAATAGCGCGAAACAAAGCGAAGGTTCTGCAGGTTTGCAGGCATTGCGCCCAAAGTAGGAAGCACCGCCAGGGAAATGCACACACTTACCGTCAGTCAGGAGGCTGAAGCCGTGTCATGGCAGGCTGGCGGGCCAGCGCTACACTTGAGCGGCTCCCCTTCCTGGAGGTATGCAGCGATGAAAATTATCGTAAGTGCGTCGAGCCGAAACCCCGCCTGCCCTTGGCAAGTCCAGCTCGATCAGCATGTGGTCAGTTTTCGCAGCGAGGCTGAGGCGCGCGCCTTCGTCGCCACGCTGGAAACCCGGCTGCAGGCACCTCACCCGCTTATGCGGGAGCCTTGGCCTGCAAACGCCGGGTCAACAGCGCAACACTGACCACCAGCGCCCCGCACAGGCTGATCACGATTGCCATGGGCACCGCACTGCCATCATGCAGTAGCCCGACCAGCGCCGCAGCACCCGCAGCTACGCTGAACTGCACGCAGCCCATCAGTGCCGAGGCGCTGCCGGCACGCGCGCCCTGTCCACTCATGGCGCAGGCCGAAGCATTGGGAATGATGCAACCAAGGCTGGCGATACAGATGAACAGCGGCACCAGTAGCGGCCACAATTGCGCAGGGCGCAACGCCGCCACGCCCAGCAGCACCAGGCCCGCAACCAGATACAGCCACACCGCACGGCCCAGCAGGAAGGCCGGCCCGCGTTTGGCCAGCAGGCGGGCGTTCACCTGCGCCACCAGAATAAAACCTGCGGCGTTGGTACCGAACAGCCAGCCGTAGTGCTCAGCGGGCACGCCATACAGTTTGATGAACACGAAAGGTGAACCGGCGATATAGGCGAACATGCCGGCAATGGCGATACCGCCGGTCAGGGCATGGCCGAGAAAAACCCGGTCAGCCAGCAGCCGCAGGTACTGGCGCAAGGCGCCAGACAGCGGTTGGCGGGGTATATGCTCGGGCAGGCTTTCCGGCAGGCCCAGGCTTACCGCAAGCAGGCAGCCGGCACTGAACAGGCTCAGCGCAAGGAAGATCGACTGCCAGCCGGCCAGGTTCACCAGCACCCCACCCAACATCGGTGCCAGGATCGGCGCCAAGCCCATGACCAGCATCAGTTGCGAAAACACTTTGGCTGAAGCTACCGGGTCGCACTTGTCGCTGACGATGGCCCGCGAAAGCACCATGCCGGCACAACCACCCAGTGCCTGGATGAAGCGCGCCACCACCAAGGTATCGAGGTTGGGGGCGTAGGCACAGGCCAGTGATGCCAGGGTGAACAGCGTAACGCCGAACATCAGCGGTTTGCGTCGGCCAAAGCGGTCGGCAACCGGCCCATAGGCCAACTGCCCGATAGACAGGCCCAGGAAGTAGGCGGCCAACGTGGCCTGGACGTGTTTTTCATCGGTGGCGAACGCTTGCGCCATGGCCGGAAAGGCTGGCAGGTAGAAGTCGATCGCCAAGGGCCCGAACGCACTGAGTGCGCCCAGGATGAGCACCATTCGCAGGTTCATCAGGAATCCATAGCAGGCTAAGCAAGTGACTGATTCTACCTGCTGTGGACCCTGTCAATGTGAAAAGATTTGCAACACTGTTAGCCCCGGAGGGAGCAATCAGGTCTTCAGGCGAGTTCGGCCTGATACCCCTCATCCCGAATCGCAGTGAGGATCTGCTCCTGCGCCAACTCGCTCTGCACACGCACCTGTTTGCCTGCCAGATCAACTTCCACCCTGGCCGCCGCATCCCGCTCCTGCACCGCGCGGGTCACGGCTTTCACGCAATGGCCGCAGGTCATGCCTTGTACATTGAACACTTGCATGGGGGTTACCTCCTTCAGGTTTTTCACAAGTCTCAAGCTTGCCATCAGGACAAGGTCAAGCCCTGCCTGCAACACCCGGGGTGGAAATCCGCGTCCGCGTCGGCCAAGCTGCGCCTTTGACGATCAGGCAAGCAGGAGATTTTTCATGTTCAGGGCAGCATTGGGCGTCGTCGGGCTCTTGGGCGCGCTGGCTGTGGTGCCACCGGCATTCGCCGAGGGCAACTCGGCCTACAGCGTACTGATCATTTCCCGGGAGCGCCTGGAAGTGGCCACCAGTTGCGAAATCGGCGTGTACCTCAACGACCAGCTTTCCGGGCGCGTTTTCCAGGAGCAGTCCACCTCGTTCAACCTGCCGCCTGGCACGGTGGATGTGCGCCTGCGCCTGCTGCCTGGGCAAATGCCGGGTTGCGCCCCAGGTATAGAGGACCAGCGCAGCACACGTTTGAATCTGCAGGCGGGCCAGATCAACAAATACCGCATCGCCATGGGGCAATATGGGCTGGAGTTGAAACGAGCCGACCTGGGCTATTGACCTTGCCTGCGTGGCAAGGTTGATGCTGGAGGCCTGTCCAAGGAGGAGAGCCATGCCCGCATCCACCACATACGACCTGCCGATCTCCGGCATGACCTGCGCCAGCTGTGCTGGCCGGGTCGAGCGCGCCCTGCGCAAGGTCACCGGCGCTGAACAGGTCAGCGTAAACCTCACCACTGAAAAAGCTCGGGTTCTGGCCCCGCCTGCCAGCCTGCCAGCCTTGGTCGAAGCCGTGCGCGAGGCCGGTTACGGGGTACCAACCCGCACCCTCGAACTGCAGATAGGCGGCATGACCTGCGCCAGTTGTGTCGGCCGAGTAGAGCGCGCCCTGGGCAAATTGGCCGGGGTCGAGCAGGTCAGCGTCAACTTGGCCAGCGAACGCGCGCACCTCGAAGTGCTTGCCGCGCTTGATGACAACCTGCTGATCGACGCTGTGCAAAAGGCAGGCTACAGCGCCAGCCTGCCGCAATCGACCAAGGACGACCAAAGCGCTGTCCAGCGCCGCCTGCGCAACGAGCGCCTGGCAGTCGGTGCAGCCTTGCTGTTGGCCCTGCCGCTGGTATTACCCATGCTGGTACAACCGTTCGGCTTGCACTGGATGCTACCCGCCTGGGCGCAGTTCCTGCTGGCCACACCCGTGCAGTTCATTCTCGGTGCCCGCTTCTACATTGCAGCCTGGAAGGCCGTGCGCGCCGGCGCCGGCAACATGGACCTGCTGGTGGCCCTGGGCACCAGCGCTGGTTATGGCCTGAGCCTGTACCAATGGGCACAGGCTCCCGCCGGCATGGCCCCGCACCTGTACTTCGAAGCCTCAGCCGTGGTGATTGCCCTGGTATTGCTGGGCAAGTACCTGGAAAGCCGCGCCAAACGCCAGACCGCCAGTGCCATCCGAGCCCTCGAAGCCCTGCGCCCGGAACGCGCCTTGCGCGTGGTCGACGGCGTGGAAGAGGACGTGGCCATCGCCCACTTGCGCGTGGGCGACCTGGTACTGGTCAAGCCCGGCGAACGCTTCCCGGTCGACGGCGTGGTCGAAGACGGCAGCAGCCATGCCGATGAGGCCCTGATCAGCGGCGAGAGCCTGCCAGTGCCCAAGCAACCCGGTGACAGCGTCACCGGTGGCGCCATCAATGGCGAAGGCCGGCTGCTGGTGCGTACCCAGGCGCTGGGCACCGAGACCGTGCTGGCGCGCATCATCCGCCTGGTGGAAGACGCCCAGGCCGCCAAAGCGCCGATCCAGAAGCTGGTCGACCGTGTCAGCCAGGTGTTCGTCCCGGCCGTGCTGGTACTGGCGCTGATCACCCTGATTGGCTGGTGGCTGGCTGGGGTACCGCTGGAAACCGCGCTGATCAACGCCGTCGCCGTGCTGGTCATCGCCTGCCCCTGCGCCCTCGGCCTGGCCACGCCCGCCGCGATCATGGCCGGTACCGGGGTCGCCGCCCGCCACGGCATCCTGATCAAGGATGCCGAAGCCCTGGAGCGTGCCCATGCGGTCAACCGCGTAGTGTTCGACAAAACCGGCACCCTCACCTCCGGCAGCCCGCAGGTGGTTCACAGCCAGGCGCTGGACGGCAACAGCGCCGACCTTTACCGCCTGGCCGGCGCCCTGCAGCGTGGGAGTGAACACCCGCTGGCCAAGGCGGTGCTGGTGGCCTGTGCAGAGCAAGGGCTGGACGTGCCAACCGTTGCCGACAGCCAGTCGCTGACCGGGCGCGGCATTGCCGGTCGCGTTGAAGGCCGTGAACTGGCGCTGGGCAACCGCCGACTGCTTGACGAAAGCGGTCTGCAGCCCGGCGAGTTGGCCGCCCAGGCCCAGGCCTGGGAAGCTGAAGGGCGCACACTGTCGTGGCTGATCGAGCGCGGCAAGCAACCGAGAGTGGTGGGCCTGTTCGCCTTTGGTGACAGCCTCAAGCCTGGCGCTGCGCAGGCCATCGAAACCCTTCACGCCCAACACATCAGCAGCCACCTGCTGACCGGTGACAACCGTGGCAGCGCCAACGTGGTTGCCGAGGCCCTGGGCATCGACGATGTGCATGCCGAAGTGCTACCGGCCGACAAGGCCGCGACCGTGGCCGCGCTCAAGCAGGAAGGAGTGGTCGCCATGGTTGGCGATGGTATCAACGATGCACCGGCGCTGGCCGCGGCCGACATCGGCATTGCCATGGGTGGCGGTACCGACGTGGCCATGCAGGCCGCCGGCATCACCCTGATGCGTGGCGACCCGCGCCTGGTGCCCGCCGCGCTGGAAATCAGCCGCAAGACCTACGCGAAGATCCGCCAGAACCTGTTCTGGGCCTTCATCTACAACCTGATCGGCATTCCGCTCGCCGCGCTGGGTTACCTCAACCCGGTACTGGCAGGAGCCGCCATGGCCCTGTCCAGTGTCAGCGTCGTCAGCAATGCACTGTGGCTTAAAACGTGGAAACCCACCAGCAGCACCCAGGAGGCGCCATGAACATCGGCCAGGCCGCCCGCCGCAGCGGGCTCAGCACCAAGATGATCCGTTACTACGAATCCATCGGCCTGCTCAAACCCGCCACTCGCAGCGACAGCGGCTACCGCCTGTACCAGGCGCAAGACTTGCACAACCTGGCCTTCATCAAGCGCTCCCGCGACCTGGGCTTTTCCCTCGAGGAGGTCGGCAAGTTGCTGACCTTGTGGCAGGACCGCCAACGTGCCAGCGCCGATGTGAAGGCGCTGGCCATGCACCACATCGATGAACTGAACCGGCGCATCGAGGAGCTGGTGAGCCTGCGCGACACCCTCGGCGAGCTGGTTTCGCACTGTCAGGGTGACGACCGCCCGGACTGCCCGATCCTCAAAGACCTGGCCAATGGCGCTGCAGGTAGCTGCTGTCACTGAGCTGCCACGCGCCTTTGGCATGCCATAAATGTCCAAACACGACCGAATAGTCACCAACCACGACTTTATCCAATAAATACGGGCGTTTTGGCTTCATAAAACCCGGATGCTGCCGATGCAGTTGCTACCTGCCTCGTGTGTCGAAAACAAAAATTCCGGGAGCGTCGATGAGCATCAAACAGAAATTGACCTGGGCATTCGCGGTCATCGCCGGCTTGCCCATCGTTCTGGTGGCCACCCTGGTGGTCATCAACCTGCGCGGCGAAGCCCGCGACGGATTCCTCGACAGCAGCAGCCGGGAAATCCGCCAGGTCAGCAATGCGATGAACATCTTCTTCCAGGGGATCAACCAGAACGTCGAGTACATGGCTTCCCAGCCAATGGTTGCCGCCACGGGCAGCGAGCTGAACAAGTACATGAGCGCAACCCCGTCCTACGAACTGGGCGAGCAGGCCAGCAAAATTCTCGACTTCATGACTCGCCTGGCCAACTCACATCCCGCCTACGCCTACCTGTCCTACGGGGTGAATGACGGCGGCTACACCGGCTGGCCGGCCGGCCAGAAGTTTGTCAATTATGACCCACGCACGCGCCCCTGGTACCAACTTGCCATGGCCAACCCTGGCAAGACGATGCGTACCGGCGCCTACTACTGGGCCGCCGACGATGCAGTGCTGGTCAGTACCGTGCGCACCGTGGCCAACCAGCTGGGCAACCCCGGCGGCGTGGTCAACATCGACGTGTCGCTCAAGGGCCTGACCGAGATCGTCAAGCAGATCAAACTGGGCGAAAGCGGCTACCTGATGCTGGTGGAAAGCAACGGCAACGTGATGGTCGACCCGCGCGACGCCACCCACAATTTCAAGCAGCTGGGAAGCTTTGGCGACGGTTATGCCAAGCTGGCCAAAGCCGGCAAAGGCCTGGTCGAGGTCGAACTCAATGGCGTGCACTACATGGCCAACGTCTACCCCGACCAGCAGCTGGGCTGGACCTTCATCGGCCTGATCGAACAAAGCGAAGTGATGCAGACCACCACCCGGCTCACCTGGCTGATCGGTGTCATCGCTGTGGTGTTGGCCGCGCTGTTCGCGGTGGTCGGTGCGGCCTTCGCCAAACTGATCGTGCGCCCGATCAACAGCGTCACCAATGGCCTGGAAGACATTGCCCAAGGTGAGGGTGACCTGACCCGCAACCTGGAAATCCGCGGCCGCGACGAAACCGCGCAACTGGCCAACTGGTTCAACCAGTTCCTCGGTGCCATTCGCAGCCTGATCCAGCACATCGGCACTGCTGCCAGCAAGATCCTCAGCACGTCCAGCAGCTCGACCCGCGTCTCCAGTGACATGGCCGAGGCGGCCGGCCGCCAGCGCGAAGCCGTGGACATGGTTTCCACCGCATTCCACGAAATGGTCGCCACCGCCAATGAAGTGGCACGGTCCTGCAGCCAGGCGGCGCAGTCGGCCGATAGCGGCCAGCAGCAGGCCCGCGAAGGGCAGCAGCAGATCGATGCGGCGGTACACAGCGTTGATCGCCTTAGCCACGAAATCGAGCAATCGGCCCAGTCGATCCAACAGCTGGAGCGTGACAGCAACGCCATTCAGTCGATCCTCGGCACCATCCGTTCGATTGCCGAACAGACCAACCTGCTGGCCCTGAACGCCGCCATCGAAGCGGCCCGTGCCGGTGAGCAGGGCCGCGGCTTTGCCGTGGTGGCCGACGAAGTGCGGGCGCTGGCCAAGCGTACTGCCGACTCCACCGCCGAAATCGACGGTTTGCTGGGCAACCTGGCCAGCCGTACTGCCGAAGTGGCCGAGCAGATGCACGCCAGCCTGGAAGTGTCGCAGCAGTCGGTCAGCCGCATTGGCCTGGCCCGCGACAGCTTCGGGCAGATCCGTGAGTCGGTGGACGTGATCCGCGACATGAACACCCAGATCGCCACGGCAGCCGAAGAACAGCATCAGGTGGCTGAGGACATCAACCGGCACATCAGCCAGATTCACGGGGATGCGCAGTTGGTGGCCGAGCTGGCCCAGGCGGCGCGCCAGGACTCCGAGAGCCTGGCCGGGCTGTCCAATGAGCTGGATACGCTGGTGCGCAGGTTCCGCACCTGATGATGCATGGCCTGTGCCGGCCCTTTCGCGGATAACCCCGCGAAAGGGCCGGCACAGGAAACCGAAAATCAGAGCTTCAATTCCCCCGGTGTCGCGCCAAATAGCTGCTTGAATGCCGCAATGTAGGCCGAGGTGGAGTCATACCCACACCCCAGCGCCGCCTCGGTCACATTCTCCCCCGCCTCCAGCAACGCCAGCGACGACAACAGCCGCATGCGCTGGCGCCAATTACGAAAGCTCAACCCGGTCTCCCGTTGAAACAACCGCATCAGCGTCTTTTCCGAACACCCCAGCTCCCGCGCCCACTGCTGCAAGGTCTGCGGCTGGTCTGGTGCAGCGATCAAGCCATTGCACAGCGCCAGCAAACCAGGGTGGCGGGGCAACGGCAGCGAAAAACCGACTTCCGGCAAGCTGCGCAACTGATCGAGCAGCACCGCTACCAGTCGCGCCTCGGCGCTGTCGTCCTCTGGGTAATCCGCCGGGAACAGGCAGAACTGCTTGATCAGCTCGCGCGCCAGCGGCGTCACTTCCAGCACCCGGCATTGTTCCGGCGCCCATGGGCAGGCATCGCGGCGCACGTACAGGCTGCGCATCTCGGCTTGCATCGAGGTGACCACTTCATGCTCGGCATCGGCGGGGATCCACACCCCCCACTGCGGTGGGGCAAAGTAACTGCCGTCGCGTGTGTACACGCCGAGTACGCCGCTGATGGCGTAGGAGAATTGCACCCAGTCGTGCTGGTGGCGAGTGGTCCACGATCCGGCGCCAAGGCTTTCGGCACGGGCGTAGAGGGGTCTGGGCAGGTGTTCCAGCGCGGGGATAGCGCGGGGGTGTCCGATGATCGGCATGGTATTTTCTTTTAGTTCTGACCAGACAAGCCTAACAGCTGGATCATGATCGAGGCACTCGCCGCCTCTGCCGTTACCCTGGAGGTACTTCAGCGCTCGACGATAACGGTCACCCCCTGCCCGCCTGCCGCACAGATCGAAATCAGCCCGCGCCCCTTACCCGCCGTTGCCAACAGCTTGGCCAGGTTGGCCAATATCCGCCCACCGGTTGCCGCAAACGGGTGCCCGGCCGCCAGCGAACTGCCCCTGACATTGAGTTTGCTGCGGTCGATCGCGCCAAGCGGCGCCTCCAGGCCCAACCGTTCACGGCAGTAATCGGCATCTTCCCAGGCCTTGAGCGTGCACAGCACCTGGGCCGCAAAGGCTTCGTGGATTTCGTAGTAGTCAAAGTCCTGCAGCGTCAGGCCATTGCGTGCCAGCAAGCGCGGCACGGCATACACCGGCGCCATCAACAACCCTTCGCGCCCCGTGACAAAATCCACCGCAGCGGTTTCGCCATCGACCAGATAGGCAAGCACCTGCAACCCCTGCTGCTGCGCCCACGCCTCGCTGCCCAACAGCACCAGCGAAGCACCATCGGTCAACGGCGTGGAATTACCCGCCGTCAACGTGCCCTGCCCGCTGCGGTCAAAGGCTGGTTTGAGTCTGGCCAACTGTTCAAGACTCAGGTCGGGGCGCAGGTTGTTGTCCCGTGCCAGCGAAAGAAACGGCGTCAACAGGTCGTCCTGCCAACCCTCGGCATAGGCAGCGGCCAGCTTCTGGTGGCTAAGCAGCGCCAATTCGTCCTGCTCGGCGCGGCCAACGCGCCAGGTGTGGGCCATGCGCTCGCAATGCTCGCCCATCGACAACCCCGTACGCGGCTCGCTATTGCGTGGCAGCTCGGGTTTCAGGTGATGAGGCCGCAGCTTGAGGAAGGGCTTTAACCGTTCGCCAAGGCTTTTGCCACGGTTGGCCTGCAGCAATATATGGCGCAAGCCTTCGTTGACGGCGATCGGCGCATCGGAGGTGCTATCGACACCGCCTGCAATACCGCAGTCGATCTGCCCCAGGGCAATCTTGTTGGCTACCAGCAGCGCAGCCTCCAGCCCGGTACCGCAGGCCTGCTGGATGTCATAGGCCGGGGTCTGCGGTGACAGGCGCGAACCCAAGACGCACTCGCGGGTCAGGTTCATGTCGCGCGAGTGCTTGAGCACGGCACCGGCCACCACCTCGCCCAACCGCAGCCCGTGCAGGCGATAGCGTTCGATCAAGCCTTCAAGCGCGGCCGTGAGCATCGCCTGGTTGCTGGCCGTAGCGTAGGCGCCATTGGAGCGGGCGAAAGGGATCCGGTTGCCGCCCAGGATTGCGACCCGGCGAGTTGAACGCATGCGCGTGTTCCTCCTGAAACAATTTGTTCGGTACAGCCTAGGTGTTTTTACCGCATTCGAACGACCCTGCCGCAAAGTTGGTCCACACTTTCAAGCTTGCCTTTCGGGAGACCCCTCATGAGCGATCGCTACCTCGGTTTTGCCAACTCCAATCTCGGCCGCCGCCTCGTGGATGCCCTTGGCCTGCCACGCCCGGCGCCACTGGAGCGCTGGCAGGCTGGCCGCCTGCGGCCGGTGGAAGGTGCCCTGGTACTGGGTGGCGGGCCACTGGCGAAGCAGGTCGAAGCCATCGCCCCGCGCCTCACGGACGAGGTATACAGCTTCAATGCCGACAACCTGCAGGCTGAAGCCTGGGTGGCCGGCCTGGGGCCGAAAATCAAGGCCGTGGTATTCGATGCCAGTCACTTGTCCGACAGCGATGCACTGAAGCAGTTGCGTGAATTTTTCCAGCCGCTGTTACGCAGCCTGGCCCCATGCGCCCATGTACTGGTGCTGGGCCGTGCACCGGAAGGCCTCGACGACCCACTGGCCAGCGTTGCACAGCGTGCCCTTGAGGGCTTCAGCCGCTCACTGGCCAAGGAACTGCGCAATGGCGCTACTGCCCAGCTGCTGTATGTCGCCCCCGGTGCCGAAGATCAGCTGGAAGGCGCCCTGCGCTTCTTCCTCTCGCCAAAGAGTGCCTTCATCTCTGGCCAGGTACTGCGCCTGCAAGGCTGCACCAGCCAGGTGGAGGACTGGACCCGCCCACTAGGCGGCCGCCGTGCGCTGGTCACGGGGGCTGCTCGCGGTATCGGCGCCGCCATTGCGGAAACCTTGGCACGAGACGGCGCCGATGTGCTGCTGCTGGATGTACCGCAGGCCAGCAAGGACCTCGACGCCCTCGCTGCACGCCTCGGCGGCAAGGCACTGCCACTGGACATATGCGCGAGCGATGCGGCAACGCAACTGCTCGCGGCCCTGCCCGACGGCATCGATATCGTGGTGCACAACGCCGGTATCACCCGCGACAAGACGCTGGTCAACATGACGCCGGAATACTGGGACGCCGTGCTGGCCGTGAACCTCAAGGCACCGCAAGTGCTCACCCAGGCGTTGTATGACAACGGTGCGCTGGGGGAAAACGCGCGCATCACCCTGCTGGCCTCGGTCAGCGGCATTGCCGGCAACCGCGGGCAGGCCAACTATGCCGCGAGCAAGGCCGGGCTGATCGGTTTGGCCCAGGCCTGGGCGCCACGGCTCGCCGAGCGCGGTGGCAGCATCAACGCCATCGCTCCCGGTTTCATCGAAACCCACATGACTGCAGCCATGCCCATGGGCCTGCGCGAGGCGGGCCGGCGCCTGAGTTCACTGGGCCAGGGGGGGAGCCCGCAGGATGTCGCCGAAGCCATTGCGTGGCTCAGCCAGCCAGGCTCCGGGTCGGTCAACGGCCAGGTGCTGCGGGTGTGCGGCCAGGCACTGATGGGGGCTTGAACATGAGCCGACAATGGCACGACCTGCACAACCCTGCCGCCCGCGCCAGCCTGTACCTGCGCGCAGCCAGCAAACGCTCCATCAGCGGCGAACGGCTGCCGGACGATGGCCTGCGCTGTTTCATTCGGGTCCAGCCGGGCAATCTGGGTGCCTACCGAAGGCTTTGCCACTTTCCCGATGATGGCCGCCTGCCGGGGACCTATCCACATGTGATGGCGTTCGCCCTGCAATTGCAGCTGATGACGGCCGATGATTTCCCCTTCCCGCTGCTTGGCCTGGTACACCTGCACAACCGCATCGAAGTGCTGCGCCCGCTTGGTGCTGTCGAAGGACTGCGCTTTGCGGTGTACACGCACAACCTGCAGCGCCATGCCAAAGGTGGCACCTTCGACCTGGTCACCGAGGCTGAAGATGGTATCGGCCTGCTCTGGCGCGAAACCAGCCGCATGTTGGTGCGTGGCTTGGCCCTGGAAGGCGAGGCAAGTGAGCCCGCCGACCCTGAGCCTGATCCGTTGGCCGAGGCCACCCGCTGGTACGCCGACAGTGATATCGGCCGGCGTTATGCCAAGGTGTGCGGGGATTACAACCCTATCCATCTCAGTGCCGTCAGTGCGCGGTTGTTCGGCTTTCCCACGGCCATTGCCCATGGCATGTGGACCAAGGCCATGGCCTTGGCCGCGCTGCGCGGGCACTTGCCGCACAGTGGCTATGCCTTTGAGGTGGACTTCCGCAAGCAGGTGAGGTTGCCTTCGGAGGTGGTGCTCAGTGCCAGTGAAGCGGGCCCTTCGGGCCAACTGCGCCTGGACGGGCACGGGGACGTGCTGCATATGGTCGGCCGTTGGGAGAGCCTGTAGGGCCGGGCCTGTCCTGGCGGATACGCTTGCTTTGCATCGGGCCTGGGCAGAAGCTATGCAGCAATAGGAGACCCCCGATGAACCTGCAAGAACTCACCCAACGCCTGCATCAGATCCGCGATACCAATGACTGGCGCGGCTTCCACAGCCCGAAGAACCTGGCCATGGCCGCCAGCGTCGAAATGGCCGAACTGGTAGAAATCTTCCAGTGGCTGAGCGAGGACGAATCGCGCCAGCTGCCTGCCGACAAACTCGCCCACGCCGGCCAGGAGATCGGTGACGTGGTGCTCTACCTGTTGCTGCTGTGCAGCGAACTGGGTCTGGACATGGACCAGGTGGTGCGTGCCAAGCTGGCCGACAGCGAGAGGCGCTTCGCCCGATGAACGACCGTCATTTCGATGAGCTGGCCACCCGCTTTGCCGAAAAGATCTATGGCGGCGCCAAGGGTGCGATCCGCCTGGCCGTGCTGCAGGCCGACCTGGCCGAAGCGCTACCCGACCGCCCGCTACGCATCCTCGACATCGGCGCCGGGTTGGGCCACATGGCCTTGTGGCTGGCCGAGCGCGGCCACCAGCTGACCCTGGCCGAACCTGCGGCGCCCATGCTCGACGGCGCCAGGGCACGCTTTGCCGAAGCCGGCCAGACCGCGACTTTCATCCAGGCGCCCTGGCAAGACCTCCTCGGCCAACTGACCGAGCGCTACGACCTGGTGCTCTGCCACGCCGTGCTCGAATGGCTGGCCGAACCCGAGAGCATCCTGCCGGTGCTGCACCAGCTCACGGCCCCCGGCGGTTGGTTATCGCTGGCCTTCTACAACCGCGACGCCCTGGTCTATCGCAACCTGCTCAAGGGCCATTTCCGCAAGTTGCGCAGCAACCGGCTGGAAGGTGAAAAGCAGAGCCTGACCCCTCAGAAACCGCTTGATCCACGCGAACTCAAGGCGCAACTTGAGCCTATGTGGCTGGTTGAAAGCGAAAGCGGCGTGCGGGTGTTTCACGACTATATGCCCAAGGAATTCCAGGGCAAGGCCGAGCTGCTCGACCTGCTGGAAATGGAACTGGCCCACCGTCGCCACCCCACCTTCGCCGGGCTTGGCCGCTACCTGCACTGGGTTTGCCGCCCCCGCTAATCCGCCGCGCCGGGAGAAATACATGCCGTACCGTCTGTTGTGCCTGGCCCTGCTGCCCATTGCCCTGGCTGGCTGCCAGGGCAGCAACCCGTATGTGGCCAGCAGCCGCCCGTTACCACCGGCCCCCGCCCAGGCGGCCACCACCTTCGACGCCAGTGCTTACCCTGCGCCCGCTCGTGATTATGGGCACTACCGCAGCTGGAGCTGGCGCAACGGCCAGTTGCCCAGCGGCACTGTCGATGCCGACCCGGCGCAACTGGCCGATGCCGTCAGCGGTGCGCTCGACCAGCATGGCCTGCGCCCCTCTCGCGCAGGCCCTGGCGACTTGCTGGTGAGCGCCGATATGCGCCTGGAAAAACGCTTGCGCCAAGTGCGTGACTACGACACCTACGACCCCTACTACGGGCCGTACCCCTATGGAGGTGTCGGCTATGGCGGCTACCGCCACGGTTATGGAGGCTATGCCAGCGTGCCCATCGTGCGTACCTACGAGGTCGAAGTCCTGGTGGTGCGCATCGACCTGTACGACGCCCGCAGCGGCCAGCCGGTCTGGAGCGCCAGCGCCGAAAGCAGCAGCAACAAGGACTCGCCCCGCGAACGCGAAAGTGCCTTGCGCGACTCTGTGCACAAGGCGCTCAGCGGCTATCCTCCCAGTTAATAGCTAACGGAGAACCATCATGTTGCGCCGTCTCGTTCTACTGTCATTCGCGTTGTTGCTCGCTGCCTGCTCCAGCAACAACGTCCAGCAGGATTTCGATGCCAGCCGCGATTTTGCCGCCTACCGTAGCTGGGCATGGCAGGAGCCAGGCCTGCAGTACCGCCCGGATGACCCACGGATCAAGAGCGACCTCACCGAGCAGCGCATTCGCCAGGCGGTGGCAGACCAACTCGACCAGCGCGGCCTGCGCCCGGTACAAGGCGGAGCGCGGCCCGACCTGACAGTACGCACATACCTGATCGTGGAGCAGCGCCAACAACAGATCACCACCAACTACGGCGGTGGCTGGGGTGGCTACTGGGGCGGCTACTGGGGTGGCCCGATGTACAACGAAACCCGCAGTGTCGACTACAAGGTCGCCACCATCCAGGTCGACATGTTCGATGGGCGTGACGGCAAGCTGGTATGGCGCGGCAGTGCCGAGCAGATCATGAACAACTACCCGCCAAGCCCGGAAGAACGCAACAGCGCAATCCGCAATACCGTGGCCAAGGTGCTGGGCAACTACCCACCGGGCAGCAAAAAATAGCGTTGGAACGCGGCTTTTGCATGCACCGTGGCCCGGCGGGAGCGGGTTTACCCGCGAAGCAATTGGCCCGGTGCATGGCACCGGCTTCGCGGATGTTCGCGGGTGACCCCACGCCTACATAGATGGCGATTACGAGTACGACTGCGTCACCGGCCTGGCCTGTGTCAGCTACGACAAAATCCATTCCACGCACGCCTTTTTTCCGATGCCAACCGCACTCCCCCGCACGTTCCCGTCTATCTTCTTTTAAGGAAACCTGACTGACCGGGTAGAAGTGTTCAACATTTGGGAAAGGCGACCTGCCAATGCAAAGCATTGTTCTCCTGCTGTGGCTTGCCTTGTGCTCCGAACAGGATGTGCGTCAACGCCAGATATCCAACGTGCTGACCCTGGGGGCGGCTGGCTGCGCCCTGGCCTGGCTGTTCAGCACTGGTCACAGCTGGATAGGCGCCGAAGCCAGCGAGGCCGGTTGGGCGCTGGCCATCGTCATGCTGCTGACCCTGCCAGGCTACATGCTCGGCCGCTTCGGCGCCGACGACGTCAAGCTGATGGGCGCCCTGGCCCTGGCCACCAGCCCGCAATATGTGCTCGGCACCTTCATTGGCGCGGGTGTCACTGTACTGGTCTGGCTACTGACCCGCCGCCGCCTGTGGACTCTGCTCAACCCCAAGGTAAAGAAGCGTTTGCAGGCCCTGACCGAAGAAATGGGCGACAAGCAGGCGTTCGTCCCCTATGTGTTATCAGGTTTTCTTCTAACGGCCGTATGGATCCAATAACCCTTCCAGTAGTCCGATGACTTGTACAGACCTTGTACATATTCGCTGAGTGCGACTACTTTTAAGCTGTCAGAGCGTCTGGCACGGGAGCAGGGCGTATAAGAACAGGGAGTTGATCGTGTCCAGATCAGTGAGTGAAGTAAAGGTGTTGGTGGTTGATGACCAACCGGTCATTGTCGAACAGCTGAGTGAATTCCTCGAAACCAAGGGCTATGCCTGCGTTACAGCCCTCTCAACCGACGAAGCCATCGAGCACTATGTGGCAGACCCGACCATCGGCTTGCTCATCTGTGACCTGCACATGCCCGATCGGGATGGCATCGAGCTGGTGCGCGCCTTGAAGGAAATCAACGGCAGCCAGCGCACGTTCGAAGCCATCATGTTGACAGGGCGTGCCGAGAAACAGGACTTGATCCGGGCGATACGCGAAGGTTTTGCCGATTACTACCAGAAGCCGATGGACCTTGATGAACTGCTGGCAGGCGTCCGTCGGCAAGAAGCGGCTTTGCTGGAGCGCCAGCGCAACCTCCGTGATCTGGGTGGGTTGAACCAGCGCTTGCAGGAACTGGCCGAGTCGGTGGACGAACTGTATCAGGACCTGGAAAAAGCCCGTGGCCAAGGCACCCACCGGCGTGCCAGTGATGCAGAAGAAAGCGAAAGCGAGCTGCCAGCAGCGTTCGAGAAACTGTCTCCACGCCAGCTGGAAGTGGCGCGCCTGGTAGGCAAGGGCAAGACCAATTACCAGATCGCCTGCGAACTGGGCATTACCGAAAACACCGTGAAGCTCTATGTGTCTCAGGTATTGCGTTTGACGCATATGCACAACCGCACCCAGCTGGCTCTGGCGCTGACCCCCAGCTCGTCACCCGTGCACCAGCGGTTCACGACCCATTGAGTGAAGGCTCGGCTTACCATCTGGAGCGGCCTCGTGCTGCAAAGGCTGCTCCTGCAAGCCCATAGTTGCCTGCTACAACTGGATCGCCAGGTTCAACGACAGCCGAGGCCCACGGTCCAGGCTATCCAGCGCCACATCCGCCAACGGCTTGGCCACTTCCAGCGCCACATTGAACACATGCCCACCCCCTAACCGAACACCCAGCGCCAGCGAAGCCAGATGGGCGTCCTCCACCGGTCCCCGGTTATGCCAGGCCTGAGCGGTATCCACCACCGCATAGGGTTGAACCTGCGCAAGCCATCTACTGCGCACGCTGTAGTTGAGCTCGTAAGCCACACCCCAGCCCTTGTCACCGTCCGCCTGATCGCGCGGGTAACCGCGCCCGAAATTCTGCCCGCCAAACCCCGCACGCTCGCTGTCGGGCAAGCGATCATCACTCCAGTACAACGCCCCGGACACCACCCCCTGCCAGTTATCCAGCAGCGTGTCGCTCTGCAAACCGGAAAGCCGCAAGCGCAGGAAGTCGAGATCGTAGTCAGCATCGCTGCGTGCCCCCAGGTAGTCCAGACCCTGATGGACCCCGGCACTGACGATACGCAAACGCCCCTGCTCCACCTTGCGCCAGTCACCTTCGAATGACAGCGCCCGCACATAGGTGTCGTATTTGCGAGACGTTGGCTGCTCGGCCATCCGGTCTTCATCATGCTCACTGACCGAGTACAGGTGGCCCTGCACCGCCAGCCACTCATTCGGCCTGACAACCACCGGCTGACGCAGGCCGATCGCATAGCGCTCACTGTCGTGCTCGCGGGTGATATCGCGGCCATCGTCCAAACGTATGCGCGTGCCGGGCTCGCTGCGGTAGCGCGACGCCGACAGCAGCAGTTGGCTACCGGCGGCGTCCAGGTACTGGCTGTAATCGAGGCGCTGGTAATAGACCCGGTCATTGCCAGGGGGCAGCAGCCAGCTGGCCGTGACGCGTTCGCCATGGCGGGTCTGGGCATTGCTGGCTACGGTGATCAGGGCCTGTGCAGCATCACGGCTGGAGTCGGCCACGGTCACAGCGGCGCTGAGCTGCTTGCGCCGCGCATGCACGGTCAGCTGGGCGACACCATCGGCAGCCCGTGCCATTGCCAGTTCGGCCTCTACCACGACCCCTGGCATGCGCGTAGCCAGGCCCAGATAGCGCTCCAGCGTTTCGCGGCTCAGTGGGCGCTCGGCCTCAATGCGCGCCAGCAACTGCTGCAAATACTCATTGGCCGGTCCAATATCGCCTTCCACGTGGTAATCACGTACGTAACCTTCGACCAGCACCACGTCGACCCTGCCATCGGCCACATCCTGAGGAGGCAGGTAGGCATACGACAGCAAGTAGCCCTTCTGCCGGTAGCGTTGGGTCAGGCGCTGGGTGTATTGCTGCAATTCACCCAACGTGGTTTCGCGCCCGATCAGCGGCTGATAGTGTTCGCGCAGGTCGCCCAAGGGGAACACCGTGCCGCCCTCGAAGCGCACTTTTTGCAGCACCAGCCGGGTGTTGGCCGGGGCCCAGTCGGGGTTGTCGATAGCCGCCCCTGCCAACCGTATGCGGGGGCTCACAGGGGCGTAGTCCGTCATCGGCAGGTTGGCGCTGGGCAGACGCCGCTCGTATTCATGGCTGTCGAGAAACCCCGGCAACGGGTCGGCGTGGGCAGCAAGTGCCCAAAGCAGCAACATCAGGGGCACGACCAGAGGACGCATAGGGCACTCCATGTTCCCATGGGTTGCGGGGCACCAGCCGGTCACACCCGTCACTTGCAAGCGTAGGTGCTGGCCCGGCTGTCGTCGAACACCTACTCACTGACCTGGAACGCCACCCGCGCCGTCTGACCGCTTTCGTCCAGCGCGCTGAGTTCGGCCTGCCCGACCTGTGGCAAACGCAGCAACAAGCTGTCCTGCCCCTGGGTTTCACCCAACGGCTGGCCGTTGAGGAACCACCAGCGCCGTCCACCACCACCCAAGGCAGATACCTGCAATTGCAACGGCTCAGTGCTGGTGGCCGGGCGGCGCAGATTGTCGCCTGGGCGCACGCCGACGATCGACAGCGGTGGTGCACTGGCCGGCGCCTGCGGCGGGCAGGCCGGGTCGATGGCCGGCAAACGCGCCATGCGCCGCTCGACACGGGGTAGCCAAGGCTCCAGCGGCGCCGGCCACAGGGCGATGTCACGCGCCTTGGCGCCCGGGCAGCTGCCATCGACCCGCAAGCCCCGCTCGTTGACCCATACTTGTTCGCGCAAACCCAGGCCCAGCGGCTGGTCGGCTGCCTGCAAGGTTGGCGGCGTGGTGCCGTCCAGGGTCCATGCAAAGCGCTGACGCCGACAGTTGGTGTCCTGCTTGCTCATCGGCTGACCCAGCGGCCAACAGATCGCTGCAACGCCGATATTCGCAGGTACCGGCGCTACCGGGACGCTGATGCCGCGTTGGCTGTCGCGATTGCTCAACAGATCGTGCACCTGCAACATCAGCGGCGCCGCCGACGCCAGGCCGAACTGCCCAGGCACCGGTGTACCGTCGGGGCGGCCAATCCATACGCCGATCAGGTAGCGCGGCCCCACGCCAATCGACCAGGCATCGCGAAAGCCGTAGCTGGTGCCGGTTTTCCAGGCCAGTAGCGGGCGCTGCACCAGTTCGGCGTGCGGGTCGCGGTCCGGGCGCGCCTGGCCGCTGAGAATACGCCGGATGATCCACGCCGCCCCCGGTGACAGCAACCGGTGCTCCACCAGGGGGGCCTGTGGCTGCAAGCGCACCTGCGCACTGTTGCCACCCCGCGCCAGCGCCGCGTAGCCGCCGACCAGGTCCTCCAGCCGGCTGCCGGCACCGCCCAGGATCAACGACAGGTTGGGCTCGGCAAGGGGGGGCAGTATCAACGGCATGCCCGCCATGCGCAGTTGTGCGGCAAAGCGTTTCGGGCCGTAGGCCTCCAGCAATTGCACGGCGGGCAGGTTGAGCGACAGGGCCAGCGCCGAGCTGGCCGACACCGGCCCGCTGAACCCCATGGAGAAGTTGCCAGGGCGATAGTCGCCATAGCGTCGTGGAACATCCTGCAACAGCGATTCGGAATGGATCAGGCCATCGTCCAGCGCCATGCCGTAAAGAAACGGCTTGAGGGTGGAGCCGGGCGAACGTAACGAGCGCACCATGTCGACATGGCCAAAGCGGCGCTCATCAGACAAATCTATCGAGCCCAGGTACGCGCGCACCGCCATGCTCTGCGCCTCGACCACCAGAATGGCGGCCGAGGTACGCTCCGGCAGCCGTGCGCGCCAGCCCAGCAGCAAGTCTTCGAGGCGCCGCTGAAGCGCAGCGTCAAGCGTGGTACGGATCAGCGGCGGACTGTCAGCGCTGTTCAGGCGCCGGGCCAACAATGGCGCCAGGGCCGGCTCCTGGCGTGGCGCCAACACCAGCGGCTCCTCGGCCGCCTCGCGAATTTGCTGGGCCGGCCATACCTGGTACTCAGCCAGGCGCTGCAGCACCTTGTCCCGGGCACGCTGGGCACGCTCGGGGTGGCGGTCCGGGCGCAGCCGGCTGGGTGCCTGGGGCAGCACGGCCAGCAGTGCCGCTTCGGCAGGTGTCAGGTGCAGGGGCGACTTGCCCAGGTACGCCCAGCTGGCTGCCGCCACGCCCTGAAGCGTGCCGCCGAAAGGTGCGCGGTTCAGGTAGATCTGCAGGATGTCGCGCTTGGACAAGTGCCATTCCAGCTGCAAGGTGCGCCATAGCTGGCGCAGTTTGCCGACCAGGGTACGGTCGTGCGGGTCGAGCAGCCGTGCCACCTGCATCGACAATGTGCTGCCGCCCGACACAACACGCCCGCCGCGCAGGTTCAGCCAGGCCGCCCGGGCCAATGCCAGCGGGTTGACCCCTGGGTGGTTGTAGAACCAACGGTCCTCGTAAGTCAGCAAAGCCTGCAGGTAAAGCGGCGAAACCTCTTCAGGGCTTACGGGGTAGCGCCACACGCCATCAGCATCGGCAAAGCGCCACAACGGCGTGCCGTCTTCGGCCAGCACTACCCGGGCCAGGTCGTCACCCGGCAGCGGCAACGGCCAGACACGGTCAGCCAGCCAGAACAGGCCGCCGAGCACCAGCAGACTGATCAGCGTGGCACGCAACAACCTGCCCGCTCGGCAGCGTGGTCGCGCTAAGCTTGGCATCGGGAACCGACCTGGCCAGGTAATGGCCAAAGGCTTTGGGACGACAACCTCGCCGATTTTTTCATCAGGAAGCAACTATGCATGTAGAAGGTTTTTTCGAGTGGCTGGGCCAGGCACTGGGGTCGTTGATCCGCTTCATCGTCGACGCATTGAGCGGGTTGTTCAACCTGCTGGCCAATGCCGGTGGCAACTTCATCGATGGCCTGTCGCGCACCTTGGGCATGGACACTTCGCTGCTGAGCATCCTGGCCCTGATCATCGGCCTGATGCTGCTGTACTCGGCAATCCGCGCATTCATGCGCGCCTCGATCATCCTCGGAATCATCTGGCTGGTGCTGGGGCTGTGGGTGATGAGCTGGGTGATCCACTGATCTGCGCGGTCTTTGTGGGAGCGGCCTTGCGTCGCGACAGGGCTGCACAGCAGCCCCAGGCTTTCAGCTTCGCCGCTTGAATTGTCGGGGCCGCTTTGCGGCCCTATCGCGACGCAAGGCCGCTCCCACACTTTCCGCGTAGAGCGGGTCTCTAGCGGGCTTTCACCGTCATCTCCCCTTGCCCATCGCCCACGGCCTGCAGGTTCGGCCGGTACATCGATTCGACCTGCGGCGGCGGCACGCGGTAGGTGCCCGGGGTCACTGCTCGCGCCAGGTACAGCAGGTGGGTGGTGCCATAGCCGTCAAGCTTGAGCGCGGCAACATAACGGTCATCACGGTACTCCTGATGCACCACGCTGGCGTTCTGCATCGACTCGCGCCACGCCTTCACTGCACTGCTGGCGTTGTCCAGGCTGGCGGCGCTTTGAGCCAGGTTCTGGTTTTCCAGCTCCAGGCCGGCCGGCAGCAGGTCCACCACCAACGCATCCGGCACGCGGTCCTCAGCCTTGAGCGCCAGGTGCACGAGCACAAGGTCGCCACTGCGCAGGTTGTGCAGGTCCAGCGGCTGGCCATTCATACCCAGGTACTCTCTGTGAATCTGCATGCCATTGCCGCCTGCCGCAGGTGCCTGGCGCGGGTAGCCGGACAAGGTCAGCTGCTGATAGAGCGTCTCACTGCCTTGGTTCTGCACGCTCAGCGGTGAAGCCAGCAACGGGCCCTCAAGCTTCATACCGGCCTCGGCATTGTTCAACTCGCGCACTTCACCCGCGCTGTCCAGGCGTGCCTGCCACTGGCCTTCCGGCTTGCCCAGCAGGCCACGGCCAGCGAGGAACAGTGCATTGCGCTCTTGGGTCGACAGCCAACGGTTGGCTGCCAGTTCATCCGACAAGGCGAACAGGCGCTGATCGACCTGGCTGCTGGCCAGGTTGCTTTCCTGCAGCAGCGCCAGGATCAGTGCCTGGTCACGCAGGGCGCTGCCATAATCGGCCAGCCAGCCTTTGCCACGGCTAATGCCCAGGCCCGCCTGCAAGGCTTGCTCGGCACGCGGTTTGTCGCCCATTTTGTCCAGCGCCACTGCCAGTTGTACCAGCGGCAGACCGGAGCGGGCATCGGCGCGACGTTCGAACAGCCCGCGCAGGGCACCCAACGGCGCCTGCTGGCTGCGCGACAGCACCAGCGCCGCGTAGGCCTGCACCGCAAAGCGCGTGTGGTCGGCATTCTCGCTGTAGTCGACTTCGATCAGGTTGCGTTCCTGCAGGTAACGCAGCAGGCGCTCACTGGCCTTCTTCAGTGCCTCGGCGGGCACGCCGTACCCTTGGTCACGGGCACGCAGCAGGAAGTCAGTCACATAGGCGGTCAGCCAGTACTCTTCCTCGCTGTCCGAACTCCACAGGCCAAAGCTGCCGTTGTAGCGCTGCATCCCCAGCAAGTGCTCGATGCCCATTTCGATCTTGCGCTTGCGCACATCCGCCGGCTCGCCCTTGATGCCCAGGCGCTTGAGGCTGTCGGCATCGGCGTACAGCGAAGGGTACAGGCCACTGGTGGTCTGTTCGAGGCAGCCATAGGGGTAGGCTTGCAGCGCGCGAATTTGCTCGGCAAGGTTCAGCGGCGGCCGGCTCGACAAGGCCAGGCTGGCTTCCAGGCCAGCGGGCTCGAAGGCGGCCAGGTCTGCTTCGGGCAGAGTCCACGGCTGGTCCTTCAAGGCCACACGGTAGTGCTTGAGCATTGCCGGGTAGGCCGGGCGCACGCCCAGCGTCCACTCACGTTCGAACGCATTGACCGGCTCGTTCGGCAGTTGCAGGCCCGTCACCCGGACATGCACCTTGCCCTGCCCCAGCCCTCCCTGGGCCTGCACCGGAATCATCAGCGTCGAACGCTGCCCTTCGGCCAGGTTAACGCTCTGCACGGCGTTGGCCGCCAGGCTCAGTTGCCCATCCGTGGTGATTTCGACGCTCAGTTGCTGGGCGCGGCCGGACAGGTTGGCCAGGTCCAGTGCCAGGCTGGTACGGTCGCCACCGGCCAGGAAGCGCGGGGCCGAAAGCTCGGCAATCAACGGCGCGGCGACCACGGTCTTGCCTTCGGCCATGCCGAAGTGCTCTTCGGTCCAGGCCTGCGCCATCAGCCGCAATTCGCCGTTGAAGTCGGGGATGTCGACCGTAGCCTGGCCCTCACCCTTGTCGTCCAGCGTCACCGGCAGGCTCTGCTGGGCGACTATGGTTACCGTAGTGTTGGGTCGCTTGCCCCCCTTGGCCATCGCCGCATCGCCACCGAACGCCAGGCTGGCCAGGCGGCCTTGGCCGGCCTCGATCAACTGGCCGTAGATGTCCAGTTGATCGGCACCATAGGCCTTGCGCCCGAACAGGCTGGCGAACGGGTCGGGGGTTTTGAAATCGGTGATGTTGAGGATGCCCACGTCCACCGCCGACAACAACACATGCACCTGCTTGGGCACACTGCCATCGGCGTTGGCGGCCTTTACCTTCACTGTCAACGGCTGTTTCGGGCGCATTTTCTCCGGCGCCTGCAGGCTCAGCGCAAGCTTGCGCTCGGCGCGGTCCAGCGGCAGGTGCAGCACGCCCACGGCGCGCTTGGGCGTGGCATTGGCCTTGCGCTCACCAGGGCGGATAACCAACGCGCTGATGTACAGGTCGTGACGGGCCCAGGCCTTGTCCAGTTGCACGTCAAAGGTCTTGCCCTCGGCGGGCACATCGATCTCCTGCCACCACAGCGGGCCATCGCTGGACTCGATCATCAGGTAGCCGCTGCCCGCAGCGGGCGGAGTGACGGTGACCTTGGCGGTAGCGCCATCGGTGTAGGAGGGTTTGTCCAGCGCCAGCTTGACCTGGTCCGGCCGCACCGCGCCGCCCTCAGCGTTGTCCTGGGCACGGTAGCCGGCCCAGAAGCGCTCACTGGACACCAGACCGGTCTGCGGGTCTTCGACCTCGACGCGGTACGGGCCCCACTCAACCTGGAAGCTGAGTTTGGCGGTGGAACCTGCCTTGACGCTGATCGTCTCTTCGTTCTGGGTCAGGAACTTCTCGTTGTAGGCGTAGCTCCAGCCGTCGCTTTGCGAGTAATTCCAGTAGTAATCGCGGCGTTCGCGAACAAGGCGCACCTTGAGCGCGTCGGCCGCCAGTTTGTTACCGTCGCGGTCGGCCACCAGGAACTCGAATTCCACGGGCCCGTCGCTATCGGTCTCCTCACCTTCGAACAGGCCTCGCAGGCCCGGCAGGCGCTCAGCCGGCCAGATAGGCTGCTCCAGGCGCCGGGTGATCGGCCGGCCACCCGACTCCTGCAGGCTGGCCTGCACGGTCAGTTGCAGCGGAGAGCGGGCTTCGGCCCAACGGCTTTCGATATCGACCACCGCCTTGCCGGCCTGGTCAAGGGTGACTTCGTCCAGTTCCAGGTCCTGGTTCAGATCGGTTTCGGTGACCGAGCCGAATTGGTAGCCAGGCAACGCCGGTACGGCCTCGCGCAGCGGGCGTACATAGGCCTGACCGCTCAGGCGGTTGCCGGCGGCCGGCGCACCATAGAGGTAACGGCCATTGACCTGGATACGCGCATCTTCATCCGGCGAAAGCGGTGTGCTGCTGCCCTTGAGCTCCAGCGCCAGGCGCTCGGGCAGGAAGTCTTCAACGAGGAATTCATAGACCTGCTTGCGCCCGCCACCCAGGTCGAGCAGCAACTGCCAACGGCCAGTCGGGGCCTCGGTGGCCAGTTGCAACTGGTATTGGTACAAGCCATTGCTGTCGGCTTCCCAGACGAACTTGCGGCTCACCTGTTCATCCGGGCGACGCACTTCCACGCTCACCGGCTGGGCTTTGACCGGCTTGCCGTCCTGGTCGCGCAGCAGGCCGTTGAGCAGCACCGTCTCACCCGGGCGGTACAGGTCACGCGGACCGAAGATGAAGAACTGCAGCGGGTTGGCCTGAGGCCCGGTAATGTCGAATTCGGCCAGGTCCAAGGCTGCGGTGTTCAGGCGCAGCAGCGTGGTATGCACGCCCTGGGTGGCGATCAGGGTATCGGCCTTGGGCGTGATCGGCAGCTGGGCATGCCCCTTGCCATCGCTGGTGGCCTGGGCCAGCAGCTTGCCCTTCTCGTCATGGATTTCCAGGTTGACGCCGCTAAGCGCCTTCCCGCCTTCCAGGGCTTGAGCAAACACGTCGATGCGATCGCGGTAGCGGTGGGCCGACACGCCGATGTCGCTAAGGGTGAACAGGGTTGCCGGCTGAGAATAATCGTAGGTACCCGAGGCGCGCATCACTGCCAGGTACACGCCTGGCGCCTGCAACGGCTTGATGCCGGCAATCGGCAGCAACACGGTCTCGCGCGTGTTGCGCGCCGGGTTGAGATCGAAGCGGCCGCTGTAGACCAGCTCGGCCATGTCCAGGGTTTCCTTGGACTGGTAGTAGTACAGGCTGCTGTTGCGTCCCCAGTTGGCCAGGAAGGTCGAGAGCATGTCTGGCTTGATGCGGAAGAACTCGACATCCACTTTGTCGACGTTCAGGGCAATCACCGGCAGGCCTTCGGCCAGGCGCGTAGGCAGCAAAGAGCCGCGGCTGGCAAAGCCGATGGTCGGCTGCATGTCGCGGGTTTCCAGGCGGGTGATCGACTCGCTGTCCAACTGCTTGCCGTTGACTGCCAGCAGCCCCTTGTCGACGGTCAGCACCAGCTTGCGCTGCGGCTCCAGGTGGCGCAAGCGCAGCTCCATCTGGTTGTCGGAGAGTTCCCAGGCACCGTCGAGCTTGCCTTTGACGGTGTCTACCAGGTGCACCTTGGTGGTGAAGTCCTGCTTGGCATCCAGCGGTACGGAGAAGCTGATCGACAGCGTTGCCGCGCCATCGAGCTGCACTTCCGATACGTCCAGCACCGTGAGTTCGCGGCCCTCGTAGCGCTTGGCGAGCATGGCCGGGTCCTCACGCTTGGGGGCGGAGGCTTCGGCGGGCGCGGGTGTCATAGACTTCTCGACCGGTGCTGGTTTACCCGGCGTGGAAGAGTCACAGGCACTGAGCAACGCCAGCGCGCAGGCCAGCAACAATCCTTTGTTGAACATGAGATAGGAACTCTTGGGCAGCGTGTACGTGAGGGCAGCAACTATAGCTCAACGTCAGGTGCAGCACCCGGCGTTGCGCGCCAGGTCAGACCATGGTCGCGCTAAATGGTTGCCTGGTCGTTACACTGTGGCCATTCGTTAAAGGGGCACACAGCGGCCCCAAAATCTCATGGAATGCACATGCCCCAACTCGCTGCCGACTGGCGCCACCGCCCCACCCACCGCAAGGTCTGGGCGCTGGCCGCGCCGATGATCCTGTCCAACATTTCGGTACCGCTGGTGGCGCTGGTCGACAGCACGGTCATCGGTCATCTCCCGCACGCCCACCAACTGGGCGCCGTGGCCGTGGGCGCCACCTTGTTCACCTTCATGGTCGGCCTGATGGGCTTCCTGCGCATGGGGTCCACCGGCTTCGCTGCCCAGGCCGCCGGCCGTGGCGACGGTGCAGCGCTACGCCAGGTCCTGGTGCAAGGGCTGCTGCTGGCGGTCGGCTTCGCCCTGTTGATCGGCCTGCTGGCCCTGCCCTTCAGCCAGCTGGCACTCCATGCGATGCAACCCAGCGCAGCCCTGCAGCAATCCACCGAAGACTTCTTCCACACCCGCCTGCTTGGCCTGCCTGCGGCGCTGGCCAGTTACGCGCTGGTCGGCTGGTTCCTCGGCACGCAGAACGCCAGGGCTCCACTGGCCATCCTGCTGACCACCAACCTGCTGAACATCGCCTTGAACCTATGGTTCGTGCTGGGCCTGGACTGGGGTGTACTGGGCTCGGCGCGGGCGTCGGTAATTGCCGAATGGAGTGCCGCCCTGCTCGGCCTGGCCCTGACCCGCCCGGCTCTGCGGGCATACCCGGGGCAGATCGTGTGGGCAGCGCTCAAGCGCTGGCAGGCCTGGAGGCCACTGCTGGCGGTGAACCGCGACATCTTCCTGCGTAGCCTGGCACTGCAACTGGTGTTCCTGCTGATTACCGTGCAGGGCGCGCGTCTGGGCGAAGCGACCGTGGCGGCCAACGCCCTGTTGCTCAATGGCCTGCTGCTGACGGCCTATGCGCTGGATGGGCTGGCCCATGCGGTGGAGGCCTTGTGCGGCCATGCCATTGGTGCCCGTGACCGCGACACCTTGCGCCGCTCGCTGGTGGTCGCTTGTGGTTGGTCACTGATCACCAGCCTGGGCTTTGCCGGGCTGTTCCTGCTGGGTGGGCACCTGTTCATCGACTTGCAGACCGACATCGAAAGTGTGCGGGCGGCGGCTTATCCGTATTTGCCCTACCTGGCGTTGCTGCCGCTGATCGCGGTGTGGAGTTACTTGCTGGATGGCTTGTTCATCGGCGCGACCCGGGCGCGGGAAATGCGAAATGCAATGCTGGTTTCGGTGTTGATTGCGCTGCCGGTGGCAGTGGCCATGAGCGGGTTGGGCAACCATGGGTTGTGGATGGCGTTTCTTGGGTTCATGGGGTTGCGGGCGGTGACGTTGGGGTGGGTTGGGTGGCGGTTGCAGCAGAGAGACCTGTGGTGTCGCTGATTGGGGCCGCTTTGCGGCCCATCGCGACGCAAGGCCGCTCCCACATGGGATAGCGGGTCGGCCTGCTTTCGCGGTCACTGTGGGAGCGGCCTTGTGTCGCGAAATGAGGGCGAAGCCCTCACATGCTCACAGCCATACACAGTCCCAATGGGGATACTCGCCAGCCCGCCGCACGAGGCCCGCCCGAATGGGGTTGGCGATGATGTAGCGGGCCACCGCTCGCACATCCTCCTCGCGACGCAAAGCCCGGTCATGAAAGCTGGTTTGCCAGATATGCCGTCTTTCAGCACCGGCCTTGTACAAGGCACAGCTGCTTCTGGATTTGAACTCGCACATCAGCCTACCCAGGCTCACTGGACCCAGCTCGATAAGCCAGTGAAGGTGATCCGGCATCAACACCCATGCCAGCGATCGACAAGCCTTGCGCTCATCGCTGAACCGCAACTGCTGGATCACGGTCCTGGCGAATCGGAAGTCTTTGAACAACGGCGTTCGGTCACGAGTGGTTGTGGTGAGCAGATAAAAGCGCCCGGATTCAGACACTCGACCGCCACGTAAACGATGGGAGCCTGGACGTTGCATATCGTCCTCCTTTGAACATTGCATTCAAAGGTAGCGGCATTGGTGCGATGGACCAGGGCCGGATATTTACCGGTTGTGACGCTGGTGAGGGCTTCGCCCTCATATCGCGACGCAAGGCCGCTCCCACAAAAGGCAGCACAGGCTTTTGCAGGAGCGGCCCCGTCAATTACGACGACAGGTACGAAGACCGGGTCAAGCCCAGGCGCAAGGCATCCAGATACTGGGTCCGCTCACGCGCAGTGATCTTGGCGCTGGCAACCTTGTCGCGGTAATGCGTCATCAACTCTTCCGGCGACAGGTGCACGTAGCGCAGCATGTCTTCGATGGTGTCGTGGGTTTCGATACCGGCGTGGTACACGCTGCCGTCGGCATTCTGGTAGATGTTCACCGAATCGGTGTCACCGAACAGGTTGTGCATGTCACCCAGGATTTCCTGGTAGGCACCCACCAGGAACACGCCCAGCAGGTAATCCTCACCCTCCTTCACCGCATGCACCGGCATGCTGGTTTCGATGCTCTGCTCGTCAACGTACTGGTTGATCTTGCCGTCGGAATCGCAAGTCAGGTCCTGCAATACCGCACGCCGCATCGGCTCTTCGTCCAAGCGGTGCAGCGGGATGATCGGCAGGACCTGGCCGATGGCCCAGGTGTCTGGCAGGCTCTGGAACACCGAGAAGTTGCAGATGTACTTGTCGGCCAGCTTGTCGTTCAGCTCGTCCAGCACCTGGCGGTGCGAGCGCTGGCGGGCTTTCAGCGAGTTGTGCAGGCGGCGGCACACGGCGAAATAGCACTGCTCGGCCAGGGCCTTCTCGCCCAGGCTCAGCTTGCCATCGGCGTACTGCGCGGCCACATCACCCATGTAGTGGGTGGCGCGCCAGTAGGTCTCGGTGACCATCTCGATGTCGGTCGGGCCAAGCAGGTCGACCAGCCACTGCACGGTCTCGGGCAGGGCTTCCTTGTTCTCGATGGTCGGTACGTCGTCGTTGTGTTTCTCGACGTCGGTCACCTGGATCACCAGCATGGCGTGGTGCGCGGTCAGCGAACGGCCACTCTCGGAGAAGATGTGCGGGTGCGGCAAGCCCTGCGCGTCGCAGAACTCCTTGAGCATGCCCACCACCACGCCGGCGTAGTCGTCCATGTCGTAGTTGATCGAGCTGGCATTGCGCGAGTGGGTGCCGTCGTAGTCCACACCCAGGCCGCCACCCACGTCGATGTGGTCGACCGGCAGGCCCAGCGCACGCAGTTCGCCGTAATAACGGATGGCTTCCTTGAAACCGTGCTGGTAGTCAGCCAGGTTGGCAATCTGCGAACCCATGTGGAAGTGCAGCAGGCGGATGCCCTGATCCAGGCCCGCATCGCGGAAGCGCTGCACCACCGAAAGCAACTGGGCGGCGGACAAACCGAACTTGGACTTCTCGCCACCGGTGTCGGCCCACTTGCTCGAGGCCAACGACGACAGGCGAACGCGCAGGCCAACCTGTGGTTTCACCTTGAGCTCGGCGGCCTCTTCGATCACCAGGGCCACTTCCGACTCTTTCTCGATGACGATGAACACATTGTGGCCAAGCTTCTGACCCATCAGCGCCAGGCGAATGAACTCACGGTCCTTGTAGCCATTGCAGACGATGGTGCCGCCCTTCGGCGCCAGCGCCAGCACTGCCAGCAACTCGGGTTTGGAGCCGGCTTCCAGGCCGATGGAAACGTTTTGCGTGGCGATGATGTTTTCCACCACCGCTTCCTGCTGGTTGACCTTGATCGGGTACAGCGCGGTGTACTGGCTCTGGTATTCCAGGCGCGCGATGTTGGCGTCGAAGGCACCGGTCAGCTGGCGCACACGGTCCTGCAAAATGTCAGGGAAGCGTACCAGCAAGGGCAGCGACAACCCGCTCTGGCGCAGTTCGTCGACCTGTTCGAACAGGTCGATCGGAGCGCTTTGAGGGCCGTTGGGGCGTACTTCGACGCGCCCGGCTTCATTGATGGCGAAATAGCCAGCGCCCCAATGGCGGATACCATAAACACTGCGGCTGTCGGCCACGGTCCATTGGCTACCATCGTCTTTGCGTGTGCGTCGTACGGACATTCAAGTCCCCTATAGATAAGTCGAAGACACTGCCCGCAGGCAGCGGGGCGAGTGTAAAAGCTGAAAATGACGATTCATCCGTGCTCAGGCATAGACTCTGACCACGGGAACGAGTTTAGAAAGCGCTGGGCAAAAAATCGCGCGATGGCCTCAGCCGCCGGACTTTTTCGCCTTGAAACCCTGTTTGGTCAGCTCGCCGATCAACAGCTCGACATGGTCGCCCTGGATCTCGATAACCCCGTCCTTCAAGGCGCCGCCGGTACCGCAGCGGCGCTTGAGCGTGGTCGCCAGCTCTTTGAGCTGATCGGGCGGCAGCGGCACGCCGGTGACGGTGGTCACGGTCTTGCCGCCACGGCCTTTGCTTTCGCGGCGCACGCGGGCAATGCCGTCGCCTTCGGGGATGATTTGCTGCTTGCAGGTGCAGGCGTCCACCGGCTGGCCACAGTCGGGGCAGTGCCGACCGGCGTCGGTGGAGTACACGAGACCGCCAAGGGCGGAAAAGGAAGAAGCTTTCTTGGCCACTTTTGTTCCTCGGTGCTGAGGACAAAAACTGGTCGTGCCTTGGGGTTGAGGCCGACCGCGAAGCCCCACTCTGGCAGGGGCGGCGCTACTGCTGCAAGAATTGCGGCAGCCCGAAAAGGGCGCGCAGTGTAACGATAAATACGCCGGTTGTGTAGAAGCGGATTTACCCGCGAACAAGGGCAAAGCCCTTGCCCTGGGAAACGGGTGTCTGGGCCGGTATTTCGCGGGCAAACCCGAGCCTACAAAGTGGCCTTGTAGCGCTGCAACGCCGCCAACGAGTCCGGGCAATAAGGCTTGCTCAGGCTTTCCTGCTCAGCCTGTTCCAGACCGATGAAGCGCGCTTCAATAACCTCTTCCGGCTGCAACCGCAACGGCGCATCCGACACCGCCGAATACACCGCGCACCACAAGCGGTTATCCGGCTGGTCGAAATAGAACCGCTCGTGAAAGCGCAGCTCGGCGCCCTCGATGCCCAGCTCTTCGGCCAGCTCGCGCGCGGCCGACTCGGCATACGCTTCGCCAGCCGCGACCATGCCGCCCGCTGCCACATCCCAATAGCCGGGGTACAGCGCCTTGCTCAGCGTACGCCGGTGTACACACAATTCACCGGCACTGTTGAACAGCAGAATGAACGTGCAACGACCGATCAGGCCACGCTCGCGCAGCTCGGCACGGGGCAAGGCGCCCAGTACCTGGTCGGTTTCGTCCACCCAGGTGACCAGCTCGCGGTCGGAAGCCGCCCGATGGGCGGCCTCGGTTGGGCTGATAGCCATCATCAACCCTGCGACAGCAGCTGACGCAGATCGATAACCGCAGCGTTGGCCCGGGAAATGTAGTTGGCCATGACCAACGAGTGGTTGGCCCACATGCCGAAGCCACTGCCGTTGAGCACCATCGGGCTCCACAGCGACTCTTGCGAGGCCTCCAGCTCACGGATGATCTGACGCACGCTGACGGTGGCATTCTTCTTCGCCAGCACGTCGGCGAAGTCCACCTCGATGGCACGCAGCAGGTGCGACAGCGCCCAGGCTTGGCCACGGGCTTCATAGAACACGTTGTCGATCTGCAGCCATGGGGTTTCCACCAGCTCCTCATCCACCTGCGGCGCCTGGCCGGCAACGACCGACTCGGTCTTCAGCGTGGTGTTGAGCTTGACCCGGCCAACGCTGGCCGACAGGCGCTGCGACAGCGAGCCCAGACGGGTGGCGACGTCACCCAGCCAGTTGTTCAGGTTGTCGGCGCGGGTATAGAAGATAGCGCCCTTGTCGCCGGCAGCCAGACGGGTCTGGTAGCGGGTCAGCGACTTGATGCCCTCTTCGAACTCCGACTCGCTCGATGGCAGGATCCAGCTCTTGTTGTCGAAGTTGAAGCGCGGCTCGGCCTTGGCCAGGTCGGCGTCTTCGGTGGACTGCGACTGCGAACGGGCGAAGTCTTTACGCAGGGCACGGGACAGGTCGCGGACCTGGACCAGCACGCCATATTCCCAGCTTGGCATGTTGTCCATCCACAGCCCTGGCGGGAAGCGGTCGTTGGAAATGTAGCCGCCCGGCTTGTTCAGCAAGGTGCCGGCCACGGTCTTGAGGGTTTCGACGGTGGTATAGCCCACCACCATCTGCTGGCCAGTACGTTCGGCTGCTGCCTGGGCGTTTTGCTGCACCGGGAACAGAGCAGGCTCCTGGCTCCAGTACCAGCCCAGGCCGATACACACCAGCAGGTACAACCCGATCAGGGTCCCCAGGGCACGGCTCCAAAGGCCGCCAAGGTAGCTACGGGCGGCAGCGCCGCGCCCGTCGACACGCTCACGGGGCTCGGCTTTGGCCTCGCGGTTTTTCCAGTCCAGCATGGCTTTGTCCTTATCAGTCACGACGGTTCAGGGGCTTTGACCACAGGCCTGCGCTAGCGTGCCACGGGAAGCCCGAATGGCTGCACTATAAAGCAGACACCACCGTACGCATAAGCGACCATTCAGTCAGCAACTGAATATTCGTTCTGCCCGCTTTGTTGACGCAGGGCACTCACTCACGTGAAAAGAGCTGCTAGCATAGAGCCATCATTGCCCCTGCACATCCCAACCTATAAGTAGCCAGGACATGAGCCAAGCAGTCGAGCCGAGCCCGCAGTGCCCCGTCCAACAGTTGACGCGTAACGGCCTGCGCAAGGACGACCCGCTCGACCAACTGCTGCTGCCCGTGCGCAAACCGGTGTACATCCTGCTGCAGGACCACGAGCGCGCCCAGCGCCTGGCCCAGCAACTGGAATTCTTTGGTCTGGTGGTGCAGGCGTTGCCCAGCGCCGCAGCGTTTCTCGCCTCGATCAGCGAGTACCCGCCGTCGGCCATCATCATGGATGTCGACTTCACCGGCGCCGGCCTGGGCTTGCTGCTGGCCGCTCAGGTGCAGCAGGGCCTGGCACGCTCCATTCCGTTGCTGTTCTTCAGCCATCACGAAGCCGACACCCCTACCCGCCTTGCCGCAGTGCGCGCCGGCGGTCAGGACTTTCTCACCGGCAGTCTGGAAGCTTCCAGCCTGCTGGAAAAGGTCGAACTGCTGACCAACACCGCCCCTCACGACCCGTTGCGCGTGCTGATCATCGACGATTCGCGCACACAGGCCATGTACACCGAGCGTGTACTGGCCGGCGCCGGCATGCTCACCCGCAGCCTGACCGACCCGATCCGCACCATGGCCGAGCTTGCCGACTTCCAGCCCGACCTGATCATCCTCGACCTGTACATGCCGGCCTGCACCGGCCCGGAGCTGGCCAAGGTAATCCGCCACAGTGACCGTTATGTGAGTGTGCCGATCATCTACCTGTCTGCCGAGGACGACCTGGACAAGCAACTGGATGCCATGAGCGAAGGCGGTGATGACTTTTTGACCAAGCCGTTTCGCTCACGCCACCTGATCACTACCGTGCGCAACCGCGCCGCCCGCGCCCGCCATTTGAAGGCACGCATGGTCCGCGACAGCCTGACCGGGCTGTACAACCACACTCATATCCTGCAGCTGCTGGAAGACTGCAGCTTCCGCGCCCGCCGTGAGCAGCAGCCGTTGAGCTTTGCCATGCTCGACATCGACCACTTCAAGAAGATCAACGACCGCCACGGCCACCCCATGGGCGACCGAGTGATCAAGAGCCTTGCCCTGTTCCTCAAGCAGCGCTTGCGCAAGACCGACTTCATTGGCCGCTACGGTGGCGAGGAGTTCGCCATCGTCATGCCCAATACCGCGCTGGATGCCGCACACAAGGTGCTGGACGAAATTCGCCGGCGCTTTGCCGAAATTCTCTACCCGGCGCAGCCGCGGGATTTGCAGTGCACCTTCAGTGCCGGGGTGGTGCAACTGGACGAGGGGCTGGATGCACTGACCATGGCCAGTGCAGCGGACGAGGCGCTGTACCGGGCCAAGCATGCAGGGCGCAATTGCGTCGTTCGTGTAGAGCCCTGAAATTCGCACTCACGGTGCCGGCTTCTTCACAGGCTCGCCCGCTTCCCCAGGCATTTCACATACCTCAAGTCTGGAGGTAAACCTGTGGGAGCGGGCAAGCCCGCGAAGAGGCCAGTGCCGGCCACACCAATGGAGGCACTGTGCCACTTTTTTTCTGACACCAAGCCCCTGGCGTCATCACCCCGTCACAAAATCGCAATAACTTCAGGCGCCTACCTCTCCCCTGCGCAGGAAGTTCGCGGCTATGCGCCTGAAGTGGCTGACCAATTTCAACACGCTGTTGCTGGTGACCGTGTGTATCGCCTTGGGCGCCACCCTGTGGTGGTCACAGCGCGCCCTCGAACGCCCCTACCAGCTGATGGAGCGCTATCTGGGCCTGTCCCAGCAGTTCCAGAACCAGGCGGCGCGCAATATCCAGGCCTACCTGGGCAGCGGCGACGCCCTGCGCCAGGCCGCCGCCATGGAGGCGAACCAACAGTTGCAGGCCGCACTGACGGACTGGCCGGTAGAGCTGGCCGAGAAGTTGCGCCCCAGCCTGGATAGCCTGCAGGCCTTCACCGCCAACGAACTGCTGGCCGCCGGCAAGCTGGCCGGCGACCCACAAGCCCTGCTGCTGCAAGCCGAGCGGGAGCTGGGGGCGAACTTCGAGCAGATGGCCAGCTACGCCCGCGACAGTGGCAACGCCGAGGCCAATCGCTACTTGCTGCCCTTGCTAGACGCCACCCTGCATCTGGGGCGGCTGTCATTGGCTCGCGACAAGCTGGTCAGCAGCGGCCGCCCAGAGCTGGCCGACGAGGTGGAGCGCGAGCTGCAACTGATCCGCGCCCAGGCCCAGACGGTCGACGGCCTGCCACTGCTCGGCGTAACCCGCACGGCCGAATCCGGAGCCGACGACTTCGCTGCGATGATGGGCCTGGAATCCCAGAGCAGCGCCCAGCAGGAAGACATTGCCGTGGGCCTCAAGCGTGAATTGCAAAGCCTGCTCAACCGCTACCCGGCCGAACTGCAACGCACCCGCGAACAGATCGAGCGCCGCGCCGAACTGGCCGCCACCACCGGCCAGCGCCTGGAAGCCGTACAACAGGCCATCGCCGCGCTGGAACCCGAAGTACGCGGCCAGCATGCGAAAATCGCTGCCGAGGTGCGCATCATCCAAGGCCTGATGATCGGCCTGATCCTGCTGATCGCCCTATTGATCGACACGCTGCAACGGCGCCTGGCCCGGACCCTGACCGGACTGGCCCCGGCCCTGTCACGCTGGGCCGAGGGCGATTTCGCCCAAGCCATCGCCCTGGGCAAGACCAACCGCGAACTGCACGACATCCAGGAGTCGCTCAACCGCCTGCGTCAGTACCTGGTGGAGCTGGTCGGCACCATCCGTCATAATGCCGAGCAGGTGGCCGGCAGCAGCCATGCCCTGGCCGGCATGAGCGCTGCGCTGCACGGCGGCGCCGAGCGACAGGCCGGCGATACCGGACAGATCCGCGATGCCTTGGGCGAGCTGGAAGCAACCATTCAACAAGTGGCTGGTGATGCCAGCGCAGCCGCCGAGGCCAGCCGCGATGCCGGGCGTGCGGTGGAACAAGGCCAGGCGGTAATCGGCCAGAGCCTGTCGGGCTTGCGTGAGCTGGTCGATGAAGTGCAAGGCAACGCCCGCATGATCGAACAATTGGCGGAAGAGTCGGCCACCATTGGCGGGGTA
This sequence comes from Pseudomonas alloputida, assembly GCF_021283545.2. NCBI lineage: Bacteria > Pseudomonadati > Pseudomonadota > Gammaproteobacteria > Pseudomonadales > Pseudomonadaceae > Pseudomonas > Pseudomonas alloputida. The sequence goes on along the minus strand of NZ_CP128540.1, from coordinate 668,586 downwards.
CTGACGGTGATCCGCGCGATTGCCGAGCAGACCAACCTGCTGGCACTGAATGCCGCGATCGAAGCGGCCCGTGCCGGCGAGATGGGCCGTGGCTTTGCCGTGGTCGCCGATGAGGTGCGCTCACTGGCTCAGCGCACCACGGGGGCTACCGGCGAGATCCAGGCGTTGATCGACCGCCTGCAGCAGGCCGCCAGAAGTTCGGTGGCGGGGATGCGCGCGCAACTGGAACATGCCGAGGCCACGGCCAACCAGGCCCAGGCGGCGGATGGGGCACTGGATGAGATTGTCTGTGCCATTCGCACCATTTCCGATACAGCGGTGCGGATTGCCGATGTAACGGCACAGCAGAGTGGCGCGGTGAGCGAGATTCGTGACCACAGCGAGCGGATTCACGAACTGGGTGAAGACAACCTGCAGCGCATTGGCGAGGGGCGTAAACAGGGTGAACAGCTGCTGAGCCTGGGCGGTGAGCTGAACCGGGCGGTGCGAGCGTTCAGGGTCTGAGATCGAGCGCCGCCCGCGCGGCGCTTCGCGGGTAAACCCGCTCCTACGTTTGTTTCGGGCCAATTATTCCTGCGCATCCGTTATCATGCCGGGCACGTTCCACCTCGCGAGTCCGCCATGCGCCGCCTGTTTTTCATGCTGTTCCTACTGCTGGCCAGCCCGGCCTTCGCCGCAGGCCTGCTCGACAACCGCCCCAGCGCCACCCTTGGCGCCGCTTCGCTGGCCAACAACGCCGACTTCCTGCCGGTACACGAGGCCTTCAAGCTCAACCTGGTCCAGGCCGATGCGCAAACAATCAAGCTGCGCTTCGTTGCCACCGATGGCTACTACCTTTACCGCCACCGCTTCCAGTTCCGCACGGAACCGGCCGATATCACCCTGGGCACACCGAACATCCCCAAGGGTGAGGCCAAGCACGATGAATTCTTCGGCGACGTCGAGGTGTACCACGGCGTGCTCGATATCGAGTTGCCACGTAAAGACCCGCGCGCCTTCACCCTGCTGGTGGGCTACCAGGGTTGCGCCGACAAGGGCTTGTGCTACCCGCCGGAAACCGCACGCCTGAGTATCGATGGCGAAGGCGTTGCAAACACGCCAGCCACCCGCGAACACGGCTGGAACTGGAAGTCGCTGCTGCTGTTCTTCCTCGCTGGGGTCGGCCTGACCTTCACCCCCTGCGTGCTGCCGATGTTGCCGATCCTTTCCGGTGTCGTGCTGCGCGGCCAGGTTGGCGGCGTGCGCGGCCTGGCGCTGTCGCTGGCCTACGTGCTGCCAATGGCCGCCAGCTTCGCGGTGCTCGGCGCACTGATGGGCCTGTTCGGCGCAAGCCTGAACCTGCAGGCGCGCCTACAGTCGGCCTGGGTGCTGGTACCTTTCGCGCTGTTTTTCGTAGTGTTCGCCCTGGCCATGTTCGGCCTCTTCGAACTGAGGCTGCCCCAGGCCCTGAGCAACCGCCTGAACAACGTCGCCAACCACACCCGCGGCGGCTCGCTGCTGGGCGCAGCTGTGCTCGGTGTGCTCTCCAGCTTGCTGGTTTCTCCGTGTGTATCGGCGCCCCTGGCCGGTGCCTTGCTCTATATCAGCGCCAGCGGCGATGCCCTGGGTGGCGCGCTAAAGCTGTTCGCCCTGGGTTTGGGCATGGGTGCACCGCTGCTGCTGGTAGCCACCGGTGGCGCGGCCTGGCTGCCCAAAAGCGGCCCATGGATGAACACGGTGAAAAACGCCATTGGCGTACTGCTGCTGGGGCTGGCCATCGGCTTGCTCAGCCGTGTACTGCCGGGCCCTGCGACCTTGCTGCTGGTCGGTTTCCTCGCTGCGGGTGTGGCACTGTTCCTCGGTGCGCTGGAATTCGTCGTCAAGACGACGGCCCAACGCCTGGCGCAACTGGTCGGTCTGGCCTTGCTGGTCTACGCGCTGGCTTGCTGGTACGGCGCCCTCACTGGCCAGGGCGACCCACTGCGCCCACTGCCGGGGGCGTCACTGGCCGCCAGCGGCAGCCTGCCGGCAGCAAACGCCGATACCTGGCAGACCATCACCACACCTGATGCTCTGGACGCGGCCCTGGCGCAGGCCCAGGCCACCGGCCAGCCAGTGCTGCTGGACTGGTACGCCGACTGGTGCATCAGCTGCAAGGTGATCGAGCATGAGGTGCTCAATGCACCGCAGGTGCAAACACAGCTGGCCGGCTTCAAACTGCTGCGGTTCGACATCACCGAAAGTAATGCCGAGCAACGCAAGCTGCTCGACCGCTATCAGCTGTTCGGCCCACCTGCCCTGCTGTTCTTTGCTGCGAACGGCAGCGAAATTACCGCTGATCGGGTGATTGGCGAGATAAATGCCGGTGAATTCGCGCAGATTCTGACGCGCGTGCGCGGCAAAGTCGGTCTATAACTTCCCGCGAGCTCGGAAAAATCCTGAAATGAGTGACCGGATTTAAATATCCGGTCACATACTTCGCGCGAACCTCGGACATCGTGCTGGCTATTGCCGGGAACTGGACACTTGCCGTTGCTTTACGGCACACTCGCCGCGCTGTGTCGAATTGCCCTACAAATCCAAGGAATCCGCAGATGGCAACGCTACTGGTGCTCCACGGCCCAAACCTCAACCTGCTCGGTACTCGCGAGCCAGGCCACTACGGCGCCGTGACCCTGGCTCAGATCAACCAGGACCTGGAGCAACGTGCCCGCGCCGCAGGCCACCATCTGCTGTACCTGCAGAGCAATGCCGAATACGAACTGATCGACCGCATTCACGCCGCACGCAACGAGGGTGTGGACTTCATCCTGATCAATCCGGCTGCTTTCACCCACACAAGCGTCGCATTACGTGACGCATTGCTTGCGGTGAGCATCCCATTCATCGAAGTGCACCTGTCCAACGTGCACAAACGCGAACCGTTCCGTCACCACTCCTACTTTTCCGATGTTGCCGTAGGGGTGATCTGCGGTCTGGGCGCCAGCGGTTATCGCCTGGCCCTGGAGTCCGCGCTGGAACAACTGGCTGCCAACGCACAGCCCAAATGATGAAAACCCTGGCCTAAGTGGGCCGGGGTTCGAGAGAAACGTTTCAGATACGTTTTTTGTATTTCGCCCCCTGACCGAACCTTTGGGAGTTGATGATTAATGGATATCCGTAAAGTCAAGAAACTGATCGAGCTGCTGGAAGAGTCTGGCATCGACGAACTGGAGATCAAGGAAGGCGAAGAGTCGGTCCGTATCAGCCGTCACAGCAAGACCCCAGCTGCCCAGCAGTTCTACGCACCGGCGCCTATGGCCGCCGCCCCTGCCGCTGCGCCGGTTGCCGCTGCTGCGCCAGCCGCCGAAGCCACTGCTGCCGCCCCGGCCCTGAAAGGCACCGTGGTCCGTTCGCCAATGGTAGGTACCTTCTACCGCAAGCCTTCGCCGACCTCGCCTAACTTCGCTGAAGTTGGCCAGTCCGTGAAGAAAGGCGACACCCTGTGCATCGTCGAAGCCATGAAGATGATGAACCACATCGAAGCCGATATTGGCGGTGTCATCGACGCCATCCTGGTAGAAGACGGCCAGCCGGTTGAGTTCGACCAGCCGCTGTTCACCATCGTTTGAATCGCGGAGAGCCAACGATGTCTGGGAAGCTCGAAAAAGTCCTGATCGCCAACCGCGGGGAAATTGCCCTGCGGATCCTGCGTGCCTGCAAAGAGCTGGGTATCAAGACCGTCGCCGTGCACTCCACTGCCGACCGTGAACTGATGCACCTGGGCCTGGCAGACGAGTCGGTCTGCATCGGCCCTGCATCGTCCAAGGATTCCTACCTGCATATCCCCGCGATCATCGCTGCCGCCGAAGTGACTGGCGCCACTGCGATTCACCCGGGTTACGGCTTCCTGGCGGAAAACGCCGACTTCGCCGAACAGGTGGAAAAATCCGGTTTCGCCTTCATCGGCCCGAAAGCCGACACCATTCGCCTGATGGGCGACAAGGTTTCGGCCAAGGACGCGATGATCAAGTCGGGCGTACCGACCGTACCGGGCTCCGATGGCCCACTGCCAGAAGACGAAGAAGTTGCCCTGGCGATTGCCCGTGACGTCGGCTACCCGGTGATCATCAAGGCCGCCGGTGGCGGTGGTGGTCGCGGCATGCGCGTGGTGCACAAGGAAGAGGACCTGATTTCCTCGGCCAAGCTCACCCGTACCGAAGCCGGTGCAGCCTTCGGCAACCCGATGGTTTACCTGGAGAAGTTCCTGACCAACCCACGCCACGTGGAAGTACAGGTACTGTCCGACGGCCAGGGCAACGCCATTCACCTGGGCGACCGCGACTGCTCGCTGCAGCGCCGTCACCAGAAAGTACTGGAAGAAGCACCAGCCCCGGGCATCGATGAGAAAGCCCGTCAGGAAGTGTTCAAGCGCTGCGTCGATGCGTGCATCGAGATCGGCTACCGTGGTGCCGGTACTTTCGAGTTCCTGTACGAAAACGGCCGCTTCTACTTCATCGAGATGAACACCCGCGTGCAGGTTGAGCACCCGGTGTCGGAGATGGTCACTGGTATCGACATCGTCAAGGAGATGCTGAGCATCGCCGCTGGCAACAAGCTGTCGTTCCGCCAGGAAGACGTGGTGATCCGTGGCCACTCGCTGGAGTGCCGGATCAACGCCGAAGACCCGAAGAAGTTCATCCCGAGCCCAGGCAAGGTGAAGCACTTCCACGCCCCGGGCGGCAACGGCGTACGCGTCGATTCGCACCTGTACAGCGGTTATTCGGTTCCGCCGAACTACGACTCGCTGATCGGCAAGCTGATCACCTACGGCAAGGACCGCGACGAGGCCATGGCGCGCATGCGCAATGCCCTGGACGAGATCGTCGTCGACGGCATCAAGACCAACATCCCGCTGCACCGCGACCTGGTGCGTGATGAAGGCTTCTGCAAAGGCGGCGTCAACATTCACTACCTCGAGCACAAACTGGCCAACCAGGAGTGATCGTGTAGTGTGATGTACCAGAACCCCGGCCCTGTGCCGGGGTTTTTTATTGCCTGCCAGAATCTGGGGCCGCGTCGCGGCCCCAGGGCTCTACCCCTTCATCCGCGGCATGTCGATGCGGTGCTCATGCACTCGCCGATAAAGCGTCGCCCGCGAAATGCCCAAAGCCCGTGCCGCATCAGCCGGCTTCCAGCGATGGCGGATCAGCGCGTCCAGCAACAGCTGCCGGGCCGGGCACGACACTCCGCTTTCAGCCGAGCCAACCGCTTCACCGCGCACCTCCTGCGGCAGATCCTGCAGCCGCACCTGCCCGCCCTCACTCACCGCACAGGCATACCGCAACACCTGCCGCAGCTGGCGCAAATTGCCCGGCCAGCGATAAACCAGCAGCGCCTGCAGCGCGTCATCCGCCAACACCACCTCCACCCCGCAGGCCGCAGCCTCTTCGGCCAGCAACTGGTGAATCAGCCCCAGCCGGTCATCACGCTCACGCAAGGGGGGGAGCTCAAAGCGGGCATTGGCCAGGCGGAAGTACAAGTCTTCACGAAATCGCCCGTCCTCCACCATCGCCGCCAGATCGCGATGGGTCGCACAGATCACCTGAATATCCACCCGCTCCCGCCGCGCGGCCCCCAGCGGCGCCACCTCGCCCTCCGCCAGCACCCGCAGCAGGCGGGTTTGCAGGTTCAGCGGCATGTCCCCGATCTCGTCGAGGAACAGCGTGCCGCCATCGGCCTGCTGCAACAGCCCTTGCATGCCTTTGCTGGAAGCCCCGGTGAAGGCCCCGGCCACATAGCCGAACAACTCGCTCTCGATCAGGCTTTCCGGGATGGCCGCGCAGTTCAGGGTAACGAACGGGCCATCACAGCGCTGGCTTTGCTGGTGCAACTGGCGGGCGAATACCTCCTTGCCGGCCCCGGTCTCACCCAGTACCAGCACCGCCAGGTTGCAGTCCTTGACCCGCGTGGCCAACCGCAGGTGTTGCTCGATACGGGTGTCCTGGGCCTGGCGCAAAGGCTGCGCACGCTGGCGTTGCTGCGGTGCGCTGACCCGGCCATACAAACCGCCCAGACCAGGCAGGCGCTGGGCGGACGACGCGCTCACCCGGCGCAGTTGGTCGATGTCGAACAGTTCGCCAATATGCTCGGGCAAGCGCCCCAGGCGTTCCACCAAGCGCTGCCGCGCCAGGCTGTTGATCGCCTGCAAGCGGCCATCGGCATCCCAGGCCAGCAGGTAGTCGGGCTGGCTCTCCACATAGCCCGGCGTACCATGGGCGCGCATCACCCAGTGGCCCTGGGCGCTGTGCATGAAGAAGGCGTTTTCGATCTCGCGGGCCGTTTGCTCGACCAACTGGCGGATCAGGTGCTGGCTGCGCCGATCGTCCGGCGACTGCAAGGCCGACACATCTACCACGCCCAACAACTCACCCAACGGGTCGAACACCGGCGCCGCTGTGCAGGTCAGGCCGATGAAGGCGGCGCGAAAGTGATCGCGCTTGTGCACCGTGACCGGAGCCTTGCTGGTCAGCACCGCCGCCACGCCGCATGTGCCCTCCTCGCCCTCCGACCAGCAGGTCCCCAGATACAGCCCGGCCTTGCGACAGTCGTTGCGGATGGCCGACTCGACCCGGTAATCGATGGTGCGCCCCTGGGCATCGGTAAGCAGCACGCAGTAGTCAGCGCCGCGCACCCGCTCATGCAAGCGCGCCACGGCATCGCTGGCGATGCGCAGGAACAGCTCGGCGCGTTCGCGGCATTCGTTGAGCAGGCTTTGGGAAAGGATACGCGGCCCCTGCTGGGAACCGGGGTCGAGGCGGTACACATCCATGGAGCGGCGCCATGAATCGAGGATCAGCGGTGGTACCGGCGCCTGCGGCAGGCGGTCGGCATTCTTCAACACCCTGCTGACGCAGTCCACATGGGCTCGGGAGTTCGCGGCAAGCATTCAGGCCCTCCGGTTCTCGTTACTGTTTTTATCGTTGTCCGGCCATTAAGCGCCTCTGGGCATGCCCCGACAAGCACTGTGTGATTACCGGCTGGCTTGAGACGCAGCGTCTCAGTGTCTCGGCAACGCAGGCCCGGCGCTGGCACCCGGCGTCTCGCCACCCTACCCGTGAAAACCTGCCCGAACACGACCAGAGCCCTCTAGCCCGGCCACTTCAGCCATCGCGAAGAAAGCTGGCACCCCGCTTGCTCCTGCCCTTGCAAACAAAAATACGAGGTGCGCCATGCCGCTACCCGCCCCGATTGTCGGGATCATTGCCAACCCTGCCTCTGGCCGCGACCTGCGCCGCCTGACCGCCAATGCCGGGCTCTATTCGAGCACCGACAAGGCCTCGGCTATCCAGCGCCTGCTGGCCGCTTTCGGTGCCACCGGCATTGGCCAGGTGTTGTTGCCCAGCGACATGACCGGCATCGCTGCCGCCGTGCTCAAGGCCAGCCAGGGCCCGGGGGCCCGTGACCAGCACTGGCCGGCCATCGAAATCCTCGACCTGCCACTGAGCCAGACCGTGGCCGATACCCGCCTGGCTACCCGGCACATGGTCCAGCGCGGCGTGGCGATGATCGCCGTGCTGGGCGGTGATGGCACCCACAAGGCGGTCGCCGCCGAGGCCGGTGACGTGCCGCTGCTGACCCTGTCCACCGGCACCAACAACGCCTTCCCCGAACTTCGCGAAGCCACCAGCGCGGGCCTGGCCGGTGGCCTGCTTGCCAGTGGCCGGGTACCGGCCAGCATCGGCTTGCGCCGCAACAAACGCTTACTGGTGAACGTGCCTGAACAACAGCTGGCCGAGTGGGCCTTGGTCGAGGTGGCCGTGTCGCCGCAGCGCTTCATCGGTGCCCGTGCACTCAGCCGCAGCGAGGACCTCTGCGAAGTCTTCGCCTGCTTCGCCGAGCCCCACGCCATCGGCCTGTCGGCCCTGTGCGGTCTGTGGTGCCCGGTGTCACGGCAAGATCCGCACGGCGCCTGGGTACGCCTGGCCCCCGACGCCGAACAGGCGCTGTTGGCGCCGTTGGCGCCCGGGCTGCTGCAAGCCTGCGGCATCACTGCCTGCGGTCCGCTGACACCCGGCGTCGCCCAGCGCCTGAGCCTGACCAGCGGCACCTTGGCGCTGGATGGCGAACGCGAAATCGAATTTGCCGAGCATGACACGCCCACCATCACCCTCGACCACCAAGGCCCACTCAGCGTGGACGTCGAGGCCGTGCTGGCGCATGCCGCCCGCCACCACCTGCTGGCCGTCCCGCGCGGCCACCGGCTGCACCCTGCAAACCCGTGTTGAGACAACCCCGGAGAACAACAAGATGTCCAATCAACTCAGTACTGAACAACTGCTGCATGCCTATGAAGTCATGCGGACCATCCGCGCCTTCGAAGAACGCCTGCATGTGGAGTTCGCCACCGGCGAAATTCCCGGCTTCGTCCACCTGTATGCCGGCGAAGAAGCCTCTGCCGCCGGGGTCATGGCCCACCTGCGCGACAGCGACTGCATCGCCTCGACCCACCGCGGCCATGGCCACTGCATCGCCAAAGGCGTGGACGTGTACGGCATGATGGCCGAGATCTACGGCAAGAAGACCGGCGTGTGCGGTGGCAAAGGCGGCTCGATGCACATTGCCGACCTGGAAAAGGGCATGCTCGGTGCCAACGGTATCGTCGGCGCCGGCGCACCACTGGTGGCCGGGGCGGCGCTGGCGGCCAAGCTCAAGGGCCGCGATGACGTGTCGGTAGCCTTCTTCGGCGATGGGGCATCCAACGAGGGCGCCGTATTCGAGGCCATGAACATGGCGTCGATCATGAACCTGCCCTGCATCTTCGTGGCCGAGAACAACGGCTACGCCGAGGCCACTGCCTCCAACTGGTCCGTAGCCTGCGACCACATTGCCGACCGCGCTGCCGGCTTCGGCATGCCAGGCGTCACCATCGACGGCTTTGACTTCTTTGCCGTATACGAGGCCGCCGGCGCTGCCATCGAGCGCGCCCGCTCCGGGCAAGGGCCGTCGCTGATCGAGGTCAAGCTCAGCCGTTACTACGGCCATTTCGAAGGCGATGCGCAAACCTACCGCGCCCCTGATGAAGTGAAGAACCTGCGCGAATCCCGCGACTGCCTCATGCAATTTCGCAACAAGACCACCCGCGCCGGCCTGCTCACGGCCGAGCAACTGGACGCCATCGACGCCCGCGTCGAGGACCTGATCGAAGACGCCGTTCGCCGCGCCAAATCCGATCCCAAGCCACAGCCCGCCGACCTGCTCACCGACGTCTACGTCGCCTACCCCTGAGCCGCGGATTACAAGAACAACAGGAGAACCACCATGGCAAGAAAGATCAGCTACCAGCAGGCCATCAACGAGGCCCTGGCCCAGGAAATGCGCCGCGACAGCACAGTATTCATCATTGGCGAAGACGTCGCCGGCGGTGCCGGTGCGCCCGGCGAGGATGACGCCTGGGGTGGCGTGTTGGGCGTGACCAAAGGCCTGTATCACCAATTCCCCGGCCGCGTGCTTGACGCGCCGCTGTCGGAAATCGGCTACGTCGGCGCGGCCGTCGGTGCTGCCACCCAGGGCCTGCGCCCGGTGTGCGAACTGATGTTCGTCGACTTCGCCGGCTGCTGCCTGGACCAGATCCTCAACCAGGCCGCCAAGTTCCGCTACATGTTCGGCGGCAAGGCAGTGACCCCGCTGGTGATGCGCACCATGTATGGCGCCGGCCTGCGCGCGGCTGCCCAGCACTCGCAGATGCTCACCTCGCTATGGACGCACATCCCCGGCCTGAAGGTGGTGTGCCCATCCTCGCCTTACGATGCCAAGGGCCTGTTGATCCAGGCGATCCGCGACAACGACCCGGTGATCTTCTGCGAACACAAACTGCTGTACAGCATGCAGGGCGAGGTGCCGGAAGAGGTGTACACCGTACCGTTCGGCGAAGCCAACTTCTTGCGCGATGGCGACGACGTGACCCTCGTTACCTACGGGCGCATGGTGCATGTGGCGCTGGAGGCCGCCAACAACCTGGCCCGCCAGGGCATCGACTGCGAAGTGCTGGACCTGCGCACTACCAGCCCGCTGGACGAGGACAGCATTCTGGAAAGTGTGGAGAAGACCGGCCGCCTGGTGGTGATCGATGAAGCCAACCCGCGCTGCTCGATGGCCACCGACATCAGCGCGCTGGTGGCACAGAAGGCTTTTGGCGCACTCAAGGGCCCGATCGAAATGGTCACCGCGCCGCATACCCCGGTGCCGTTCTCCGACGCCCTGGAAGACCTGTACATCCCTGACGCGGCGAAGATCGAAGCCGCCGTGCGCAAGGTGATCGAAGCCGCAAGGAGTGCCGCATGAGCCAGATCCATACCCTGACTATGCCCAAGTGGGGCCTGTCGATGACCGAGGGCCGGGTGGACACCTGGCTCAAGCAGGAAGGTGACGAAATCAGCAAGGGCGACGAGGTGCTGGACGTCGAGACCGACAAGATCAGCAGCAGCGTCGAAGCGCCTTTCAGCGGCGTGCTGCGCCGCCAGGTAGCCAAGCCGGATGAAACCCTGCCCGTCGGCGCACTGCTGGCGGTGGTAGTCGAAGGCGAAGCAGAGGAGGCCGAGATCGATGCCGTGGTACAGCGCTTCCAGGCCGAGTTCGTCGCCGAAGGTGGCGCCGACCAAAGCCAGGGGCCGGCCCCTCAGAAGGCGGAAGTAGGCGGGCGCCTGCTGCGCTGGTTCGAGCTGGGTGAAGGCGGTACACCGCTGGTGCTGGTGCACGGGTTTGGTGGTGACCTCAACAACTGGCTGTTCAACCACCCGGCGCTGGCTGCCGAGCGGCGGGTCATCGCCCTCGACCTGCCGGGCCACGGCGAGTCGGCCAAGGCCCTGCAGCGGGGCGACCTGGATGAGTTGAGCGAAACCGTGCTCGCCCTGCTCGACCACCTGGACATCGCCAAGGCCCACCTGGCCGGCCATTCCATGGGCGGAGCCGTCAGCCTCAACGTGGCGCGCCTGGCCCCGCAGCGGGTGGCCAGCCTGAGCCTGGTGGCCAGCGCCGGCCTGGGCGAAGCGATCAACGGGCAGTACTTGCAAGGCTTCGTCACTGCGGCCAACCGCAATGCACTCAAACCGCAGATGGTGCAGTTGTTTGCCGACCCGGCGCTGGTCACCCGGCAAATGCTGGAGGACATGCTCAAGTTCAAGCGCCTGGAAGGTGTGGACCAGGCCCTGCAGCAACTGGCAGGGGCGCTCGCCGACGGCGACCGGCAGCGCCATGACTTGCGCGGGGTCCTTGGCAATCACCCGGCACTGGTGGTGTGGGGTGGCAAGGATGCGATCATCCCGGCCAGCCATGCCGAGGGCCTGGAAGCCGAAGTACAGGTGCTGCCAGAGGCCGGCCACATGGTGCAGATGGAGGCGGCCGAACAGGTCAACCAGCAACTGCTCGCATTCCTGCGCAAGCACTAAGCCCTTTTCGTGAGCCTGGAGAACAACAATGAATGACCTGAGCCACACCCACATGCGCGCGGCCGTCTGGCATGGCCGCCACGATATTCGTGTCGAACAGGTACCTTTGCCGGCCGACCCTGCGCCGGGCTGGGTGCAGATCAAGGTGGACTGGTGCGGCATCTGCGGCTCCGACCTGCACGAATATGTTGCCGGCCCGGTGTTCATCCCGGTAGAGGCCCCGCACCCGCTGACCGGCATTCAGGGCCAGTGCATCCTCGGCCACGAATTCTGCGGCCACATCGCCAAGCTTGGCGAAGGCGTGGAAGGCTATGCCGTAGGCGACCCGGTGGCGGCAGACGCGTGCCAGCATTGTGGTACCTGCTATTACTGCACCCATGGCCTGTACAACATCTGCGAACGCCTGGCGTTCACCGGCCTGATGAACAACGGTGCCTTCGCCGAGCTGGTCAACGTGCCCGCCAACCTGCTCTACCGGCTGCCGCAGGGCTTCCCTGCCGAAGCCGGGGCACTGATCGAGCCGCTGGCGGTGGGTATGCACGCGGTGAAAAAGGCCGGCAGCCTGCTTGGGCAAACCGTTGTAGTGGTTGGGGCCGGCACCATCGGCCTGTGCACCATCATGTGCGCCAAGGCTGCAGGTGCGGCACAGGTCATCGCCCTTGAGATGTCCTCTGCGCGCAAAGCCAAGGCCAAGGAAGCGGGCGCCAACGTGGTGCTGGACCCCAGCCAGTGCGATGCCCTGGCGGAAATCCGCGCACTGACTGCTGGGCTGGGCGCCGATGTGAGTTTTGAGTGCATCGGCAACAAACATACGGCCAAGCTGGCCATCGACACCATCCGCAAAGCAGGCAAGTGCGTGCTGGTGGGTATTTTCGAAGAGCCCAGCGAGTTCAACTTCTTCGAGCTGGTGTCCACCGAGAAGCAAGTGCTGGGGGCGTTGGCGTACAACGGCGAGTTTGCTGACGTGATTGCCTTCATTGCTGATGGTCGGCTGGATATTCGCCCGCTGGTAACCGGCCGGATCGGATTGGAGCAGATTGTCGAGCTGGGCTTCGAGGAACTGGTGAACAACAAAGAGGAGAACGTGAAGATCATCGTTTCACCAGGTGTGCGCTGATTGCACCTTGAAGGCAACGTGGCACCTGTGGGAGCGGGTGGGCCTGCGAACAATGCAACATGGTGGAGGACACCGGCTTTGCCGGTGTTCGCGGCTGAAGCCGCTCCTACAGGGTACTGGCAAGGTTCCAAGGCTGTGCGCTGGCACAGGGGCTCGCTGTCTCAGGATCCCATTCTGCGTCATACTCGGCAGACCTATTGCCCGGTCCTCGCCATGCGTCCACTGCTCCCCATTACCCTGGTCCTGCTGCTCGCCGCCTGTGGCGATGGCGAATCGCTGCTCCCGCCCGACGCACGGCTGCCTGACGGTGGGCGTTACCGGGGGCAGGTAGTCGATGGCCTGCTGCAGGGTGAGGGCCGGATCGACTACCCCAACGGCAGCTGGTACGCCGGCAGCTTCAAGGACGGCCAGTGGCACGGCCAGGGCGAATGGCATGGCCAGAACGGCGAGGTCTACCGCGGCCAGTTCGCCGAGGGGCTGTTTCAGGGCCTGGGTGACCTGATCACCCCAGGCAGCCACTATAGCGGCACCTTCCGCCACGGCCGCCGCGACGGCGAGGGCACCCTCAAGCAAGCCGACCAGACATACCGCGGCCAGTTCAAGGACGACCTGTACGACGGTGCAGGCCAACTGGAACTGGCCGACGGCAGTCGCTACCAAGGCCTGTTCGCCAAGGGCAAGCCCAACGGCGCCGGGGTGCGCAGCGATGCCAGCGGCAACCAGTTCAGCGGCCACTTCGTCAACGGCCAGCTACAAGGCGCTGGCACCTACGACAGCGTTGATGGCGAGCAGTACATCGGCGAATTCAAGGACAACCGCCTGGAAGGCCGAGGCCGCTACGAAAATGCCGATGGCGACGTGTGGATCGGTGAATTCAAGGACGGCTCGCTGATCGGCGAAGGGGAGTTGCTGGGCAGCGATGGCAGCCACTACAAGGGCGAGTTCGCCGACTGGCGTCTGTCGGGCCAAGGCAGCCTGCAACTGGCCGACGGCAGCAAGTACATCGGCGGTTTCCTCAACGATGCCTACCATGGCCATGGGCGGCTGATTCTGCCCAGTGGCAAGGTCGAAAGCGGAACATGGGCCAACGGCGTGCGCGTGCGCGACCAGAACGGCAAGCTGCTGCCAGACCCACTGGACCTAGCGTTGCTCAACCAGGGCCGGCTGCTGGACGAGGCGCTGGTTCGGGTACCTCGCTCGGCGCCACCGATCCAGCTGTATAGCCTGGTAGTGGCCGGCGATGGCCAGCAAAGCGTATTCCTGCGCGAAGCCGACTACGTCAGCCGCATGCTCAAGGTGCGCTTTGGCGCCCGTGGCCAAGTGACCCTGGTCAACCACCGCGACCACATGGCCACGCGTCCCATGGCCACCCGCGAAAACCTCTCCCGCGCTGCCGCCACCCTGGCAGAGCGCAGCGGCCCCGAAGACCTGGTGTTCATCTACCTCACCAGCCATGGCAGCCAGGACCACCAGCTGGTGCTCGACCAGCCCCGTCTGCAACTGGCCGACCTGGCCGCTGACGAGCTGGCCACTGCCTTGGCGCCGCTGAAGGATCGCGACAAGGTCATCGTCATCTCCGCCTGCTATTCAGGGGGCTATATCGCTCCGCTCAAAGACGAGCGCACGCTCATCATGACCGCTGCCCGGGCCGACCGCGTCTCCTTCGGTTGCTCGGAGGAAGCCGACTTCACCTACTTTGGCGATGCCCTGTTCGCTGAAGCGCTGAACCAGACCGACGACCTGAAACAGGCGTTTGAACTGGCGCGTGCCAGCGTTGCCGAAAGAGAACAAAGGGAAGGCTTCGAGGCCTCCGAGCCGCAGTTGTGGGCACCGCCGGCCGTGCTTGAGCACTGGCACCAGCTGCGCCAGCAACAAGCCGAAGAAGCGTTGCGTAACGCCACACAGGCCAACGTGAGCAAGCAGGCAAAAATGCCCGGCACTCACTAGACTTGAGTGTAACAAGGGAGAGACATCATGTACTTGACGCCTCAGCATGTCCTGCTTGCCGGAGCCACCGGTCTGACCGGTGAACACCTGCTAGACCGCCTGCTCAACGAGCCCACCATCACCCGTGTCCTGGCGCCTACACGCCGGCCATTGGCCGAGCACCCGCACCTGGAAAACCCGGTGGGCGACCCGGCGGTATTCCTTCCGCAACTGGCCGGGCGGGTCGACATCGCCTACTGCTGCCTGGGCACCACGCTGAAGCAGGCGGGTTCCGAATCGGCTTTCCGCGCAGTGGATCTGGACATGGTGGTCGCCTTCAGCAAGCGTGCCCGGGAAATGGGCGCACGGCATCTGCTGGTGATCAGTGCAGTGGGCGCCGACCCTAAGTCGTCAATTTTCTATAACCGGGTCAAGGGCGAGATGGAAGAAGCGCTCAAGGCTCAGGACTGGCCACAGCTGACCATCGTGCGGCCCTCGTTCCTGCTGGGCGAGCGACTGGAGCCACGGCTGACTGAACAGCTAGTTGCGCCGTTTTCTCGGTTCATACCCGGGAAATACCGGGGAATCGAGGCTTGTACCCTGGCGCGGGCGCTGTGGCGGCTGGCGCTGGAGGAAGAAGACGGCGTGCGGGTTGTGGAGTCGGATGAATTGCGCAGGTTGGGCAGGATCTAGGCTTCGCTTGTGCTGGCCTCTTCGCGGGCACGCCCGCTCCCACAGGGTCTCCATAATCTTCCAGTGACTACTCACCAATAGGAATGGGCGTGCCGGCGAAGAGGCCATCACAGGCCGCCGCTAGCCTGGAAGCCTATGCCGGCCGCTGTCAGCAAAGACAACGGCAGCAGCAGGGTATCAAGCAACATGCTCCCCGGCAGATCCAGGCGCGGATACGCCGGAGCGTCCGCCCCGTAATGATCCCGTGGGCAACACCCGCCATTGATCACATACAAATCCAGCCGGGTACCGGCATACACCACCGGTGCGCCGGGCTTGTTGGCATCCAGCGTGCGCACCGTGGCGCAGCCACCCAGCATCACCAGCGCCAGCAACCCCGCCAGTGCTCGTTTCAATCATCCACCCCGAAGTGGTGCTCGCCCCAACGCGGCAACATATCCTGGGGGATGTTCAGCAGGTTGAGGATACGCGCCACGACAAAGTCGACCAGGTCGTCGATGGTCTGCGGCTGGTGATAGAACCCCGGTGCCGCCGGCAGGATCACCGCGCCCATTTGCGACAGCTTGAGCATGTTTTCCAGGTGGATGGTGGAGAATGGCGCTTCGCGTGGCACCAGGATCAGCTGGCGACGCTCCTTGAGGGTAACGTCGGCAGCACGCTCGATCAGGTTGTTGCAGGCGCCAGTGGCAATGGCCGACAAGGTGCCAGTGGAACAGGGGACCACCACCATTGCCGCCGGGGCGCCAGAACCCGAGGCTACCGGCGACATCCAGTCTTCCTTGCCATACACACGGATCTGCCCGTCGGCCGCGCCGGTGTATTCGGTCAGGAAGGCCTGCATCGCCTGGGGCTTGGCCGGCAACACAACATCCGTCTCGGTGGCCATCACCAACTGTGCGGCCTTGGAAATCAGGAAGTGCACCTCGCGGTCTTCGCGTACCAGGCAATCGAGCAGGCGAAGGCCATACTGGGCACCCGAGGCGCCCGTCATGGCCAGGGTGATGCGTTCCGGCCCGTTCACTTCAGCGCCTCGGCCAGCTTGCCGTGCAGGCCGCCGAAGCCGCCGTTGCTCATGATCACCACCTGGGTGCCTGGGCGAGCCTGACCTTTGACCCGCTCGATGATCGCTTCGAGGCTATCGGCCACCACGCTCGGCACCTTGCACTGCGCAGCGGTGGCGGCCAGGTCCCAGCCGAGGTTGGCCGGCGCATACCAGATCACCTGGTCAGCGTCGTTGACGCTTTCTGGCAGGCCGTCACGATGGGCGCCGAGCTTCATCGAGTTGGAGCGTGGCTCGATCACCGCGATCACAGGCGCCTCCCCCACCCGCTTGCGCAGGCCGTCGAGCGTGGTGGCAATGGCGGTCGGATGGTGGGCGAAGTCATCGTAGATGGTCACACCTTGTACTTCGGCAACCTTCTCCATGCGCCGCTTGACGCTCTTGAACGCACTCAGGCCGTCGATGCCCATGGCCGGTACCACCCCTACATGACGCGCTGCTGCCAGGGTAGCCAAGGCATTGGCGACGTTGTGCTGGCCGGTCAGCGCCCAGTCCACCACACCCTGCACTTCGCCCTCGAACAGTACTTCAAAGCGCGAGCCATCTGGGCTGAGCAGGCGGGCTTGCCACTGGCCGCCCTCACCGGTGGTTTGCACAGGGGTCCAGCAGCCCATGCCGATCACACGCTCCAGCGCTTGCTCGGTGGTCGGGTGGATGACCAGGCCTTCGCTGGGGATAGTCCGCACCAGGTGGTGGAACTGCCGCTCGATCGAGGCCAGGTCCGGGAAGATGTCCGCGTGATCGAACTCAAGGTTGTTGAGGATCGCGGTACGCGGGTGATAGTGGACGAACTTCGAGCGCTTGTCGAAGAAGGCGCTGTCGTACTCGTCGGCTTCCACCACAAAGAACGGCGTGTCGCCCAAGCGGGCCGACGCCGAGAAGTTCTGCGGCACGCCGCCAATCAGGAAGCCCGGGCTCATGCCGGCGTGCTCCAGCACCCAGGCCAGCATGCTGCTGGTGGTGGTCTTGCCGTGAGTACCGGCAACGGCCAGCACCCAGCGGCCTTGCAGCACGTGGTCGGCCAGCCACTGGGGGCCGGAGACGTAGGGCAGGCCCTTGTTCAGCACGTATTCAACCGCTGGGTTGCCGCGCGACATGGCGTTGCCGATGACCACCAGGTCTGGCGCCGGATCCAGCTGGGCCGGGTCATAGCCTTGGGTCAGTTCGATACCCTGGGCTTCGAGCTGGGTGCTCATCGGGGGATAGACGTTGGCGTCAGAGCCGGTGACGCGGTGGCCAAGTTCCTTGGCCAGCACCGCCAGCGAACCCATGAAAGTGCCGCAAATACCGAGAATGTGAATATGCATGGTCGACCTCGCAAAACATCGAGGCAGGGTAGCCCAGGGCGCGACAAATCGCACCCGCTGTTTCGCTCAGTCGCCCCTGGTAATGCCGTGTTTGCGCAGTTTTCGATACAAGGTATTGCGGCTGATGCCCAAGTGCTCGGCAACGCGGGTGAGATGCCAGTGTTTTGCCTCCAGGACCTCCTTCAGCGCTTGCCGCTCCGCGTCGAGCAGAACCTCGGTCCCTGCAGATTCACCCTCAATCTCTGCGGCACCGCCGGACCTGTGGGAGCGGGCTTGCCCGCGAACGAGGGCAACGCCCTCGCCCTCCATTTCCTGGTCGGACATCTTCGCGGGCTCGCCTACCCCCGCGAGAGGTGGGCTGGTGCGGATGACTGCGGGGAGGTCCGCAAAGGTAATGCGGGCATCTTCGCAAAGCGCCACCAGGGTACGCAGCACATTGCGCATCTGCCGCACGTTCCCTGGCCAGTTAAATGCGAGCAGCGCCTGCCGCGCCCGGGGCTCGATGTCTATCCATTGCCCCTGCGTCTCCTGACGCAGCAGAAAGTCCAGCAACTGCGCCTTGTCACTGCGTTCGCGTACCGCCGGCAGCGCGACCTCCAGGCCATTGAGGCGGTAATACAGGTCCTCGCGGAAACTGCCCTGTTCAACCCGTTCCAGCAGGTCACGGTGCGTAGCGCTGACGATGCGCACGTCCACCGCCTGCGGCTCTCCCCCGATCGGCACCACCTGGCGCTCCTCCAGCACCCGCAGCAGTCGGGTTTGCAGGGCAAGCGGCATATCGCCGATCTCGTCCAGCAGCAAGGTGCCGCCGTCGGCCTGCAACAGCTTGCCGCGCATGCCCTCCTTGCGCGCGCCGGTAAAACTGCCGCCGCGGTACCCGAAAAGCTCACTCTCGATCAGGCTTTCCGGGATAGACGCGCAGTTGATGGCGACGAACGGCTTGCCGCGCCGCTCACTGGCCTGATGCACAGCCTGGGCGAAGGCTTCCTTGCCACAGCCGGTCTCGCCGCGCAGCAGCAATGGCACATCGCGCTCGAACACCCGCACGCTGCGGCGGAAATCATTTTGCAACGCAGGGTCAAGCAGACAGACCAGCGGCTCCACTTCACCTGCGGGCCGCGGCTGGGCGGCCGGCACCGACCACACCGGCGCCCGGGCCTGCCCCCGCAGGCTGGCGAACACCTGGCGACCGTCCAGGGTGCGCAGCGGCCAGACAGCACTGCCGCCGGGCGTGGCACGGCTGAACATTTCGTCATGGCTGCACGCGAAAAAGCACTCCAACGGTTTGCCCAGCACGCCACCCCGTACCGTACCCAGCAGGTTCAGTGCGCTTTGGTTGGCAGCGCAAATGCGCCCATCGCCGTCGAACGCCAGCAAGCCTTCGCTGAACAGGCCGACCGACTCGGCTTGCAGGTGAAAACGCAATAACCATTGCTGCTCGAAATGGCGCAGGAAATAGCAGCTTTCGATCATCTTCGCCGACAGGTTGACCAACGCCATGGTGTGGAACTGGCTTTGCCGCGATACGTCGGGGCGCGCAGAGGACACGTCGAGCACCGCCAGCAGGTCGCCATGCGGGTCGAACACCGGGCTGGCCGAGCAGGTCAGCCCGGTGTGACGGCCACGGAAGTGCTCGTTCTGATGGATGGTCAGCGCCTGGCGCTCGACCAGACATGTGCCGATGCCATTGGTGCCCTCGCGCGCCTCGCTCCAGTCAGCGCCCAGCCACAGCCCGGCACGCTCGAAGCTGCGCCGCTCGGCGGGGGCACTGACGCAATTGAGGATCACCCCGCGGGCGTCGGTCAGCAGCACCGCGTGGCCTGCGCCGGAAAGCTGCTGGTGCAGGCTGTTCATTTCATGGTCGGCAATTTGCAGCACCTGGTGCAGGCGCTCGCGGCTTTCCAGCAGGCGCCCATGCTCAAGCACCACCGGCGCTTCGATCACCGCCGGGTCGAGGTGGTAATCCTCCAGGCAGCGCAGCCAGGAACGGGCGATGGACGGATCACTGCCGCCCTCCCCGGCCCCGCCATGGGCAACGCTATGGACCTGCCGGGCATGGCGAGTGAAGTGATTGCTCTGCATTGTTGTAATTCTCCGCAGATAGAGCGTCAGCCCAGCATCCTCCACCCGGTTAGGCTTTGCAATGCACACGCCTGTGATGTGTCGCAAACGGCACAAAATGTCACCCCAGGCGTACCGGCGCCGGCACAGCGGTCCTTGAACAGGCCCGTAAAAATGACCCAAGTCATTGATTTGCCTGGGACCGCCAACACTGGCCCAACCCTTGCTCTATGCTTTTCAACTCCCTAAAAAGCACAATACCAAGGAGACACACCATGCGTTATGCACATCCCGGTACCGAAGGCGCGAAGGTTTCCTTCAAGAGCCGCTACGGCAACTACATCGGTGGTGAGTTCGTTACTCCGGTAAAGGGGCAGTACTTCGAAAATACCTCCCCGGTGAATGGCAAGCTGATCGCTGAGTTCCCCCGCTCTACTGCCGAAGACATCGACAAAGCCCTGGATGCCGCCCATGCTGCGGCCGACGCCTGGGGCCGCACTTCAGTGCAGGATCGTTCCAACGTGCTGCTGAAGATCGCCGACCGCATCGAGCAGAACCTCGAACTGCTGGCCATTACCGAAACCTGGGACAACGGCAAGCCGATCCGCGAAACCCTCAACGCCGACATTCCGCTGGCGGTCGACCACTTCCGCTATTTCGCTGGCTGCATCCGCGCCCAGGAAGGCGGCGCTGCCGAAATCAATGAAGGCACCGTGGCCTACCACATCCACGAGCCACTGGGCGTGGTCGGGCAGATCATCCCCTGGAACTTCCCGATCCTGATGGCTGCCTGGAAGCTTGCCCCGGCACTGGCAGCTGGTAACTGCGTGGTGCTCAAGCCTGCCGAACAGACGCCGCTGGGTATCACCGTACTGCTCGAAGTCATTGGCGACCTGTTGCCACCTGGCGTGCTCAACGTAGTGCAAGGCTATGGCCGCGAAGCCGGTGAAGCCCTGGCCACCAGCAAACGCATCGCCAAGATCGCCTTCACCGGCTCTACCCCGGTGGGCTCGCACATCATGAAATGCGCCGCCGAGAACATCATCCCGTCCACCGTCGAACTGGGTGGCAAGTCGCCGAACGTGTACTTCGAAGACATCATGCAGGCCGAACCAAGCTTCATCGAGAAGGCGGCAGAAGGCATGGTGCTGGCGTTCTTCAACCAGGGTGAAGTGTGCACCTGCCCGTCGCGTGCCCTGGTGCAAGAGTCGATCTATCCGCAGTTCATGGAAGTGGTGATGAAGAAGGTGCTGCAGATCAAGCGCGGCGACCCGTTGGACACCGACACCATGGTCGGCGCCCAGGCCTCGCAGCAGCAGTTCGAAAAGATCCTCTCGTACCTGCAGATTGCCCAGGAAGAAGGCGCCGAGCTGCTCACCGGCGGCAAGGTCGAGAAGCTGGAAGGTTCGCTGGCTACCGGTTACTACATCCAGCCGACCCTGCTCAAGGGCAACAACAAGATGCGCGTGTTCCAGGAAGAAATCTTCGGCCCGGTGGTCAGCGTCACCACCTTCAAGGACGAAGCCGAAGCGCTGGCAATTGCCAACGACACCGAGTTCGGCCTGGGCGCCGGCGTGTGGACCCGCGACATCAACCGTGCCTACCGCATGGGCCGGGGCATCAAGGCTGGCCGTGTGTGGACCAACTGCTACCACCTGTACCCGGCGCATGCCGCGTTCGGCGGGTACAAGAAGTCGGGGGTTGGGCGTGAGACGCACAAGATGATGCTGGATCACTATCAGCAGACCAAGAACCTGCTGGTGAGCTACGACATCAATCCGCTGGGCTTCTTCTAGACCGCGTCGCCTTCTTCGCGGGTAAACCCGCTCCTACAGGTTCACCGTTGGTTCCAGAGCCGGTGCGGTACCTGTGGGAGCGGGCAAGCCCGCGAAGAGGCCGGACTTGCTTTACACAAAACCCAGGGCGGTAACCGTGCACCAACCGCTCTGGCTCGCTTCCTGCAGCACCCATCACCATCGGCCCGGAACCCTTCCGGCCACCAAGAAAAAAAACAGGTGAATCTATGCCAAGCGAACATTCCGCCGGATCGCCGGCAGGCTCCTCCGTCGACTTCGAGAAAGTCGGCTCTGACTATTTCCAGCAACGTGAACTGAAAAAAGGCGCCGCCGGCTGGGTACTGCTGGTCGGCCTGGGCGTGGCGTACGTCATTTCCGGCGATTACGCCGGCTGGAACTTCGGCCTGGCGCAGGGTGGCTGGGGCGGCATGTTCCTGGCCACCTTGCTGATGGCAACCATGTACCTGTGCATGTGCTTCTCGCTGGCCGAACTGTCGTCGATGATCCCCACCGCTGGCGGCGGCTACGGCTTTGCCCGCAGCGCGTTCGGACCGTGGGGCGGCTTTTTGACCGGCACGGCGATCCTGATCGAATACGCCATCGCCCCAGCCGCCATCGCGGTGTTCATCGGCGCCTACTGCCAATCGCTGTTCGGTATCGGCGGCTGGATGATCTACCTGGCGTTCTACATCGTGTTCATCAGCATCCACATTTTCGGCGTGGGTGAGGCACTGAAGCTGATGTTCATCATCACCGCCATCGCCGCCATTGCCCTGGCCGTATTCCTGATAGGCATGGTGCCCCATTTTGATGCAGCCAAACTGTTCGACATCGCCAAAACGGACGCCGTCGGCGCCAGCAGCTTCCTGCCGTTCGGCTATGTCGGCGTGTGGGCAGCCATCCCTTACGCCATCTGGTTCTTCCTTGCCGTCGAAGGCGTGCCGCTGGCCGCAGAAGAAACCAAGAACCCCAAGCGTGACCTGCCACGCGGCCTGATCGGCGCCATGCTGGTACTGCTGGCCTTCGCCTTGCTGATCCTGGTGGTCGGCCCAGGCGGCGCAGGCTCCGAGGCGCTGAAGGCCTCCGGTAACCCGCTGGTCGAAGCCCTGTCGAAGGCCTACGGCGGCTCCACCTGGATGGGAGGCTTCGTCAACCTGGTCGGTCTGGCCGGGCTGATCGCCAGCTTCTTCTCGATCATCTATGCCTATTCCCGGCAGATCTTCGCCCTGTCCCGCGCCGGTTACCTGCCGCGCAAACTGTCGGAAACCAACAAGAGCAAGGCCCCGGTACTGGCCTTGGTCATCCCCGGCATCATCGGGTTTGCCCTGTCGCTGACGGGCCAGGGTGACTTGCTGATCCTGGTGGCAGTGTTTGGCGCTACCCTGTCTTACGTGCTGATGATGGCTGCGCACATCACCCTGCGCATCCGCCGGCCAAAGATGGAGCGCCCCTACCGCACCCCGGGTGGCATCTTCACATCCGGCCTGGCGCTGGTGCTGGCGTGCATCGCCGTGGTCGCCGGATTCCTGGTTGACCCGCGGGTAGTCATTGGCGCTGCAGTGATCTATGCGGTATTAATTGCCTACTTTGCTTTCTACAGCCGCCACCACTTGGTTGCGGGCACACCGGAAGAGGAATTCGCCGCGATCCAGAAGGCCGAAGAGGCCCTGCACTGATCGCCGCCACCCGCCGCGGGGCAACCCGCGGCTCTGGAGATTCTGTATGGCAAGTTTCGTACACACGGTCGGCCATCTGGTCTACCGCTTCGACAGCCTCAAGGAAGTGATGGCCAAGGCCAGCCCGGCACGCTCCGGGGACTGCCTGGCAGGCGTGGCGGCCAGCAACGACGCCGAGCGCGTCGCCGCGCAGATGGCGTTGGCCAACATTCCGCTGACGCACTTTCTCAATGAAGCACTGATCCCTTACGAAGCAGATGAAGTGACCCGCCTGATCATCGACACCCACGATGCCCAGGCCTTCGCCCCGGTCAGCCACCTGACCGTGGGTGGCCTGCGTGACTGGCTGCTGAGCGAGGAAGCCAACGAAGACAGCCTGCGCGCCCTGGCGCCCGGGTTGACCCCGGAAATGGCCGCTGCCGTGTCGAAGATCATGCGCGTGCAGGACCTGGTGCTGGTGGCGCAGAAAATCCGCGTGGTCACCCGGTTCCGCGGCACCATGGGCCTGCGCGGGCGCCTGTCGACCCGGCTGCAACCCAACCACCCGACAGACGAACCGGCCGGTATTGCCGCCAGCATTCTCGACGGCTTGCTGTACGGCAACGGCGACGCCATGATCGGCATCAACCCGGCCACCGACAGCATCGCTTCGATCTGCGCCCTGCTGGAAATGCTCGACGCCATCATCCAGCGCTACGACATCCCCACCCAGTCCTGCGTGCTGACCCACGTCACCACCTCGATCGAAGCGATCAACCGCGGCGTGCCACTGGACCTGGTGTTCCAGTCCATCGCCGGCACAGAGGCGGCCAACGCCGGCTTCGGCATCAACCTGAACGTGTTGCAGGAAGGCTACGAAGCAGGGCTGTCGCTGAAACGTGGCACCCTCGGGCAGAACCTGATGTATTTCGAAACCGGCCAGGGCAGCGCGCTCTCGGCCAACGCCCACCACGGCGTCGACCAGCAGACCTGCGAAACCCGCGCCTATGCCGTGGCTCGTCACTTCAAGCCGTTCCTGGTCAACACCGTGGTCGGTTTCATTGGCCCGGAATACCTGTACAACGGCAAGCAGATCATCCGCGCCGGCCTCGAAGACCATTTCTGCGGCAAACTGCTGGGCGTGCCGATGGGTTGCGATATCTGCTACACCAACCATGCCGAAGCCGATCAGGACGACATGGACACCTTGTTGACGCTGCTGGGGGTGGCCGGCATCAACTTCATCATGGGCATCCCCGGCTCCGACGACATCATGCTCAACTACCAGACCACCTCGTTCCATGACGCGTTGTACGCGCGCCAGACCCTGGGCCTGAAGCCCGGGCCGGAATTCGAGGCATGGCTGGCCCGCACCGGTATCTTCACCCAGGCCGATGGCCGGGTGCGCTTCGGTGACAACCTGCCGCCGGCCTTCCGCCAGGCCTTGGCACAGCTTGCATAGGGATGACCATGGACCACCGCACGCCTACCCCCGACAACCCTTGGCTGGCCCTGCGCAACCTGACCCCGGCGCGCATCGCCCTGGGCCGCACCGGCACCAGCCTGCCGACCGGGGCGCAGCTGGACTTCCAGTTCGCCCATGCCCAGGCACGAGATGCCGTGCACCTGGCTTTCGACCACGCCGGCCTGGCCAGCCAGCTGAGTGACCGCGGGCGCGAAAGCCTGGTGTTGCACAGCGCTGCCAGCGACCGCCACCAGTACCTGCAGCGCCCGGACCTTGGGCGGCGGCTGAACGAAGACTCGATTGCGACCCTTCGCCAGCACGCCCAGGCCAACCCCGGCGGCGTCGATCTGGCCATCGTGGTGGCTGACGGCCTCTCGGCACTGGCCGTGCATCGCCACACACTGCCGTTCCTGACCCGCTTCGACGAACAGGCTGCCGCCGACGGCTGGACCTGCGCCCCGGTGGTGCTGGTGCAGCAGGGCCGCGTGGCAGTGGCCGATGAGGTCGGCGAGCTGCTGGGCGCTCGGATGACGGTGATGCTGATCGGCGAGCGCCCGGGGCTGAGCTCGCCCGACAGCCTTGGCCTGTATTTCACTTACGCACCCAAGGTCGGCCTGACCGATGCCTACCGCAACTGCATTTCCAATATCCGCCTGGAGGGACTGAGCTATGGCATGGCGGCGCACCGCCTGTTGTACTTGATGCGCGAAGCCTGCCGGCGCCAGCTTTCCGGGGTGAATCTAAAGGACGAAGCCGAGGTCCATAGCCTGGAGAATGAAGACAGCGCCAACCAGAAAGGTAACTTCCTGCTCGGCAAAGGGTAAAAAATCTGTCACGGAAGGCGGATTGCACTCGTACCGTGCATTGGGCAGCATGCCCTTGAACGCTGCTGGCATTCCGCTGTTTCCCAAATGGACTCTGAGGGCCGCACATGCGCATCATCAAAGCAACCCTGGAACACCTCGACCTGCTCACCCCGTTGTTCGTCAAATACCGTGAGTTCTACGGGCAACTGCCCTACCCCGACAGCTCGCGCAGTTTTTTGGAAAAGCGCCTGAAGCGGGACGAATCGGTGATTTACCTGGCACTTCCGGATGATGACGACGGCAAACTGCTGGGCTTTTGCCAGCTGTACCCGAGCTACTCGTCGCTGTCGTTGAAGCGGGTATGGATTCTCAACGATATCTATGTAGCCGAGGACTCCCGGCGCATGCTGGTCGCCGACCACCTGATTCGCGAAGCGAAGAAAATGGCCAAGGAGACCAATGCCGTGCGCATGCGCGTGTCAACCAGCGCGAACAATGAAGTGGCGCACAAGACTTACGAATCCATCGGGTTTCGTGAGGATACCGAGTTCAAGAGCTACATCCTGCCAATCAGCCAGGATTGACTGGCACCGCCCGCTTCCACAAGCAAGGTAGTGATCCTTGTGGGAGCGGGCGTGCCCGCGAAGCGGTTGGCAAAGGAATACCCCTCTACCGTAACCCCCCGCTACAAACTCTCCGGGCATGTTCCTGACTTAGCCGTATAATGGCTCACCTGTCATGTGTGAAAATTTACCCTCCCCCCGGTAACCAAGCCTACGCCCAAGAACACAGGTGCTGTACATGGATTTCAACCCGCTGGACCTTATCCTGCATCTCGATGCCTACCTCGATCTGCTGGTCACCAATTACGGTCCCTGGATCTACGCCATCCTGTTCACCGTGATCTTCTGCGAAACCGGCCTGGTAGTGATGCCATTCCTGCCGGGCGACTCGTTGCTGTTCATCGCCGGCGCCGTTGCGGCGGGTGGCGGCATGGACCCGGTACTGCTGGCCGGCCTGCTGATGGCCGCTGCAATCCTGGGCGACAGCACCAATTACGTGATAGGCCGAACAGCCGGCGAGCGCTTGTTCAACAACCCCAACTCCAAGATCTTCCGCCGCGACTACCTGCAACGTACCCACGATTTCTATGAACGCCATGGCGGCAAGACCGTGACCATGGCGCGCTTCCTGCCCATCTTGCGCACCTTCGCACCGTTCGTCGCGGGCATTGCCCACATGCACTACCCACGCTTCCTCGGCTTCAGCGTTGCCGGTTCGCTGCTTTGGGTCGGCGGCCTGGTCACCTTGGGCTACTTCTTCGGCAACGTGCCATTCATCAAGCAGCACCTGTCGCTGATGGTGGTGGGCATCATCATCCTGTCGCTGGTGCCGATGATTCTCGGCTTGCTGCGTGGGCGCCTGGGCCGTACGGCCAAGGCTCACTGAACAGGTAAAGAACGAACGGCATGTGGTCATTCAGCGCCTGGCGGCGCAAGCGTACTCTGGCGCGTTACCCGATCACGCCACAGCAATGGCAGGCCGTACGCGAGCGGCTGCCAATGCTGGACGGCATCAGCGACGCTGAAGACCGCTGGCTGCGCGAAGCCTGCATCCTGTTCCTGCTCGACAAGCACCTCACCTGCCTGCCCGGTGTCGAGCTGGACGACGAGCAGCGCCTAATGCT
The DNA here is from genome assembly GCF_021283545.2 of Pseudomonas alloputida. NCBI lineage: Bacteria > Pseudomonadati > Pseudomonadota > Gammaproteobacteria > Pseudomonadales > Pseudomonadaceae > Pseudomonas > Pseudomonas alloputida. Next base: position 641,608 of record NZ_CP128540.1, on the reverse strand, counting down.
GGCCGCCCAGGCACAGTTACCGCTGCTTCACCTGGGTGAGCTGAACTGGTACCAAGGCTTCCACGAAATCATCCTGTACCCCGACGACTTCAAGAGCCCCCAGCGCCACCGCGATGCCAGTGGCGTGGAGCATGTGTGGGACGGCGAACACAGCGGCGAAGCCTGGCAACAGGGGCCGATCATCCTGGCCTGGAACGGCGTGCAGGCCAGTGGTGGCTGGGAGGCTTACAACCTGGTCATCCATGAGCTGGCGCACAAGCTCGACATGCTCAACGGCGATGCCAACGGCCTGCCACCGCTGCACAGCGGCATGCCCGTTGATGAGTGGGCGAGCGCCATGCAGCAGGCGTACGACGACCTCAACCAGCAACTGGACGCCAACCCCGACGCCGAAACTGCCATCGACCCCTATGCTGCGGAAAACCCGGCAGAGTTCTTTGCCGTTACCAGCGAGTACTTCTTTAGTGCCCCTGACCTGCTTCATCAGGCTTATCCAAAGGTCTACCACCAGTTGTCGCTGTTCTACCGGCAAGACCCGCTGGCGCGCCTGTGCCGGCTGCAGGCGGAACACCCCGAGTACCGCGAAAGCCACGCCTGACGGGCCCGCACATCAGGCCAAGCGTGGCGTGCCCCGGCAGAATGTGCCTATAATCGCCGCCACTTTTTGGTCAAACACGGGGGCACTGCCCAATGAGCTACAGCAAGATTCCGGCGGGCAAAGACCTGCCGAACGACATCTACGTCGCCATCGAGATCCCGGCCAACCACGCGCCGATCAAATACGAAATCGACAAGGACAGCGACACGCTGTTCGTCGACCGTTTCATGGCTACCCCAATGTTCTACCCAGCCAACTATGGCTTCATCCCGAACACCCTGGCTGACGACGGTGACCCGCTGGACGTGCTGGTGGTTACCCCTTACCCAGTGGCCCCAGGCTCGGTTATCCGCGCCCGTCCGGTTGGCGTGCTGAACATGACCGACGACGGTGGCGGCGACGCCAAGGTCATCGCTGTTCCTCACGACAAGCTGTCGCAGCTGTACGTTGACGTCAAGGAATACACCGACCTGCCAGCCCTGCTGATCCAGCAGATCGAGCACTTCTTTGCCAACTACAAAGATCTCGAGAAGGGCAAGTGGGTCAAGATCGAAGGCTGGGAAGGCGCCGACGCCGCCCGTGCCGCGATCACCAAATCGGTCGCTGCCTACAAGGGCTGATTTCGACTGCAGGGAAACCCCGCTTTGGCGGGGTTTTTCATGCCTGAATGGAACGCGCTCACTGCTGGGAACAAATCCTACACAGTCCTACACCAGCATCCTACAAACAGCCTCTTTTCGTACAAATCCCGTCAACACCCGGTTCATTTCCTTACTGGCAACCCGCCGCTACACTCGCCGCCATGAACACTTCCGGCGACCGCCTCAGAGCCCTGCTCCACGAATGTGGCCTGACCCCTTCCGATTTCGCCGCCCAGCGCAGCGTCACAGCACAGCACGTCAACAACTGGTTCAAACGCGGTGTGCCTTTGGCCCGACTGGACGAACTGGCCGATCTGTTCTGTGTGCACCGGCGTTGGCTGCGCACCGGTGAAGGCCCCAAACACCCCAATCCACTCCTGCGCAACGGCCGTCCACGGCCAGCGCCCGCCAACCCGCTTACCCCGCTGTCGGAACATCGTGGCCGGGTATTGAAGGTGCCCTACTACGAAGTGCGCAACGGCTTGCTGTCGCCGGTGGGCAGCAAGCACCTGCGCTTGCCGGCAAAAGCCCTGAAGGGCTTGGGTGTGCAAGCCGGCAACGCAATCTGCCTGGCAATGCCGGCCAGCAACATGCTCCCGCTGATTCCGCTGCAAGCTACCCTGGCCATCGACCTGGGCATGACCCAGGTGGTCGAGGGCGAAACCTATGCCCTGCTGCAAAACGGCATGCTCAGGGTAAACAACCTCAGTCTTGGCCCGCACGACACCCTGTACCTGCACAGCCATGACCGGCGCAACTACACGGTCGAACGCTACACCGCTGCTCAGCGTCAGGCGCAGGGCCTGGAAATTCTTGGCTGGGTGTTCCACTGGTCACATTTCCGCCAGCAGCGGCCCAGTTGAAGCACTCTGGGCAATTTTTTGCTGGGCATCCTGCGCCCGCCCTTGTATGCTACGCCGCACATTAAGCCCCGACCGGCGCGAGCCGCGTTCCAGAGGGCTCGGCGATATCCCACACGGGCATCTGCCATCTCTTTCAGGCCCTTGATGGCCACACAGTTAAGGCGATTGCGGCTTACCATAAATTAGTCGGAAGCGTCCCCGAGAAGCCGGCCACAAGCCGGCTTTTTAATGCTCTACTGAAAGCCATTCTCATCCACTAAAACCCTCTGCAACCTTGCTAGATCAAGGGTTTCAGCCTATTTTTGTTCCAGCGACTTCTTTTTTAATCCACCGGCTTCCACGACAAAGTGGGGGATCAAATGGGGGATTGGAGAGCGAAAATCATGGGAAAGCTGACCGCAAAACTAGTCGAAAATTTGGCTGAACCCGGCACCTATGAAGACGGTGATGGATTACGCCTGGTCGTGACCTCCACTGGCCGGAAAAATTGGGTGCTGAGATTTCAGCTCCACGGCAAACGCAGGGAGATGGGCCTTGGCGGGTATCCTAGTCTCGATCTGAAAAAAGCACGTGCTGCGGCATTCGAAAATCGCATTCAGGTCCTGAAAGGCGATGACCCACTCGCCAAGCGACAAGCTGAGCAGGCCGCCCAGAAAGAAGCTGAACGCCGTGAACAAGCGAAGCAGATTACCTTCGAAACACTAGCCAACGACTACCGTGATGCCCACGGCTCAAGTTGGTCGGAGAAGTGGCGCAAAGGCTGGCTTCGCAAGTTGGAACTCTATGCCTTTCCCTATTTAGGGAAACTTTCAGCTGATGACATCGAGACCAAGCAGGTTCTCAAAACTTTGCAGCCGATCTGGTCGACCAAAACACGCACGGCAGATGAGGTGCGCGGGCAGATTGAACAGATTCTAGATGCCGCCAGATCGAGAGGGCTGCGGGTCGGTGAAAATCCGGCTCGCTGGCGTGGCCATCTGGAAAATCTGCTGAGCCGCCAGGAAAAGAAGAAAGCTCGCAAGCGTATTCACCACCCTGCCCTCGCATGGCAGGATCTACCAGAACTCATGCAGGCACTACGTAACCTCCCCTCCGCCGTATCGATAGCCGCTCAATTCTTAATCCTTACCGGCGCCCGTAGCCACATGGTGAGATTTGCTCAATGGGACGAGTTCGATCTGGAATCAGGCCGATGGTCCTTGCCCGCAGAGCGGATGAAAACGCGCGAGCCATTCGCTATCCCCCTCGCCCCTGAGGTCGTCGTGCTGGTGAAAACCCTGCCGCGAATTCGAGTACGAAGCCCCTACCTCTTTCCTGGTAACGGCCGTAGCGGCGTGATGCACGCTAACGGCATTCGCAGTCTGCTGCACGAATTGGGCTATGAGCACATCACTCGCCATGGTTTCCGCTCGACATTTCGAGACTGGGCCGGAGAGACAACGGCCTTCCCACGCGAGATCTGTGAACTTGCCCTCGCTCACGACGAACGAGGGGAAACTGAAAGCGCGTATTCCCGATCAGACTATTTCGACAAGCGAAGAGAGTTGATGAACGCTTGGGCGAAATATGCCACATCGCAGCCCAAGCAAAAGCCAGGCGATGCTGACACTTGAGTGTTTGGTGAGCTAATCGGTTTGGATAGCCACATCCGCCCTGCTGGCGACAGCGGCGACACCGGCGACAACCCGCGTAACAAAAGGCCTGCAGCATGGCGACAGAGGTGGCGACTGTCGCCATTGCAGGCTTCGCTCTTGGAGTTTTTTCGGCCAAGCCCATGCGAGCGGGAAGGCTCCGCATTCCCACTCGTATGGGCTCACATTAAAAACCGACGAACGACCACCCGGCCATGGAAAACCACCGGCCTCCAAGGTCTTCCAACGCTACCGATTGGCGCAAGACCCGCCCCCAAAATACGGTTGACCGCGATCAGAGCAAGCGTTACACCAGAGCCTTACAAGCGCTGTCCTCGACAGCACCCAGGTAGCCAGAACCTTTGAGGCTACGCCATTAACATGGTGGTTCTCTCCAGTGCGGTTAGCGTCCGTCGACTCGCACGATCACTACCCATGTGATGGATGCCCACTTCTCCCAGAGTGCCCATTGCGGCAACTCATACCCGTTCATTGCTGTTCTTCTGCAGCAACCTATCCGCTTGGCCATTTCACTGCGCCAACCTGCGCCCGTCTCTTTCCCCCCCGAAAGAGACGGGCGCATCTCACACCGCTGCAGCCCTATTCGTACGGGCCTTTGCGGCTTTCCCCCTCGTGACAATCGGCGTGACAAACACCGAATGCTCACTCGCCACAGCGATGCCGATGATGGTGCCGCAGCCCACTGAATGGACTGCACCTGACTGACAGTCAGGCATGCCCTGGTCATCGCATCGCTGCCTTCACCCGACTCAGGATCTCGCGGCACCGGTCTCGTCAGCCAGTGCAGCTTCCACCCGCCCACCGCTATCGGTGTTCAGGAGGCCAGATCATGAGATGCCCAAGCTCTCGGTCGTAAGGAGCCGTCAGTCCCGCGTCAATGGACACCCCTCACAGGTCGCAGGGGCCTTGATCCCTGATAACACTCAGCATTCTTGGCGGGATGACGTGAGGAAGGTTTTAAAAGTTTTGGTTTCGAGAAAAGTTCGATCATGGCATTGGTCGGTAGACGGGATGGGCGCAATTTTGGCTATGGCCGGCAATTGAGCTATGCCGGGCCGCAAGCGCTGAAAGATCTGTTTGGCGGAGGGCATTACGGGACGGTCATAGCGCACAGTGATCGCTGGCAGGCGTTTGTTCAGTGGTGTCGGTCGGAGGATGGACCAGGATTTAACGATGCGCGGAAGATTAATTGGCAGACCTTGCTGGACTACGCCGGACATCTGCGCCAACAAGTTGAACGAGGTGAACTGGCCATCGCGACTGCGCAAAACCGGTTGTCCAGTGTAAATCGGACCATGGCCGCGCTTCGCGGTGATCAGTATGTGAAAGCGCCGAGCCCGAGTAAGGCGCTAGGAATGCAGCGCACCAGTGTTCGTCGCTCGGTGCCGCAAGGCCAAGACCGCGAACACGTGAAGCGGGTCGTAGACGTGCTCTCCGGACATCAGCAGTCGCGTGCGGCGGCCATCGCGCAGTTGGCACGCGCCTGCGCGAGGCGATCCTGGCTGACCTGCCACGCCTAAAACGCGAAGCTGAACACCAAGAACTGGCTGTGTAATGGACTGAAAAACAAAACCCCGGAGGTTGGCCCGGCCGGGGGTTTTATAGATGCCTGACATTGGATAAAGGTAAGAAAGCTCCCCCCTAGTGCTGGCTATGAAAGGCCGAATCCGACTGCGTAAGACGATAAAGTCCAGACTTATTTCTGGCCAGCGGTGGCAAGGTAGTCGAGGCACGTGTCTACCGTTTCCACATCGGCAAACTTGGCGTCGATGTCAAACAGGTTCCAGGCCACGGCACCCGGTACACGGTCACCAATGCATTCTTTTACCGCGATGGTGCGGAACCCTTCCGCCAGGCCGTCGCACAATGTTGTCCGAACACAAGCCGAAGCGGTCACACCGGTGACCAGGATAGTGTCGACACCAGCCGAACGCAGATAGCCAGCCAGCGAGGTACCGCTGAAAGAGCTGGCGCGCTTTTTCAGCAGGACGAATTCGCCATCGATCGGCGCGATGCGCGAGTCGATGGCCCAGAGATTCTCATCACTCTGATTAACCACATCCACCGGGATCTTGTTGTGCCATTGGCCCATGTCGGTGTTGGGGTCATTGCGATCGGTATTCTGGTAGCAGGTGGTCACATGCACGATTGGAAACTTGTTGGCGCGGAACGCTTTCATCAGGCGCTGCACGCCAGGGATGATTTCGTCATCGATTTTGTCACAGGTGAACGGGTTACCCGGACGGGTCCATGCGTTTGCCAGATCGACGTTGATCAGTGCCGGGCGTTTGCCAAAACCGATACGGCGCTGAAAGCCTCTCTCCTTGTACAGCTTGGTGGATTCTTCAAAAGCGCGCTCAAGCATGGCCATCAGTTCTTGCGACATAAGTAAGTCTCTCCGCTGCTTTAGGAAAAAGGTCGGCATTTAAGGTTTGCCTTGACCTGGGACTCACGATAATCTGCGGCATAAATTACATCCAATTCATTATTTGGCATTATTGATACCAATATGAGCATTAATGTCCGTTTCGATCTTAAGCAGATGAAAGCCTTCGTAGCGGTCGCGGAACACCTGCATTTCAAACGTGCGGCGGACGTGTTGTTCATCACTCAACCGGCGTTGAGCCGCCTGATCAAAGGGCTGGAAGAAGAGTTGGGCGCGGAGTTGTTCAAACGCACCACCCGGCAGGTAGCGCTCACGGAAGCGGGTCGTCTGTTCCTGCAGGAATGCAATCAGGCGTTCCGGCATATCGAACGTGGTGTCGATTTAGCACACAGCGCAGCGGCTGGTGACATTGGCCAACTGACAGTCGCCTACAACGATTTTGCAATCAATGGCGCTTTACCCGGCATTCTTGAGCGCTTCAAGGAGCTGCATCCGGACGTCACCGTAGAGTTGCTCTACATGCCGTCCCACGAGCAGTACAAAGCCATAAATGACTTACTGATCGACGTCGGTTTCCTGTTGGGCCCGGTGTCCGTGGCAGGGATTGACTCGCTGCCCGTGGCCGAAGAAAGAATGGTGGTCATTCTTCCTGCACGGCACCCGTTGGCCGGACATGCCAGCCTGCGGGTCGAACAACTCAAGGACGAGCGTTTTATTTTCGGTGCGCAAAGCGGCTGGAGCCTGTTCCGCGAACAGTCATTCCAACTGTGCCAGCGCTTTGGATTTACGCCGAACATCATCCAGGAAGCGACCACCAGCATCGGCATCTTTGGCCTGGTCGCCGCCAACATGGGAGTGTCCATTTACTCGGAATGCGCCTACAAAATCCAGCGCGAAGGCGTGATCATCGTCCCGTTGGCGAATGACCACCCGCGGGTGCAAACCATCGCAGCCTGGAACGAGGATTACGAAACCCCGACGGCACGACGGTTCAAGGCATTACTGCGAGACGTGACCGCCTAGGCGGCTGGACTTTGCGATCCCGACACGCCGGTCTCAGTCGGGTTGTTGACCGCCGTGCGGTGAAAGCTGTCGGTGTGCCGATCATAGCTCCAGTTCATCCCGACGCTGGTCGCCAGCAGATCATCACTGTCGGGCCTGAGCAATTCGAGTTGCGGATAGCGCTTGACCACCCAGTACTTCATTAACACGGCGTAAATCACCAAGCCGCCGATAAAGCCAGTCACAAACGCCCAATCCCCGGAAAAAAACGCTAATGCGCTGGAAATGCCCCATGCCAGCAACCCTGCCGGATTGAAGCCGCGCCAGTAGAAAAACTGCCCCTGCACTTCATAGAGTGCAGGAACGTTCAGGCGCCTGCATCTCAGCAAATAGTAGTCAGCGATCATGATGCCACCGATCGCCGATAGAAATGATCCATAGGAAAACAGGAAGGCAAACAGATTATCTAGGATGGCCCAAGGCATGGAAAGCGTGCCAATGATGCCGGCGATCACCACGGCCACGGGGTATTTCACATACGGCGCGCCCGCGTTGACGAAGGTCAGTGCCGCCGGAATCAGATTGGCCGCCGTGTTGGTTGACCACTGTGCCAAAACGACCAGCAGCATCAGTACGATCAGACTGATACCCGTGCTTTGCGCCTGGATAACATTGATCGGGTTCCAGTCGCCAGCCGCGATGAACGATACCGCGCCGATCAGGGCAATCCAGGTCTGGGTCAATGGCAACGCGAGCAACTGGGCGAGCAGCACATGTTTATTGCGCTTGAAAAAACGCCGGGAATCCAAGGGTGTCTTGAGATAGCGCGTGATGTTCGGAATATCGATGGCCAGGGTTGACCAGAACGCCACGTTAGCCAGAAACAGCGTGGTCAATGTCAGTTGCCTGTCACCGACAAAGGTCCAGATATTCAAACCCTTGGTGGACGCGAGTACATCCAGGGTCAGGTACATCCATACCGAGATGGCGATGATCGCAGGCGCCGCAATCGAGGAAAGAAACTCCACGGCCTTGATACCCATCGCCGTGTTGATGATCTGCACCGTGGCAAAGATCACATACCAGAGAGGCCAATTGTCGAACCCCGTCAGGTATTCGATAATGCCGCTCAAGGCCAGCGCGCCGAGATAGGTCTGGATCCCGAACCAGATCGCCGCAATCACCCCTCTAAACAGCGAAGGGATATGCGTGCCGTAGATGCCGAAGGGTGCGCGTAAGTAAACCGCAAAGGACAGGCCATGCTCGGTGCCGATATCTGCCGTCAGCGTCATGAGCAAGGCCAGCATGAAGTTGGCCAGCAGAATGACCAGCACCACCTGGATCAGTGAGAGGCCGGAGACTCCAGTGGCGCCTAACTGAAAGGTCGCGATCATGAATGCGATACCGATCCATATCCAGGTGAACCCCAGCGTTCCGATCGAGCGTTGTTGCCGTTTGATCGGCAGAATCGCCGGCTCCAACAGGTTTTTGCGGGACACAGCAGCATGGCTGATCGGTGATGCCAAACCAGCCGCGGTTTCAGTTGCATTGGCGGTCATTGAAACTACCTCTCCGTGAGTTCTAGGCGCACAGCGGTGCTGGCCTCGTCGAAAGAGACCAGGCCGTGCAGGGGGTCTTCAGGGAAAACTGCGCTGGGTCCGTTCGACCTCGCCCGGGCCAACGGGTTACCGGGCGAGTCGGGCTCTAGCGCCTCAAGCCGTGCGAGCCATCAGCTGTGCGCGTCGCTGTAGCGTGGCGTCGAGATCCAGTTGCACGTGCTGGTCGAGCACCACTCCGTAGACTTCATAGGCCTGTTCCAAGCTGCAGAAGTCGTCCAGTACGTCTTCCACCACTTGGTGTGCGCTGCGCTCGAGCGGGTTGCCATAGCCGCCGCCGCAGGGCGAGTAGTACGCCATGACGTCACCCGCCCGTGAGGTATGGCCGGAAAATTTCGAGGGCATCGAGACAATGTGGTCCGGGGTCGCGACATTATAAATTTCGGTCTTCCCGACCACCCCATCGCAGCCGCCAAAAATCCCCCAGGGCACGTCGAAATGGCGTTCGCTTTCGTGGGTGATAAAGCCGTCGGTCAACACCCGCTGAGCTTTCACCACGCCGATGCCACCACGGTATTTACCGGCGCCGGGCATGACGTCATCGCGCAACTCGTAGCGGTCGCAGATCATCGGCAAGTGCATACCCAAGTCTTCAATCGGATTGTTGCGCGTGTTGGCCATCAGGTTGTCGATGGCATCCGGGCCATCGGATTTCGGCCGCCCCCCATAAGCCCCTTCGTTAACCTCCAGAAACACCCAGTAATCGCCTCCGGGCTTGATACCGGAGTACGCGGCAAACGATATCGACGCCGAACTGCCCGCGATAATTCGTTCTGGCAGTACCGGTGCCAATGCCTTGATGATCAGGTCGATCATGCGGTTGCACTGGGTAAAACGCGCCTCTGCCGCCGCCGGAAAAATCGGGTTGAATATGCTGCCTAGCGGTGCGACGACATTAATCGGGCGGAATGAACCTTCGTTAGACGGAACCGGACTTTGCGTCGTGTAGGCATCAAGCAGAATCTTGCGAAACGCGGCAAACGCCGCCACTTTGCACGAGCCTTCGAACGGTACGTTGTAGGCGGTCAGCGTCTGCGGCGCCGAGCCCGTCAGGTCAACGATGACCGAGTCGCCTTGCACCTTGACCGTCACCACCACTGGCAAGCGTTGATCGCGATGGCGACCGTCGTCATCGAGAAAACCCTCGGCGCGATATTCGCCGTCCGGAATCTCCTGGATCTTCTGACGCATGATCGTTTCGGAGTAATCAATCAACTGGTTGATCGCGTCAAAGCTGAAATCCTTGCCATAACGCTGGAGCAATTCCTTGAACCGTTTTACCCCCAGTTGCGCCGACGCGACCTGGGCTTCGATATCACGAATCAACTGCGTGGAGGCGCGGCTGTTGTACTTGAACATCTGCACCAGCGCTTCGTTGCGAACGCCCTTCTCGTACAGTTTCAGGCCCGCCATCAGCATGCCCTCGGCGTAGACATCGCCGACATCGATGATCAGGCCCGGCGTCGCTGCGCCAATATCGATGTGGTGCGCGGTATTACCGGAAAAGCCCACCAGTTCACCGTCATGGAAGATCGGAATGATGATGGCCAGGTCAGGGCTGTGGCTGGAGCCGTGATAGGGATGGTTGTGCACGACCACATCGCCTTCATACCAGGCGCCGCCCTGCAGCGTGGCTTCGATACCGCGCAAGTACGCGGGGATCGAGCCGATGTGCATCGGCGTCGACTCGGATTCGCAGATGGTCTGGTAACGGGTATCGAACAAACCAGCCCCCATGTCCTGGGACTCGCGAATGATCGATGAAAAGGACATGCGGTACAGCACGTGACCCATCTCTTCGGCGATGGTTTTCAACGCACCATTGATAACTTGCAGGGTAATGGGGTCAACCTTTTGCTGGCTCATGGCTTGCTCCTCAATGATTACGAACGGGAAATGATCAGGTTGCCGTATGCACTCACTTTGGCGATCCAGCCGGGGGGCACCAAGGACGTAGAGTCGTGCTGCATCAGCATCGCCGGGCCTTCGATGTATTGCCCCGCGCGCAACTTGCTGCGGTCATAGCGTGGCGTCGGCAGACGCTGGCCGTCATCGAAACAGGTCGTGCGCTCATAGAGGAAAGCCTGCCGGGTGTCGCTGTCCTGCGCCTGCGGCAACGGTTGCCACTCCAGTTTTCGCGAATGCGAATGGCCTATCACCCGCAAGCTGACGACCTCGACCGTGGCGTCTTTAAAGCAGTAGCCGTAGTCTTTTTCGTGCTCGCGATGGAACTGCGCCATGACCTCCTCGATCGCCCCACGGTCGACAGCGCCGCTGGGTACCCGCGAGCGCAACTCGAAGCCTTGCCCGTCATAACGGCACTCGGCGATGCGTATCAGCTGCATGTCGGACTCGTTGACGCCATCGTTTTCCAGCTGCTTGCGAATGTCGGTTTCAAGCCCCTGCAACGCCTTATCGATGCGGCCCATGTTCAGCTCGCTGATGTCGTTCAGGTTGCACAGCAGCGACCTTAGCGCCTCGTATTGCAGATCGGTGGTCAGCAGCCCCGCGGCGGCGGTGATGCCTGGCGCCGGAGGAATCAGTACCGACTTGGCATTGACCTCGTCGGCCAGCGCCGGGCCATGCACGGGACCGGCGCCACCGAAAGGCATCAACACGAAATCACGCGGGTCGATCCCTTTGGCTACCGAGTTGGAACGTATTGCCAGGGCCATGTTGTTGTTAACTATCTTGAGGATCCCCAGCGCGGCCTGGTACACGTCCATCCCCAGCGGCTTGGCGATTTTTTCTTCAATGGCCTTGTAGGAAAGCGCGGGATCGACCTGCAGGTCGCCGCCGAGCATCTGGTCGGAATCAAGCCGTCCGAGGACGATGTTAGCGTCGGTGACCGTCGGCTCCACGCCGCCACGGTTGTAACACGCAGGCCCCGGATTGGAGCCCGCCGAGCGCGGACCGACCTGAAAGCCGCCGGCGGCATCGATGAACGCCACCGATCCGCCGCCGGCACCGATGGTGATGAGGTCGATCATCGGCACCAGCACCGGGTGCCCGGAGACGTAGGAGTCGCGGGGGTTCATGATTTTGATCTGGCCATCGACCAGCGTCGAAATGTCCGCCGAGGTTCCGCCGATGTCGACGGTGATGATATTGCGTTCGCCATCGAGGCTGGCGAAGTAGTGACCGCCCATGACCCCGCCGGCAGGGCCGGACATCAGGATATTGACCGGCCGTTCGCAACAGCTTTCCACGGTGGCCACGCCGCCATTGGATTGCATGATGCGCAGATCCGCGTGGATACCGTTTTCGCGCACCTGAGTCGACAAGTGGGTCAGGTAACTCGACGTCCGGGGTCCCACGTAAGCGTTCATCGCCGTGGTGGAAAAGCGCTCGTACTCGCGCATGACATCCACCACTTCGCTGGAGCAGCAGACGAACGCTCCTGGCATGACCTCCTGAACGATGGCCTTGGCCCGTAGCTCGTGGCTACGGTCGAGAAACGAGTACATGAAACCGATGATCACCGCTTCGACACCACGGACCTTGAGCGTCAGTGCTGCGTTGCGCACTTCCTCGTCGTCCAGTGGGGTCTGGATCTCGCCGTGGGGTGGAAGCACCCGTTCGTTGATCGCGATGCGGTTGCGCCGACGCACCAGCGGTGCACTCTGCCAAGGAACATCGAAGTGCAGGGAAAAGTTGAACGGTCGCTTGTGCCGTCCAATGTGCAGAATGTCGCGAAATCCCTTGGTCGTCAGCATCCCGACATTCGCACCATTGTGCTCGATGGAAATATTGGTCGCGACCGTGGTGCCATGAACGATTTGCTTGATCTCATCAGTACCAATATTTGCCTTGGCGCACAGTTCCAGGATTCCGCGCATCACGGCGATCGATTGATCCTCCACCGTCGTCGGGACCTTATGGGAGAAAATTTTCCGGCCGATCGAGTCTTGCTCGGTGGTCTCAAGAATCAAGTCTGTGTTGGTGCCGCCGACATCTACGCCAATGCGTGCCATACCCTGCTGCTCCTGCCTTATCGCGAGTGCCTCGAGCGTAGCGCCCGTTGCTGGTTCGCCAGTTGGTTTTTTTATGTCGCAAGTTCTTCGATGAGGTGCCGTTCAGTGCGCTGGCTTGAATCGGGCCCGTTGCTGCGTGGCATTCTCTTGCAGTGAACACCCGCAGGTTTCCGGCAGGGCAAGACCACCGGCCAAGGCGAAGATCGCAATACCGGCCAGGTAAAAAGCCGGTGCCATGGGGTTGCCGGACAGTTCGATCAGCCAGGTCGCCATGAACGGTGCCGTACCGCCAAACAGCGTGTAAGCCATGTTGTACGTGACGGCCGAGGCCGTGTAGCGGGCGTGCGTCGGGAACACTTCGGACAACAGCACGGCCGTGACGACACCGCACAACACCGCGCCTACCGCCAACAGCAGTGCACCCGCCAGCGCTGACGCAAAGAATCCTGAACCGGCGAGCAGGAAGGCTGGATAGATCGTCACCAGCAGCCATACGGCGGCGGTCAGCATGGTGCTGCGGCGGCCGACACGATCAGAATAGGCACCGGCGAACGGACACAGCGCAGCGGCGAATATCAGCGTGAGCACCGAAATCAACAGCGCTGTCGGCCGTGGCAGGTCGCCTTGCAGTTGCAGATAAGTGACGAAGTACGTGGTGCAAATATAGAAGGACAGCGCCGTCAGCGAGATGAACGCCCCCAGGCAGCCCATGGCGCCCGCCTGCTGGCGCAGCGTTTCTTTTAACGGTGCATGAACGCCGCGCTCGGTGGCGGCAATGGCCTTGAAGGCAGGTGTTTCGTCGAGTTGCCAGCGCAGGTACAGGCCCACCAGACCCAGTGGTGCAGCGATCAGAAAAGGAAGCCGCCAGCCCCAGCTCGCCATTTCTTCAGCGCTTAACAAGGTATTGAGCGCATATGTGACGATAGCGGCCGCCGCAAAGGAGGCAAAGGTCGACACTAGCGCCGCGCTGCCGTATTTGGCACGTTTGTCGGCGGGTGCGTGTTCGATCAGGTAAATGCATGCACCGGCATACTCTCCCCCGGCAGAAAAACCCTGAACGCAACGAATCAGGGTCAACAGCACCGGCGCCAATAAGCCAATGCTGGCGTAGGTGGGCAACAGGCCAATCAGGGTCGTCGCGCCCGCCATCAGCAAAATCGTCAATGACAACACTCGCCGCCGCCCAAGCCGGTCGCCCAGCATGCCGAAGACCAGGCCACCCAATGGCCGAAAGGCGAAGGCCACGGCGAATACCGCGAAGGTCTTTAACAGCGCGGTTGTGCTGTCGCCACTGGGGAAAAACACTTGCGCAATCGTGGTGGCGAGAAAGCCGTAGATTGCGAAGTCAAACCATTCGACAAAGTTGCCGATCGACGCGGCCCACACCACTTTTTTCAATGCCACCGGCGGCTGCGGCGTACAGGTATTAGTTGTCATATCCACCTCACTGTCAGTTGTTTAAACAAGCGATCGGCAGTTGCTAACTAAACAAAAAAGAGCTGGGTAAAGTCGGCCTCTGGCGGGCCGTAGTTGCCTTCAATCGGTGACATAAAGCAAATGCACGCGACGCTTTTCGTCCGGACCGGGTACGAACCAGGTCAAACCGGTGACGCGTCGAGCGCACGCTTGCTGAAAATCAGGCTGGCGTTTGCTCCGCCAAAGCCAAAACTGTTACTCATGACGCAGTTCACTGGCTGGTTCAAGCGCGTGTGGCGGATGATCGGCAATGCCTCGACTTCAGGGTCGAGTTGCTCAATGTTATGAGAGGCCGCCATAAACCCGTGCTGCATCATCAACAGCGAGTAAATGGCCTCATGCACACCCGCCGCACCGAGCGCATGCCCGGTCAACGACTTGGTCGAACTGAACGCAGGCAAGTGTCCATGGAAAGCGAGCGCAGCGGCACGCAGTTCGACCAGGTCGCCCGCCTGGGTGCTTGTCCCGTGGGTGTTTAGGTAATCGACCGACTCCGCGCAGGTGCTCAGCGCCGCCTGCATTGCCCTGAGCGCGCCGTCACCGCTGGGAGAAACCATGTCCTGACCATCGGATGCCGTGCCATAGCCAATCACTTCGGCGTAGATCGTCGCCCCTCGTTCGAGCGCATGGTCGAGTTCTTCGAGGACCAGCACGCCGCCACCGCCGCTGATAACAAAGCCATCGCGCGCGACATCGTAAGGGCGGCTGGCTTGGGTCGGAACATCGTTGTAGCTCGTGGAAAAAGCCCCCATCGCATCGAACATGCAACTCTGGCTGACATGCTCGGCCTCGGCCCCGCCGGCAAACACGACGTCCTGTTTGCCAAACTGAATCTGCTCAAACGCATGGCCGATGCAATGGGCGCTGGTTGCGCAGGCCGATGCGATGGAATAGTTGAGACCCTTGATCGCAAAGAAACTGGCCATGCACGCCGAGACGGTACTGGTCATGGTGCGAGGTACCCGGTAAGGACCGACTTTGCGAATGCTTTGGCCAAGCAGTTGGTTGGCTTCGACGATGTCCTGGCTGGACCCTCCTCCCGATCCCATTACACAACCCGTCCGAGGATTTGACACCTGCGAGGCGTCCAGCCCTGCGTCGGCAATGGCATCGCGCATCGCCAGGTAGGCGTAAGCAGCGGCATCACCCATGAAGCGGCGCTGGCGGCGGTCTATTTGCTCCAAATCCACGTCCAATCGGCCGCTGACATGGCTGCGCAGACCCGCTTGCGCATAGTCCGGATTGAAGCCGATCCCGGAGCGTCCTTCGCGCAACGCTTGCAAAACGTCCACCTGAGAGTTTCCCAGGCAGGAAACGATACCCATCCCGGTCACTACGACCCGACGTAACCCTGTGGTGTGCCTGGAGGCTTTATCAATCTGCAAGGCGTATCTCCCTTCTCTTTTCACCGCGTGAACAACGCTGTGATGTGCTCGAGTCTAATCGTGATGTTTAATTCTGATAATTCGTATGTCTGACAGCTTTATTACCAAAATAAGTATCAATACAACTTCGCTACCGCCCCGCTGCTTACAGCCTTGAACATCAGGGCTCGGGCATTGCCGATAGCAGCGCACGGGCATGGAAAGGGGGCCGCATGGCCCCCTCGAAAAACTGAATCCGGCCTGTTGCGCGTTGGCTTAACCGACAAACCGCTCCACACGTGCAGGACTGCGCTGCATCAGCACTTTGCCGTTTCGGATCGACATTAATACCTGGCCCTGGCTACGAATCATCTCGTAGTCGTCCGGCGCTGAAAGAATCAGCAAGTTGGCCGGGCGCCCTACTTCCAGACCGTAGCGCTCGCCCAGGTGCAAGGTTCGGGCGCTGTTGTCCGTAATCAGGTCCAGGGAACGCTTGAGGTCGTCGTAGCCGAGCATATGGCAAATGTGCAGGCCGGCTTCGAGGATGCGCAGGATGTTGCCATTACCCAGTGGATACCAAGGGTCGACGATGGAGTCCTGACCGAAGCAGATGTTCATCCCCGCCCGATCGATTTCAGCGACTCGGGTCAAGCCCCGGCGCTTGGGATAGCCGTCGAAACGACCTTGCAAATGAATGCTTTCAGTCGGGCACGAAATGAAATTGATCCGCGACCGTTTAAGCAGGCGGAACAGCTTGTAGCAATAGGCGTTGTCGTACGAGCCCATGGCCACGGTATGGCTGGCGGTGACCCGTTCGCCCATGCCGCGCACCCGCGCTTCTTCGGCAAGCACTTCGAGAAAGCGCGACTGCGGGTCATCGGTTTCGTCGCAATGCACGTCCACCAGGCAGCCCGTTCGTTCGGCCAGGTCCATCAGAAACTTCACCGAGGACTCGCCCTGCTCCCGGGTGTTCTCAAAGTGCGGAATGCCGCCCACGACGTCGGCACCCATGGCCACCGCCTCGGTCATCAAGGCGCGGCCGTCCTTGAAGGATTCAATGCCCTCCTGGGGAAAGGCGACAATCTGCAAGTCGATCAGGTGCCGGGTTTCCTCGCGAACCTCCAGCATGGACTTGAGCGCCGCCAGGGTCGGGTCGGTGATGTCGACATGGGTACGCACGTGCTGAATACCGTTATCGACCAGCATGTCGATGGTTTTGCGCGCACGAACCTTGGTGTCTTCGTGGGTGACCAACGCCTTGCGCTCGGCCCAGCGCTCAATGCCTTCGAACAGCGTGCCGCTCAGGTTCCAGTT
This sequence comes from Pseudomonas alloputida, assembly GCF_021283545.2. NCBI lineage: Bacteria > Pseudomonadati > Pseudomonadota > Gammaproteobacteria > Pseudomonadales > Pseudomonadaceae > Pseudomonas > Pseudomonas alloputida. The sequence goes on along the minus strand of NZ_CP128540.1, from coordinate 624,722 downwards.
CGGCTCGCCAGCCGTGAGCGCGGCATCCAGGTGAATGTGCGGCTCAACGAAGGGCGCCGTCACCAGGTTCTGCCCCGCGTCCAGATCCGTCGCATGGGTGGCTTGCATCACCTGCGTCTGGGCGACGATTGCCGCAATCTTCGGGCCATTGAGTTCGATGTGATACAAGCCGGTTTTACCACGCAGACGCGCGTTGATGATGTTCATGTTGACTCCTTGCTGGGGACTTCGGTCATGCGCCATACCAGCAGCGCGACCGATGCATTCATTCGAAAAAGGGGATCGTTCAGCGACTGTCCGCTCTGCTGTTCGATACGCTGGATACGTTGATTGATGGTGTTGCGATGGATGGCCAGGCGATTGGCCGCCCTGAGGGCATTGCCGTTTTCCTGGAGCAGCGCGTCGAGGGTTTCCAGCAGCGTGAACGGCTGCTTGCGGGACGGCTCGATCAAGGGGCCGAGCGTTTGCGTCACAAAGTGATCGATCACCGAACGGTCGCCGATGCCTTGCAACAGGAGCAACACCCCCAGCTCGCTGAAATCGCAAAAACCGCTCGCCGGGTGCAGGCTTTCCGCGACGTCCAAGGCCTGCCGTGCTTCATTCAAGGCCTGGCGGTAGTGCCCGCAATTCTCCACGCGGTTTGCCATGCCCATGTACAACGTCATGTCGCCGATCAGTGCGGTGAGTTCCCGGTACAGCCCCTGGAGATCGGCACGCAGGGTTTCCTGATCAGGCAACAGCATGATGAACAGGTCGCCCTGAAGGATCACCGGTAGCGTTTCTGACCTGATACGGCTCCATGCCTCCAGGTGGTCCTGACAGGCTTGGCGAGTGTGCTGCAACAGACGCTCAGCTTCGGTCGGCGGATGGCGCTCGAACAACACGCTCACCGAAGACAGACGCAGGGCTACCAGACGCCGCGGTCCATCGATCGGCAGTTGAACATGCTCGGCGCGCTGCTGCGCGATGGCCAGGCTGGGGTAGTCGCCGGTGAGCAACTGGCTGAGGATATCGTGCCGTGTACGCCTGGCCTGCGCCATATGCACCAGCGCCGTACCGATGGCATGGGTGACGATGACCATCTTCAGCAGGTAAGGCTGCTCGATCAACGGCAAGCCGTGGTGCTCTGCCCGTTCGATGACGGTCTGGGGGATGCGCTGGATGAACGCCCCCCCGGTGAGGATCACCAGACCGGCAATCCCCATGGCAATACCGTCCTCAATGACGCTCAGCAAGTTGGCCTCATCTCGCGCGTGATTGACGCCAGTGACAAACACCAGTTCGCCGCCCATGATCCACTCGGCGATACCCTCGTTCTCCGCCACGTATGGCCAGCGCACGGTGCGTTGCAGGTGCAGGTGACCGGCACGCACAATCAGTCCTTCCAGGCCCGGCAGCTTGAGGACTTCTCCGACCGTCAGACTCACAGTTCCCCCGGCGTGGTGCTGACCGCAGCGCGGCGACCGCTGAATTGAAGCAAACCGACGTAGCAAACGGCGGACACGACGATTCCCACCAGTGGGGCAACCCAGGGCGAGCAATAGGCAACCACCGCGCCGATGGCATAGGCCGAAAGACCGACGAAGTTGTAGCGCGGCAACCTGGCGCTGGCGAGCAGCGGGTATTGGCCACGATGGCGATACCAGAAATCGGCCATGATCACGCCGCCGACGGGAGGGATGATAGAGCCCAGCAGCACCAGAAATGGGATCAGCATCTCGTACATGCCACCGATGGCAAGCAGCACCCCGACGCCGGCAGCAGCCAGCGTCATCGTCCGGCGGCGCTCACTGCGCAGTAAGTGACACGCGGCAGCGGAGACGTTGTAGATCGTCGGCCCCTGAATCGTCCAGAGGTTCAGGCAGAGCATGATCACCGCTGCGAACGACAGGCCTTGCAGGATCATTACTTCGACGATATCGGCCTGTTGATAGACGATCGCACACCAGGCGCCCGCAACCACCATCAAGCCGTTGCCGAGCAAAAAGCTGACCACGCTCGCGATAATTGCCACACGGCCGGTACGCGATAGTCGTGTCCAGTTGGTGGCCTGAGTGGCACCGCTGGCGAAGGTACCAAACACCATCGTCACCGCCGCCGAAAACGTCATGGTTTCATGGGGGATGACGGCCGCGAGCGCCTGAAACCCGCCCACATCATGGGTGGCGATGTACATGGAGATCACCAGCAGGACGAACATCAACGGCACGGAAATCCGCGAGAGCAGGTCCAGGCCTTTGAAGCCGATGATGGCGGTGAGGCTGAAGCCAAAGCCGAACAGGATCATCAGCGGAATCGTCAGTCCGCCTGCCAGACCGAGCATCTTCACCAGCACGATCGCCACTGTTGCTGTCCCCCAGGCATACCAGCCCAGTTCGGCGAACCCCAATAGAAAATCGGAAAGTCGGCTGCCCACTTCGCCAAAGCAGAACCGTCCCATTAGCACGGTATTGAGGCCGCTACGGGAGGCGATAAAGGCAAGCGCCGCGGCGTAGAGTGCCAGCAAGCTGTTGCCGATGGCGGCGATCCATAACATGTCGACGAAGTTGAAAGCCAGCCCCAGCTTGCCACCGGCAAACATGGTGCCAGTGAAAAAAGTAAAACTGAACAGCACCATGGAAATGGACAATAACCCCTTGCGCGCTTCGCGCGGGGCTTCGGTCAACGGATAGTCGCCAGTTGCACTCATATGTTTTTCTCCAAATCGATAGCGGGTTGGCTAGGCTCACTTGTGTCAGAGCAATTACCAGGCCCGTTTTGGCGCCGCTTTGAAATTAAGAAAAAAGGGTGCGCGAACGACATAGGAGTATGTGCAGTAAGCACATTTTTATAGAGAATCTGGAGGATTTTGTGTGCCAGGCGCCCTGTTCTGTGGCGCCTGTGCACTATTCAGGTACGTAGATTAGGGGGACGTTGGGCGCTCGCTTGGACGTCAATGGCTGTCGTGCCGGAAGGGATACAGTCTGTTGCTGTCAACTGCCTATGCCCGCCTTCGTTAGAATTGCGTCTGGCAGCATTCGGCTGCTGCCGTGCTCATAGGGTATCGAAAGAATTTGCATAAAATACGGGCTTTATTAGGGATAATCGTGGGATATAAATTTTAGAAATCAGCATGATTTCATCATAAAACAGGCGCTTACTTTTCTATTGAGTCCAGGTCGTTGGAGCCATACAAGGTTCCAGAGAAGGCTTCTAAAATCTCTGAAACGCCCGAAAAACCCGCCTTATGGCGGGTTTTTTCGTTTTGGCGTAAAGGTCACTTCGATAAAAGGGAGTACCCTTATGTCGCGCACCACTGCTCCACTCTCCGATTCCGCTTGCCGTTCGGCCAAGCCCACAGACCGCGCCTACAAGCTTTTCGACGGCGACGGCCTTTACCTTCTAGTCCAACCCAATGGCCGCAAAGGCTGGCGGCTCAGATACGTCAAACCTGATGGACGCGAGGACCTCATTCGGTAACTACCCTGTCGTTGGCCTTGCCGATGTGCGCCGCAAGCGCTTGGAGGTCAAGCGAATGCTGGCGGATGGCATTGATCCCATAGGAGCCAAGAACCAAGCCAAGACGGAAGCCCTGATCAAAGGCCGCACCTTTGAAAGCGTTGCGCTGGACTGGCACACGGAAATGTCAGCCAAGTGGGCACCAGACTATTCCAAGACAGTGATGAGTCGCCTCAAAACCCACCTCTTCCCGCTGATCGGTGCCCGTGCCATTGTCGACCTAGACACCCACGACCTTATGCAGCCCTTGGAAGCGATCAAGAAGCGCGGAACGATAGACGTTGCTTTAAGGGTACAAAACTACCTGCAGAGCATCATGCGCAAGGCAAAGCGCCTCCGGCTTATCACCGTAAACCCTGCTTACGACCTCGAAGGCGCGATCAAAGCCCCGCGGGTCGTCCACCGCCCCGCTTTACCCTTATCGCGCTTGCCTGAATTGCAAGAACGGATCGACACCTATAACGGCCGCGCACTTACCCGGCTGACGGTCATGCTATCTCTGCATGTGTTTGTACGCTCCAGCGAGCTGCGCTTCGCCCGCTGGAGCGAGTTCGACCTCAAGCGTGGCGCCTGGGAGATACCCGACACGCGGCCAGCGCTGGAAGGCGTATCCTTTTCCACAAGGGGTACGAAGATGGCAGGTGATATCCATCTTGTACCCTTATCGCCGCAAGCGGTCGCCCTGCTTGAGCAGATCCGCGAAATCACAGGCAAATTTGACTTGGTCTTCGCAGGCGACACCAATTCTTGGAAACCGATGTCCGAAAACACTGTGAACAGCGCGCTTCGGAAGATGGGGTACGAGTCGGGCTTGTGGACGGATGCAGCCATCGAGCGGCAGATGAGCCACAAGGAACGCAACAACGTCCGAGCGGCCTACATCCACAAGGCCGAGTTCATCGAGGAGCGCAGGCTGATCATGAACTGGTGGAGTCGGTACCTTGAGGCTAATCAGCAGGAGCATGTCAGCCCACGCGAATTCGCCAATCAGACGGGTGCGAACGTCACTCGACTAAAAGCAAAACATGGCGCAACTGAGTAAGCGCTCGGTCTTCATATCTCGGTGATCCGCTTGTCCACGCGGGTCCATCCAAACAGGGCTGCAAAGCCGCCCTGCTTGGATGGACCTCACTTAAAAAATCTCAAAGCCCACGCAACCGTCTGCAGAAAACCACGGACTTCCAGAGGTGGATAATTTCATCCGCAGCCGCAGTGCTCTCGCAAATTCGAGCCTTGACCCTACCTATCCGCAGGCGTAGAAAAGATCGTGCAAGCGCTGTCGTTGACAGCAACCCAGGTAGCCAGAACCTTTAAGGCTACGCCACACCGTGGTGGTTCTCCCCCCAGTGCGATTAGCGTCCGGCAGCTCGCACGGTCATTACCCATGTGATGGATGCCTACTTCTTCGCTTTGCCTACCTGCGGCAAAACCCACCCTACCCAGCTGTCCTGCAGCAACCTATACGCTTGGCCATTTCACTGCGCCAACCTGCGCCCGTCTCTTCCCCCCCCGAACGGGCGCATCTCACACCGCTGCAGCCCTATTCGTACGGGCCTTTGCGGCTTTCCCCCTCGTGACAATCGGCGTGACAAACACCGAATGCTCACTCGCCACAGCGATGCCGATGATGGTGCCGCAGCCCACTGAATGGACTGCACCTGACTGACAGTCAGGCATGCCCTGGTCATCGCATCGCTGCCTTCACCCGACTCAGGATCTCGCGGCACCGGTCTCGTCAGCCAGTGCAGCTTCCACCCGCCCACGGCTATCGGTGTTCAGGAGGCCAGATCATGAGATGCCCAAGCTCTCGGTCGTAAAGAGCCGTCAGTCCCGCGTCAGTGGACACCCCTCACAGGTCGCAGGGGCCTTGATCCCTGATAACACTCAACAACCGTGGCGGGATGAGTGAGGACGAAATTGATTATTCCAGGAGAATATTGATGCAACTGTGCGAAGCATTCGAGCCACCACAACCATTGCTGGAATACCAGCAGGCGCCACTGCCCTACCCGGTCCAAGCACTGGGGGATCTGTTGGGCCCTGCGGTCGAGCGACTGGCCGAGGTGATCGGTGTGCCCCGCGCCATGGCGGCACAATCGGTGCTGGCTACTGCTGCTCTGGTGAGCCAGGGTCATGCCAATGTCCAACTTGACGGTCGAACCTATCCGTTGTCCCTTTACCTACTGACGGTGGCGTCCTCCGGCGATCGCAAAAGCGCGGTCGACCAATTGGCCCTGAAGGCGGCGCGCGACTGGGAGCGGCAGCAGTGGACCCTGTATGCGGAAAAGCTCAAAGCCTCTCGCGCAGCGACCAACATCATGGCCAAACCCAAAACCTCAAAGAGACACGCGGAGGCGAAAGGCGGTGAGCTGTCCGAGCCAGTACCGCCGAGACTGATCATTGCCGAGCCCACCATTGAGGCCTTGGTCAAAAGCCTGTGCCATGGCTTGCCCAGCATGGGCTTGTTCAATGATGAAGGTGGCCAGTTCTTGGGCAGCAGCACCATGAGCAAACAGAACCTGCTCAAGGCGATCACCACCTTGTCGACACTGTGGGATGGCAGCCCAATCGACCGGGCGCGCTCCATGGCCGGGGAAAGCCTGCGTGCCTATGACCGCCGTCTCAGCCTGCACCTGATGCTGCAGCCCTACTTGGCCAACCAGCTGTTCAAAGACCCGGTGATCAATGGCCAAGGCATCCTCGGCCGTTGCCTGATCAGCTGGCCCGAGCGCCTGGCCGGCCAGCGACTCTACAAGGCGATCGACCTGACCCGAGATGCCAAAGTCCAGCGCTACCAACAGCGGATCACCGCCCTGCTGCAAAAGCCCTGGTCGCTTCACCAGGATGGGTCACTCAATCCCGCCACGCTGGAGCTGACTGCCCGTGCCCGCCGGGCTTGGATTGATATCCACGACACCATCGAGTGCCAGTCTGGCGAGTTCGGCGAGCTAGCCGGCGTCCAGCCTGTCGCGAGCAAGGCCGCGGCGAATGTACTGCGTATCGCGGGCGTGCTGGCCATGGTTGAAGAGGCCAGTGCGTTGGACGAAGCACACATCCAGCGCGCCTCCACGCTAATGGATTACTACCTGGCCGAGATTCAACGCCTGACCGAACAGGCGCCGGTCAATAGCCGACGCGAGGAAGCGGATCGGCTACTGCGCTGGCTGGTGCAGAAAGGCTGGACCCAGTTCACCATCCGCGACGTCAATCGCAACGGCCCGCGTTTTGCCCGCAAGAGCGCTGACCATACCGCCTCTCTATTGGTCGTGTTGATCACGCATCGCTGGCTGAACAGCCGCGACGGGAAAATTTTCGAGGTGCGCCATGTTTCGCCTCAATGACGCGGTGCGCCGCTACCTGGCGCAACATCAACCGCAGCCAGAATCACGGTGTGTCGCCACTGCTGTCGCCACCCTGTCGCCACGCGCCAGGCCAGCAACGACGCGGGTTGTCGCCACTGTCGCCGCTGTCGCCACACCACCCCTAGAGCCTACCCAGCTGGCCCTGCTGATCGAGCAACTGCGTGAGGAAGGGGCACTACTGCAACACCAGGAGAACGCCCTCCTGATCCGCCCGACACACTGGCGGCAGGTGGACAGGCTCAGCCCTCACTGGAAAGCCCTGCTGCTCTTTCTGCAAACAAACGAAAACGGTGATGACGATGACCTTGGTCGGTCGGCGTGATGGTCGCAACTTTGGCTTTGGCCGCCAGCTGAGCTATGCCGGCTCACAAGCACTCAAGGATATGTTTGCCGGCGGCCACTTCGCCACGGTCAAAGCGCATAGCGATCGCTGGCAAGCGTTCGTGCGTTGGTGTCGGTCAGAGGACGGCCCCGGTTACAACGATGCGCGCCAGATCGATCGACGGACACTGCACGACTACGCCGCTTACCTGCGCCACCAGATCCAGCAAGGTGAACTCTGCATCGCCACCGCGCAGAACCGCCTGAGCAGCGTTAACCGCACCCTCGCTGCGCTGCGCGGTGATCAGGACGTGAGGATCGCCAGCCCGAGTCAGGCGTTAGGACAGAAGCGCTCGAACGTACGCGCCCGTGCACCGGATGGCCAAGACCGCCAACAGCTGCGGCGAGTGCTAAAGGTGCTTGGCGAACGGCAACACGAGCGGGTGGCGGTGATTGTCCTGTTGGCCCGAGAAACCGGCATGCGCCTGCGCGAAGCGATCCTGGCTGACCTGCCACGACTGCAACGCGAAGCCGAACACTTAGGCCGCATCAACATCCAGGACGGCACCAAAGGCGGCCGTTCAGGGGCATCAGCGCCGCGATGGGTTGTGGCTAATGAAGAGGTGAAGGCGGCGCTGCAGTTGGCTCGTCATGCGTCGCCGCCCCATAGTCGCAACCTGCTGGCCCGAGACGAAAGCTACGCGGCGTTCCTGCAACAGACCGTGCTCCCCGCCCGCGACACGCTACATGAACACGGGCTGAAGGGCTTTCATGAACTGCGAGCAGCCTACGCCTGCGAGCGTTACGAACAGCTCACTGGCCACGCCGCACCGGTCAATGGTGGCCACTGCTATCGCCTTGACCGTGACCTTGATCAACAGGCGCGGAAACAGATCAGCCTTGAACTCGGGCATAACCGGATCGATGTAGTTTCGGCCTACATTGGAGGCAGAGCGTGAGTAAGCCCTTCGATATGGCGCTGTTCCTGAGCGGCGTACTGAATGGCTCAAAGGTCACGCAGCAACGCCATCTACGGCAAGCTCGGATCATGCAAGCGGCCATTCAGCAACGATGGCAACGAGACAATCCCTGGAGCTGGCAGCTCAAGCATGTGCGCTGGTTTCTCACTCAGCACCTGAAAGACCATTCCGACGCCACCCGGTATTACTATCGACTCACCGCCCTATTGGTCTGGAGGCGATTAGGGAATGACTGTTGGCGCCGACGCCGAATTGAGTTATTGCCAACGCAAGACTGACCCAACTCCAAACGGCAGAAGTCCAGCATAGGAAATGGTTCGCAAGGAATCAGGCTGGATCAGTGGCATCTCGGTAACTGGGTCAATTCAGCGTCGGCGCCAACAGACTGCAATCAACTGCAAGTGTTACGACCAAGAAATCACCCAAGGCTCGGCCGCATGGCAGCTGTGCCATGTTTAATTTAACCGGGAGGGCGACTTTCTTCGACCCTGTATGCGGAACGCCACTACGGAATAAGTCATTGTTCCGCTATCGGGTTTTCTCTCGTATACCCCTACAAGATTGCGAAGGTGGTCGCTTCCCCCGCCCCGATCTACCAGATCTAGGACCATGAGAATGCAAAAAGTCACATTGACGCGTTGATAGGCTGTCGCTTGCAATCCAAATTGCTCGACCAAGCCATCTAGTGAAACGTCGTCATCCGTCTTTTTCAGTTCGGCTACGGTCTTAATTCCATCGCGCGCGAAGTGAACGTCGACCCTACCGTTGGCAACATCGTTCACCTCTCGTTGAGCAAGCTCTCTCAGCGGCGTAGCTTGAAGGAACCCATAGTAATCTTTGTGCAAATCGGCCTCGAGGGGGGGCTGATCAACACTGCGATTGAACAGGTAGTCAATCCCTGTAACCGCAGTGCGGGTGAGGCTCTCGCGCGAAGCTACAAATGAGATCGTGTGATAGAGGACCTGAATGAAAAACTCCTGCGCGTGACCGTGGTAGTCCTGGTTACTTACAAGTTTATTGTGGATCTGCTCAAATACCTCGGTAGCTATAGGCTCAATTCGCTGGAGCTGCACCGCTGCCATAGCTGCCTCAAGTACTACTCCTGCACTCAGCGCGATCGCATCAGGGATGTCGGCCTTCTGAATTATCGCGGCAGCAGTGACCGGTGCCACTACCGCGTCATGAGAGTTTCGGTGAAGGCTCGCTGCCATAGCCACGTCGATTTCATCGCGCATCGCGCCCGCAGCAGTTGCGGATAATGAGCTCTTGTTCTCGGTCAACCACTCGTCGAGCACTGCCAACTGAAAAGTATTCGCTTGGATAGTGCCAACAATACGAGGCCTTACGAGCGCCTCTATACCTCCTGCCTGATCACGCTGAAAAATGGACATACTCGCTTGGTAGACACGGAGGAGCTCCTCTTCGATCACACGAGCTGCATGCAGCCATGCGCTCTTGAGCAAGCTCGTGTCGAGCGTCGCGAGTCGCGTCCCAAGTTCTGCCCAACGCAGAGCTTCAATCGACGCAGCACCAAGCCAACTACTACGATCGAGAGGACGATCCGACGGCATCAACACCGCAGAGTAGCCGAAAGCATCTTTGCGAATCTCGGCCAACCTAGCCGGAAGTTGCTCATGGAGACTACCTGTTTGGAAATCAAGAAGAACGCAGATACAGTGGTAATAGAGTTCTGCGTCCTGACGCTCCTCGCTCATTGCTAGAGCATGCGCCATGAAGTCACGCGCTCGATGGAATGCTTCCACTGCTGTTTCATGATCTTGCGCATCTAAGCCGTCCGACAGTGCAAGCAACCCCAGAGCAAACGAAGCCTCATCTTCTGCCTCCGGAACGTTGGCGAGGTCACGCAGCGCTATCAATAGGTCATTATCGGGAACGTGAGCTAGGATCAAACCATTCACTTTGGCAACATGCCGCAGGTAGCTACCATCGTCACTATGTTCGACTTCCAGGAGATGTGCTTGAAGCTTGCGCAGAAGAGCAGGACGTCCCTGAGAGAGATACAATGCGCCCAATAAAGACTGGACTCGAGTGCCCGGATAAAGCTCCTGCCGGCCGGTATGATCAAGAAAGGCCCTCTGCAAGTCGCGCACAAATTTTTCATCCATACCGGCCAGGGAAGCCGAACGCCGCACGATCTCAATCAGCACACCTGGATCGCAGGCCTCGCGGATCAAATCGAATGCAGTAGCCCTTGCGCTTGGAGTTCCAGCGTCGACAAGCTCATAGAAATATGCCGCGCTTTCTGGAGTATCCGCGAGCGCGACTGATATCTCACGAAGCTCGAGTTCAGACAGCTCATTCAGCTCGACCGGTTGCTCCCTGCGCAACGCATCAATGATGCTTCGTGACTGATCGTTCATCCCTTAGTCCCTAGAAGAGCGTATCGCTGCCGATGGCCACTCTGCGTCTATCCAAAGGTATAACTGAATCAAGCTCTGGGCGTGCAAGGGCACCGACAATGACTTGGATGCCAGGTATCTCTTCCACGGTTTTACTCACCGCCTCAATTAAAGCAGCGAAATCTGCAACGCTCATTTCCGATGCTGCTGGCGAGTCCAATACAAGAAGCCCCGGATGCCTGCCATAACCGCGCGATCGAGCAACCTGAAGAGTGGCCAGTGCTGCCGCGACACGTATGCGAAGATTTTCCCCCGCATTCAAGCCGGTGAATGTGACATTAACGCCACCCTGACGCAGATCCATTCGATGAGCCTTGAATGAAAACTCCTCCAGGTTGCGAACACCAAACCGCTCGGCCAGGTTAAAGATCTGATCGCCGACCTCTTTCATAATTTCTGCTTGAAGCGACTCCATTGCGCATTTGGTCACCGCCTCTGCTGCACTGAGCATGCGCAAAGTTTCGTCTTCATCGAAGGTTGTCTCCGCAGGCCCAGCAAGCATGGCCCCTAACTCCTCGATTCGCGCTTCAAGTCCGACGATTTCGCGCGATAGTTGGTCGGATTCATCGCTGGCTGAGAGCGTTGCTGATATCTCGGACAGGCGTTGATGAACAGAATCACGACTGCCTTCTGCATTTCGAAGCGTGGATTGTACGTGTTGCAACGCTTGCTCCGCACTATCACGCACTTGGCCTGAATCTGCCACGGCCGCTTCCAAATGAGTCAGGCCATCCATGTCGGACGAGTCGTGGTCAGTATCGACATCCCCACATAAGCCACAGGCTCGAGTGTTTGCTTCAGTAAATCGCCCTGGTTTGAAAGAGGCTTCACAGGCAGGACAGCAGAATGGTTGCAGCTTTCTGAAAACGTACCCCGCAGCAAGGTCGTCTTTGGCTTGCTGCAAAAGACGGCGAGCGTTGAGGTGCGCAACCGAGGATTCATTGGCCAAGGTTTGCGCAATATTCAGCTCGGTTCGACGCGCAACGACAGTGGCTTGCGATGCGGCCAGTTGCTGATCCAATATATTGATTTGAGTCCGCATCTCGTGCCGACTGGGCAGCGCCGCAAGTCGGGTCTGCTTATCCTTCTTCTGACCCTCGAGCTCAGCCAGTCGGGTTCGAATCTTAAGCGTCTCGGTCGCATTGGTACCTTTTGCCTTTTCATGCTCACTCTTCAAACGCTTGTGCGCTGTCGAGATGGCCGTGTAGGTCGATACCCAAGGCAGACCGATGAACATTTGGATGAGGCGTATAGGCAGTCCATCCTCAGTGTGATCACCGAAAACGGCTGATCCAGGCCCAGCGATGAATAGCGCAGAGGACATAGAGGACCAGCCGTGTTCAACCACAGTCGCTTTTGCTGATCGGAAAGCTTGAAAACGATCAAAGCCGAGTTCATCCATGAATACGGCCTCAATGGCTTCGCTCAGTTTCTCACCCGCAAGGCCCTCGTAGAGGGAAAGCTCGGTGCCGTCACTCCGTCGAACCAGTGATGCTTGTGCGACGGTTTCGTCTGTCTCGCCTACATGCTTGCGTAGCGAAGTGATGTAGGGAACACCGTCGATCTCAAACTCCACTCGAAGGCCTTCTATCCAGCTCCAGACATCACGCTTGATCTTCCCCGGGAAGCGCCCTTGCAAAGCAGCCCTGACCACTGCAAGTGTGCTCGATTTTCCTTTCGAGTTCCCTTCTGAGAGAAGTGCCCAAAGGCCGCCACTGAGGCCAGACCAATCGAAAGTAAAGGGCGTTTGCTGCTCTTTCTCATGCTTGACGCCTTCCATGCGAACTGACACTAGGTTCAGCGTCCGTACCCGAGGGAGGACAGGCTTGGGGCGAATGTTCAAATTGTCGAGTGCAGTCGCTATTGCTTCTGGCGTAGATTTGGCCTTTTGGGCTATGGCCTGATGCCACTCACCAACGGTCATGCCATCTTTCTTGTCGGTCATACGCTTTGCTTTTCAAGAATGCCGCTCATGCGTTGTAGCACACGGCTTTTGATGGAGGGGATGACCGCACCATAAGGAGTAGAGGCATAGTCATCGTCTGCGTAGTGAATATCTTTCAGCGCGGTACCGCTCTTATCTTGGGCAACCAGTAACGCAAGGTTGGTTTGCGTTTCATACCAAGAAAGTGCGGGTTGATCTGAGAGTGCTTGCTGAAGAAATTCGCGGGCCAGCGGTCCGGTCAGATATTCGTACTGGTACTTACCGTTCGCGAGCTTACGCTTCATAGACTTGGCAAGGCCACGATATCCAAGGATGGACAAAGATTGCTGGAGATCATCGTAGGCGCCACGCCGCCAACGAATCATCTTGACGATGCGGACATCCGGCTCATCTGAGTCGAAGATATGACGGGCAGCATCCAGTAAGGCAGTGTCCTGTGTGCGTGCGTAGAGACTCAGTAGCTGGTCGGCAAGGTAGTCTGGATAGCGGATCCAGAAGTCAATTGCCAGTGCTCTTTTCTCACCATAGAACGCGCGGTCCCAGCCATCGCTGGCCGGTGTGATGGAAGCACTGCCTCGCACAAGGATGAACAATAAGCGCAAAGCGTCGCGGTAGGCATGCCCCGTCTGACTCGACACGTCCTGCTGCCCAGCGCTTGAACCGAGCTCAATCATGGCTCCACTTCCTCTTCTCTGTCCCTGAAAAACCCTTCAATGGGTGAGATCAATCCACCTCGATATGTAGCGGGCTTGGCGCTGATCACTATTTCCCAGTGCTGGATGATGGCAGTTCAGTATGAATGAAAAGGAGCTAAGCAGCGAGGGATAGGGTTCCTCAAGGTGAGGCGGGCGCGGCTGACGCTGATAGACACGAGATCTCAAGCGACTCGCTGATCGATTGAACGAGTCCGCTCTGGATCCAGGCTGTGTAAAAACACAGACGTCGCTTTTAAGGAATCTCCGAACAAGTCTTCAAATGTGCTGAAATACGCCTGACCACCTGATCCGAGCCGCCCATGAGCCAGATGAGCTTTTCCGATTTCGAATATGCCGGCAAGCGCAAGCAGACACGCCGCGAACGCTTCCTCGCTGAGATGGATCAGGTCGTACCCTGGACAGATCTGTTGGGCCTAATCGAGCCGTTCTACCCCAAGGCCGGTGGTGGTAGAAAACCCTACCCGCTGGAAACCATGCTGCGGATTCATCTGTTGCAGAACTGGTTCTCCCTGAGCGATCCGGCAATGGAAGAAGCGCTCTACGAAATTACCCCCATGCGCCAGTTTGCACGCCTGACGTTGAGTGCACCGATCCCGGAGGACACCACGATCATGAACTTCCGGCACCTGCTGGAGAAGCATCAACTGGCGCCTGCAATTCTCGCGATCATCAACGGTTATTTGCAGGACAAAGGCCTGTCGCTGCGCCAAGGCACCATCGTCGACGCTACCATTATTCATGCCCCCAGCTCGACCAAGAACAAAGACGGCAAGCGCGATCCCGAAATGCATCAGACAAAGAAAGGGAACCAGTATTTCTTCGGTATGAAGGCGCATATCGGCGCTGACTCTGAGTCTGGACTGGTTCATCACGTCCATGGCACCGCCGCCAACATTGCCGATGTCACGCAAGTCGCCGAACTGCTCCACGGGGAAGAAAACGCGGTTTATGCGGACGCTGGCTACACCGGTGTCGAGAAGCGTGATGAGCATGAAAAACGTAACGTGATCTGGCAAATCGCGGCTCGGCGCAGCACGTATTCCAAGCTGAACAAACGCAGCCTGCTGTACAAAACCAAGCGCAAGATCGAGTACTGCAAAGCGCAGACACGCGCCAAGGTTGAGCATCCGTTTCGGGTCATCAAACGCCAGTTTGGTTACGTGAAAGTACGCTTTCGTGGGCTGATGAAAAACACGGCTCAGTTGACCACGCTGTTTGCCCTGTCGAACCTGTGGATGGCTCGAAAACAACTGATGGGTATGGGTGAGTTGCGCGCTTAATACGGGAAACGTGGCGAAAAACGCTCTCAACTCACGCTGCATCACGCCGTTTTCAGGAAATAGCGCCGTGTGCTGACAAATTACGGTTTTCCACCGCCGCTCGCCAAGTTGATCGGAGCATCCTTAAGTCCTCGCTTCTACGTTAAATCGGCAGGCATTCGGTTAGTCATCTGACCTGGATTTTACGTAGGGACGTGATTTTCGCGCCTATTTTGATTGCTGCATTTGCACGAAAGTGTTTTTACACAGCCTCGATCGAGAGCCGCCGGACGCGATAGCAGCATCTATTGCTGGAGTAGATACCAGCCTAACGTTTCGACGGAGTAACGCATACGATCCTCAGCCCACAGCAGTACGCTTTGCCCGCCGAGGGGTATTCCTATTGGATACCATCCAAAAAAAAATACCCTTCAAAAACAATAGGCTAGATTATCAGTTCAAATTGCCCCAGCAAAAAACGGTTCGATTGAGGCGAACGGAATGTTTGAACGCACCTGACTAGATTGATGTCGCGCAAGCGCGCGACATCAATCTAGTCATCGCTATACCTCATCAGTGCCTTTAGCTGACCAGGCGAGCCGAGTGGGGATCGTAAACCACATCGGTAACCGACCCATCCCGAATGCGCTCAACCGCTTCGTCAATTACATGTAGGGGTACTAGAAACCACTCCCTCGGTTTGACCGGATGGCCGAAGCGATCTTCGATGGTCAAGTCGAGTTGAGCCCCACCGAACAGACGGTGGAAGATGTTTTCCAGCCTAGTGCGGTTCAGATTATGCAGCTTGTAGGTGGCGACAACCTCCACGTCGGCAAGCAGATAGGTCGCATCTTTTTCCGCGCCAGCAATGCGCGCCTCCACTTTACCGCCGGTCACGCCGATCTTGTGGATCAGCTCGCGGTGCTCGGCCACGAATGGGTGGCTAGACAGGCTCCGCAGTACATAGATAGTCCCGCTCTCCATGTCGTCGGGCTCTGGAGCATTGCCAAACAACGGTCCCATGTCCGGATCGGTTACTCGCCGACCGGTGTCATCTTTGTAAAGCGCCCGTTGGAGCGAACGACGCAACAAGTTGCTTTCCGTACCGTTGGCGTAAATGACGCGCAGGCGCGCATCGCTTTCACCATTGGGTGCCTTGATGGTTTCGCCGATTTCTGCCACGTAGGCTAACTGCCCGCCAACGATGAAGTAGTTCCCAGCTTCAATGCTGGCATCGCGACCAAAGCGCAGAGTTTTGCGAACGTCAGATTTCAGATCCCTCTCAGCCTGCTCGAACAGCGGTTGGAACTTGTCAAAATCCGCACATGGCGTACGGTCGGCGATTTCCTCAGCTGCACGTTTTTCAGTGCTGGAGCGTACAAGACGCAGCACGGTGATGTCGTCCTGGTCTGCGGGTTCACCGCCAACACCCAGCTCGGCCAGCAA
The DNA here is from genome assembly GCF_021283545.2 of Pseudomonas alloputida. Classification (NCBI taxonomy): domain Bacteria; kingdom Pseudomonadati; phylum Pseudomonadota; class Gammaproteobacteria; order Pseudomonadales; family Pseudomonadaceae; genus Pseudomonas; species Pseudomonas alloputida. The sequence continues at coordinate 608,775 of NZ_CP128540.1, read as the reverse complement.
GGCGTCCTCGTCTAGGTCATCCACATCCAGCGCTACAGTGCCGGACAGCAGGTCGGGGCCATCTAGCTCAGCCAGTAGGGTTTGCGCTTCCGGCAATTTGCGCAGCTGATCCAGGCGTACGGCGTACAAACGCTCGAAAATATCGCGGTCTTCACCATGCAGTGGCGCGCGACCGTGTGCCTGATAAAAGCGCAGAATATCCTCGAAGCCGGTGATGATGCGCTCTTCGCGTGGGGTTCGATTGGCTGTCTTGAGCGAGGGGACTTCTACCCCCAGCGCGTCCAGCAGATCGTCATCGTTCATATCAGCCATTGGCGGACTCTCCCTGCGCCGCTTTGGCTTGGGCGCGGTAGCGTGCCAGCGCGGTAACACCTTCAGCCATGCGTTTTTCCCAGGCATCTGCGGAGTTGATGTCAGGCAGGCGACCACGTTCGATTTTGAACTGCAGAGCACGCTTTGCCAGCTCACGAGCTTCGTCTTCGGGAATGCTTACCTTCTTGGCCGCAATGCTGGCTTGCACCTGGCGCAAGGATTTCTCATCCATCGCTTTCGCCAGCACCGCATAGGCGGCATCGAATGGATTGATGCGGTCGATCAGGTCAATGTCCAGTTCGCGTACATTGACAAACTTGCGCACGCCATCTAGCAGCGCTGTACTGCCTTGTACTGTGTCACCACCGTTTGCATCGGCCTGCCCCAAGGCCAACTTGGCCTGTTGGGTAATGTTCATGGCCGCGATGGCGTGCTGGCGGATAGCTTCCTGATCGACGTCGCTCAAGTCTGGGTAGCGCTCGCGTACGATCTTGCCCATGCGCAGTTGGGTCAGCTCTTCGGGCAGGGTGTTTTCCTTGTCGAAAAGGCCGCGTTCCAGCACGGTTTTGTCCTGCAGGAAGTTGGTCACCACTTCGTTCAAATCTTCCTTGCAGATGCGCGTAGCTTCTGCGCTTTGCGGCGTGATCAGCCCGTTGATCTCGACATGATACTGGCCTGTGGTTTCATTCACACCCAAGTTGGTGCCGCCTGGTTGATAACCATCAGGCCCATAAGTGAAACCCTCTTTCGGCCCTGTATCTTTCGGGGTGAACTCATAGCGCGGGGCCAGCACCTGTTCCATCAGCAAGCTGGCGGAAATGGCCTTGAGCATATCGTTCACCGCCTCAGCAACAGCGGCTTGATCGGCAGTGGGTTCGGCGATCAGGTTGGTGAAGCGTGAGCGTTCCTTACCCTCAGCATCACGCGTTGCGCGGCCAATGATCTGCACGATTTCGGTCAGGCTACTGCGGTAGCCAATGGTCAGTGCATGTTCACACCAGATCCAGTCAAAGCCTTCCTTCGCCATGCCCAGTGCGATGATCACATCCACGTTGTCGCGGTTGTTCTTCTGCGCAGGGTCTTTCAGTGCACTAAGCACTTTGGAGCGCCTGGACGCGTCGCTGTCATCCACCAGGTCTGCCACTTTCAGCGTGCGACCGTCCTTGGTTTTGATGAGGTGGAAGCCGGTGGTCGGGTCAACGCCCTGCCATTCGCCAAGCGCGCTCATGATCTCGTTAACCTCGCGCTCCTTGTCTTTGAGGCTTTCGCGGGCATTCACATTGGGAATATGGATGATGGTTTTCAGTGCTGGGTCCAGCACCTTGGCGACGGCATCCACATACTTGCCGGTATAGAAGAAGTACCCGATGTCCAGCGACTTGAGCCAGCGGTAGCCGTTGAGCTGCTCGTAGTAGGTGTAAGTCACCGTCTCGAACCTGGCTTCTTCCGCCGGGGCCAGCACGGCCTCGCTGTCGCCACGGAAATAAGAGCCCGTCATGGCCACCAAATGCACTTTATCGCGGCCGATAAACGCGCTTAGCTGGCCGCCCAACTTGTTGTCCGGGTTGGCGGAAACGTGGTAGAATTCGTCGATGGCGATCAGGCGGTTGTCGAAGGCTTCGATACCTAGGTCTTCCACGGCAAAGCGGAAGGTGGCATGGGTGCAGACCAGTGTCTTGTCAGTGCTTTTCAGGAAAGCGCGTACGGCTTCCACCTTGGATTTGGCCACTCGCGGTTCATCGATGCCAGGAGCATTGCATAGGTTCCACTGTGGAGCCACTTGCCAGTCCCAGTAAAAACCAAACTTGCTCAGCTGCTCATCGGCGAAGCTGCCTCCAATGGAACGCTCCGGCACCACGACAATTGCCTGTTGCAGGCCCTGGTTATGCAGCTTGTCCAGGGCGATAAACATCAGTGCGCGGGACTTGCCCGATGCCGGGGGCGATTTGATCAGCAGGTACTGTTCGCCGCGCTTGGTATAGGCGCGCTCCTGCATGGTACGCATGCCCAACTCATTGGCTTTGCTGGAAGCCCCGGTGTGCGCCGTGGTGATGGATACCGATGGCACCGTGTAAGTGTTGGTTGGGTTGTGGTTCTGTTCGGTCATTGCGAGTCGTCGTCCATGGATGCGTCATCACTTGCCAGTTCGCGCTCGATCTGTTCGATGCTGGGCAGGCTGGTTTGCAGCTCTGCCGGCAGGGACTCCACCAATTGGTATTCGGCCACACCGATGGGGCGGGCGTTATCACGCAGGGCGTATTCGGCCACTACCTTGTTCTTGCTCTTGCACAGCAGCAGGCCGATGGTGGGGCCGTCCTGTGGGTGCTTGAGCTGGGCATCCACTGCGGTGAGGTAAAAACTCAACTGGCCCAGGTGCTCGGGCTTGAACTTGCCGGCCTTGAGTTCGATCACCACATAGCAGCGCAGCTTGAGGTGATAGAACAGTAGGTCGATGAAGAACTCGTCACCGCCCACATCCAGTAGCACTTGCTGGCCAACGAAGGCAAAGCCTGCGCCCAGTTCCAGCAGGAACTCGGTGACATGCTTGACCAGAGCGTTTTCGATCTCACGCTCCTGTGCATCAAAAGTCAGGCCGAGGAAGTCGAAGCGGTAAGGATCTTTCAGCGACTCGCGGGCCAGGTCGGACTGCGGTTTGGGCAGGTGGCTCTCGAAGTTACTGACTGCCTTGCCACTGCGCTCCAATAGACGAGTCTCGATCTGCATCACCAGAATGTTGCGCGACCAGTTGTGCTCGATTGCCTTGGCGGCATACCAGCGGCGGGTTTCGGGGCCGGGCAACTTGTCCAGCAGCACCAGATTGTGACCCCAAGGCAATTGTGCAGCAGCCTGCTGCACAAATTCCGCGTTCGGCCACGCCTCGGCAAAGGCACGCATGTACTTGAGGTTGCGTGGCGAAAACCCTTTCATATCGGGAAAGGCTGCGCGCAAATCCTGCGCCAAGCGCTCGATTACCTTGGCGCCCCAGCCCTGTTGTGCTTGCCGGGTCAAAATATCGTGACCGATCTGCCAGTAGAGCAGCACCAGTTCGCGGTTCACCGCCAGCGTGGCGCGCTGCTGAGCATTATGGATGCGGCCTTTAAGGTCGGCCAGCCAGTCGCCGTAGCCTTCGGGCGGCGTGGCTAGGCTAGCAGGAGTGTCGCTCATGCCTTTTTCCCTCGTGGCTTTTTCGGTACTACCTTCGCAGGGGCTGCTGCCATCTTGGTGTAGAGGTCAAACAGTTTTTCCAAGCGTTCAGTGTCGTTCTTGAAGCGGCGACCGATATAGATACGCTCCAGAACTTCATCGTTGCGCTCGTGGGCGCGACGCAGGTTCTCAGGCATGGTGGCTGGGTCATACAGATCGGCGATGGTGGCTGGGAAGTGTGCTTCGCGGGCCAGCAGAATGTCTTCAGCGCAGCGGGTCAGGTCGGCCTTGTTTTGCTCTGTTAGCCTCGGCACGGGGAAAGTGTTCCAGCCAAGAGTGTTGGAGTAGCGGAAGTCCGTTTTCATTTTTCCGCAGACAGTGCCAATCCAAACGAGGTGCAGGCGGGAGGCGATGAGGGCCATGTTCCACAGTGGGGCGTCGTAGAGGGCAAGCGCAAGATTTGAGACGCGCACGTCACTCGTCAGCAAACCGCAAGGGAGATAAGCGCGGCGCTCCGACGAGACGCTTGGAATGATGATGGTGTGATCGTTTCCGATGATAGTGCGTTCAAACTTGTAGGGTGTATCGAGGCCGGCACGGCCACGTTCACTGCCATACAGACGATATTCCCGTATACGGTCAAGCCTCGCCATGATGGGCGGAATTGAACAGGCGATCTGCGCTTGTTCGTCAGTTATCCAGAGGCAGTATCGCTTCAGGCCATTGATGAACTCTTTGGAGCCAAGGATCGGCTTTATAAGAGGCGCCGCCTCAGGATAAGAGGCCATCAAATCCCTTGCCTCATCGGGCGTGAGCAACAGATTCCCCTGATCTCTCGGGATGTTCCCACCAAACATGGTTGATACACCTGAGATGGGGTCATTCGCCCGCTCGACGATGATATTTTTGCCGGGCGCAAGATATAAGTTGATGCTTTCAACTTCTTTTCGCTCTTCACCGTCGAAGATGTATTTCTGTTTGACGCCTGCATTGGCCACGCCAACAATTATGCAGGTAACTTGCGCGTTCCTGGCAGCGTTGTTGCCCCAGAGAAAATCTTTGTGGCCAAAGAAAATCTCCTGCCCAACCGCGACTATTCTCGGCCACACCAGCGGAACTTGAACACCTTGGCAGATAGAGTTCCTAGAAACGAAGGCGAATCGGCCTCCGTTGCGAATGTAGTCTGATGCCTTCCAAAGCCACCCAGCAATGTAATCGACAGCGCGCACGTCTTTTTTGGTAAGACTTTTTATGTCGCTCTTCTGCTCTTTCGATTGATATTTGTCGCCAATATACGGCGGGTTACCGCAGATGTACGTCTCGCCACCTTCGTTCTCGAAGGCGATTTCAGATTGATCCAACGGAACGTCGAATAAATCGTCCGCCGCCAGCTTCACGACGGTTCCCGTCGGCGGACACACCGCCAACCAATCCAACCGCAGCGAATTGCCACACACAATCCAGTTCTGTGAGTCCAGCGGCAAAAACTCGGCCAGCGCATCCTGCTGCCCGCGATACAGTACGTCGCATTGAAACTCGGCAATGATCAAAGCGAGGCGGGCGATCTCTGCCGGAAAGTCACGCAGTTCGATACCGCGAAAATTGGTCAGCGGGATTTCGGACTTGTTGTTGGCCTCGCCCCGACGACAATTGATTTCCGCCTCGATCTTGCGCATCTGCTTGTAGGCGATGACCAGGAAGTTGCCGGAACCGCACGCTGGGTCGAATACGCGGATGCGTGCCATACGCTTGCGCAGATTAAGCAGCTTGACCCTGTTGTCGCCAGCCGCATCCAGTTGCGCACACAGATCATCAAGGAAGAGTGGGTTCAATACCTTGAGGATATTGGGCACGCTGGTGTAGTGCATGCCCAGTGTGCCGCGCTCTTCATCATCGGCTACGGCCTGGATCATGCTGCCGAAGATGTCTGGGTTAATTTTTTGCCAGTTTAGGTTGCCGGCGTGCAGCAGGTAAGTGCGTGCCATGCGTGTAAAGCGCGGCACTTCAGTGCTGCCAGAGAACAAACCGCCATTCACATAGGGAAAGCTGTTGGCCCAGCTAGGCAAGCGGGGCTGAACAGTGGCGCGTTCGGCAAGCTTGATGTTCATGGCACGGAAGATTTCGGAAAGCACCTGATGGGTGTTGCTGCCGTCGCGTTCGCTGTACTGCTCAACCGTCTTGGTGAACAGGCCATCGCCATTAAAGATATCGGTGTCTTCAGCAAAAAAACAAAACACCAGTCGAGACATAAAGTGGTTCATGTCATGGCGGCGCTCGGCCTTGGCCCAGTCCAGGTTCTCGTTCAGCAGCTCGACGTACAGCTTGTTCAGGCGGCTGGTGGCGCGCACGTCGATGGGGTTGTCCTTGATCTCCTTAATGGTGGAGATACCGGCCAAGGGCAACAGGAAGCCGAAGTGGTTGGGGAGGTCCGGGTAATCGCAGGTGATGGTTTCACCCGTGATTAGCTCTTCGGCCTCCAGCGTTTGCCCGTCGGTGGCAAGGATGAACTTGGCTTTGGCTTTTGTGGTGGCCGGGCTGGCGCGCAATGCCTTGAGCGTTTCGCCCACGCTACCAAATTCGCATGCGGCGATATGAATATTGCTGCGCAGTAGCACGCCGCCAGGCACGTCGGAAGCGTTGTTGTTGCCGGCACGCAAGCGTTTGAGAGCTGTTTCCTTATTGCCAAAAGCGGCCAGGAAGAGAAACGGAAACTCCGCAGCGTCAAAGCGCTCAAGGGTCAGGTCCGATATAGCGGACTCAATTTCTACTGCATTCATGATTTACCACTATCCAGATCGCGTATGCACGAGTACGGCGAATTTAGCCGCTAATTTTGCGGATGATGGCTAGACCACTTGAGGGCCTCAACCTTCGTGCCGGCCACGGTCTGACATGATAACCCCGATAGCCTCGAACAAGGTCGTATCGCGTGTGGCGACAGCGGAGCTACTGGGGTGGCGATGGCTGCATTGCAGCTGGATCGCAGCAGTGACAGAAGAAAAACTTAACCCAATTCTGGAGGAGGCAGTACATTTGGGCTGGGCGCAGAGAGAATCAAGGGTTTGGTACGACTCCCAGCCCTCGAGGGCGAGGACTCAGTCCCCTTTAACCGTTTGAAGCGGACGGGCCTTCGCCAAAAAGGTAGGGACGCTTCTATCCCTACCTCCCGACGCCACGCGAGGTGGCAGCTTATGGATCATCGCTGAAGATTCGGTTGAGCGGGTAGACCGTATCCACCCCAACCATGGCTTGGAAGGGGATTATATTGACGTGAATCTCGGACCGGACACTAATGACCCGCGGATCGAATGTCATTATTCAGGGTTCTGCCCGACGAAAAAACCGTCAGTTCAACCACAAAAAAAGCCGGTCATATGCCGTGTAAAAACCACAAAAATGTGGGGGATCAAATGGGGGATCAGAGCGTTTTTAAAAACACCTAACTCATTGTTTTTCAAAAACATAGATCGATAAAAAGCTAACCACAAGCCGGCTTTTTAATTTGGCAATGCCCCGTCCTGCATAAGGTTGACACCTCCCGTTGTGCTCAGCCCCCCCCGCTGTTCACGTTCAGCCCGCAAGCGATTCTGGGGTGTCGGCTTCTTCTCGTCGCGCATATAGAAATCAAGTTGATATTTCGAAATCTTCCAATGGAGGTTTTTTTCTGAAGGTGAGCGTTTCGCGCCAGACTATAATAAAACGATCAGATGTGCGCTGACACGTGCGGCCATCCTTGGAGATTGCTTATTACTTATATTTAATCTGTAACGGTTTGATGTAGTGATGAGGACTTAGCATGAACGCCTTATTGAAAGAGCTGCACGCCTATCATCATGAGGTGGCTACCAAAATTACTCAGATCAAAGAATTACTGGAGAGGATAAGACACGGCTCTGCGGGTGCCGATGACTGCAAGCTGTTGTTTAAGCAACTGGAAGCCTTGCATGGTGATGCAGAGCGGCACCACCATGAAAATGAAGAGCTTATTCGGCTGGCCTTGCTGACAACCGACGCACCGATTCACCAACGGGTCATGGCCATTGAGCAAGATCATAAAGCCTTCACGCGAATTGCAGGACAGCTCAAGATGTTGGAGCAGTCAACGCAAGAGGCCAGAGTAATTGCCGACACGATCGAAGACTTCATCAAGAAATATTATGACCATATGGATGCCGAGGAGAATATTTTCTTTCCGGTAGCAGACAAGTGGTTGTCAGACACCCAATGGCAAGAAATAAAGCATCAATGGCACTCGGAGACTTCTTGAATTAAAACCAAGCGCCTGATTAACACTTACTCTCACAACTTTATTGCACTGATACCCGATAGTGCAGATACACTTCTAGATTTCTCATGATTCAGCATCAAGGCCGCGCCCTTTGCAGGCACGGCCTTGTGTCGCGGTGCACCTAGCGGCAACAGACCCCGTCAGAAGTCATACCGCGCTCCAACCATCATGCTGCGCGACGGCCCGTAGAAGTTGAACGTGGAGGTCGAGCCCACCCGCGACAGGTAATCCCGGTCGAACAGGTTATTGACGTTGAAGGTGGCGGTCAGCTTCGAAGTCACCGGGTACGACAGCATCGCGTCCACCGTCGCGTAGCCCGGCGCGTCGATACGCACGCCGCCGTTTTCGGAGTAGAAGTTGCTCATCGCGGAAATTCCGCCACCAATCGCCAGGCCGGTCAGCGGCCCTTGGCTGATGGTGTACTTGCTCCAAAGCGAAGCCTGGTTGCGCGGCATGATGAAGAACGTGGTTTCGGCGTCACCCTTGACGGTTTCGGTCTCCATCCAGGTGTAACCGGCCAGCAGTTCCCAATTCGGCGTCAGCTTGCCGCTCACTTCCACTTCCGCGCCCTTCACGCGCGTCTTGCCGGATGCAACGGAATCGGTAGTGGCCACACCATCGGCATCGTACAGGGTGGTAGCGCGGTTCTTGTCGGTCAGGCGGAACACCGAGAAGCGCGTATTCAAATCGCCGCCAAAGTAGCTGCTCTTGAGGCCGAACTCGTACTGCTCGCCTTCACGCGGTTTCAACACCCGGCCACTGCTGTCGGTGTCGGATTGAGGCTTGAAAACCTGCGAGTAGCTAGCGTACAGCGCGTGGTTCTCGGTCAAGTCATAGACCAGGCCCCCGTACGGGGTGAAGTGGCCGTCCACACGCTTGCTGTCATTGGTCGTAGCACCGCTGCTCAGGGTGGTGGTGTAGAAATCACCGCGGTACCAACTGAAACGGCCACCGGCAATCAGCGCAAGTCGCTCGATCGGGCGGAAGGTGACCTTGGAATAAAGGCCGTATTCCTCTTCCTGCATGCCGGTCTCGGTACTGTAGTTGGGCGACGGTTTGGCGAACTGTTTAGGCGAGTAGGTGTTGACGTTGATGGCGCCCAGGTTGGTGGTGCCGTTGAGATACTCGGTGTCGTAGTTCTTGTAGTCGCTGCCCACCACGAACTCGCTGACCTGGCCGAAGGTTTCGAACGGCTGGCTGTAACTGGCGTCCAGCGAGTAGGTGTCTTGAGTGAAATCACGGGCGCTGGCGCGCTCGGAGTTGGCGCCTGTGGTGGCATTGGTTGCAGTGAAGGCGTACAGGTAGTTGGTGTCGCGGTGCGAGCCACGGGCCGCGACACGGCCGTAACCACCATTGTCGAAGCGGTGGGTCAGCTCGGCGACCAGGTCGGTGGTCTTGCCGTCGAAGTAGTTCCAGTCGGCGCCCAGGAAACGCGAATGGCTGAAGTCGGGCACCTCGCCGGACAACGTGGCCGGGTAGCCGTTGTGCGGGGTGATGTTCTTCACTTCGTGCATCAGGCCGAACGACAGCGTAGTGGCGTCGTCCAGGTCGATATCCAGCGCACCGTAATAGCTGTTGCTGGTGTTGGCGTTGTAGTCCACTTCGCCATTGGTGTCGTCACGGGATGCAATGAAGCGCCCGCGCACGCGACCGGCGGCGTCCAGCGGGCCGCTCAGGTCGATTTCTTCATGGTTGGTGTCCCAGGTGCCGTAGCTGCCTTCGATGTGGCCCTGAAACTCGGCGGTCGGGCGCTTGCGTACCATGTTGACGATACCGCCCAGTTCGCTGGTGCTGCTGAACAATCCGGCCGGGCCGCGCATGATTTCGACACGGTCGAACGCGGCCAGCGACGGTACGGTGCCAAAGATGCTGGCCATGGGGGCCGGCAGGCCATCGATGTTGAATTCGCTGTACTCGTAGCCACGGGCGTAGATCGACGAACGGCCGCTGTCGTTGGTCAGGGTGCGCAGGCCGGCGGTGTACTTGGCCAGGTCATCCAGATGTACGAACTGGCGATCCTTGACGTAGTCCTGGGTGTAGACGGTGATCGACTGCGGGATGTCCTTGAGCGCTGCCGGCGTCTTGGTGCCCACGGTAGCGGCATCGACGCTGTAACCGCCGGTTTCCTCCGAAGGCAGCATGTCGTACAGGCGGTTGCCTTCGATGGTCAATGCAGGCAGATCAAGCGAGTTGTCTTCAGCCGCCGCCTGGGCCGCTACCGTTTCGGCCACTGCCGATAAAGAAAACGGTGCCAGCAACCCCAGCGCCAGCCATCCCCGAACCCGTTGCAAGCTGCCCACACTTTTGAAACCGGTCATGACACACCCTTCGCCCAAATGATATTGAATCGCAAACGAAACAAGTTGCTTTTTGCGAACGATACCGGAGCGAAAACCAGGGTGCAGCATGATTAACCTTCTTAACACATCAAGGCGTTGCCCTTTCCCTGCAGCCAGTGGGATGATTCGCAACTGATAAAAATTCTCATCAAGGCTCGCCGTGCCCACCTCACTTCTCCTTGCCGAAGACGACCCACGCCTGCTTCAGGACCTGGACCGCCATTTCCGCAACCGCGGTTTCCTGGTGCACGCCTGCGCCAGCGGCACCCAGGCCCTGAATGCCATACAGCAATCTCAGTTCGAACTGGTGCTGCTGGACATCATGCTGCCAGGCATCGACGGCCTCAGCCTGCTCGACGCCCTGCGCCGCCAGCAGGCAGTGCCGGTCATGCTGATGTCGGCACTAGGGGCCGAGCAGGACCGCATCAGCGGCTTCACCCGTGGTGCAGACGACTACCTGCCCAAGCCCTTCAGCCTGGCGGAGCTGGACGCACGGGTGGATGCCTTGCTGCGTCGCGTGGCATTCGATCGTGGTACGGCGCTGCGTGCCGACGTGGGGGAGGTGATGCTGGACCACGACCGCCAGGACGTTATCCACAACGGCAACGCCGCTGGCCTTACCGCTTCCGAATTCCGCTTGCTGGTCACGCTGCTGGCCCACCCCGACGAAGCGTTGAGCAAGCCCTTCCTGTACCAGACCGTGCTGCACAGGGCCTATACCCGACTGGACCGAGGCCTGGATGTGCATGTGTGCAACCTGCGCCGCAAACTGGCCGACATCAATGCCCAGCACCTGCAGATCCAGGCCGTGCGTGGCCAAGGGTACATCCTGGTCGACACGGAGCAGGCCTGATGCGTCGCCACCCGTTGCTGTGGAAACTGGCCTTGCTGCAAGTCAGCTTCTGCCTGTTGCTGATCTGGCTCATCTGGACCTGGGGCCTTTCGGTGGAACGCAGTACCTATTTTCTGTCCCAGGCTGACCAGGACTACCTGGCGCGTTATGCTCAACAGGCCGAACAGGCGTGGGAGCAGGACGGCGCAGCCGGCACCGAGGCCTGGCGCAAGCATGTGGCACGGGCCGAGGACACCTGGGTGGCCGTGATAGGTCCACACCTTCAGAGCCTTGGCACCACGCCGCTGAGCGCCGAGGAAGCCAGCCACCTGACATTCATGCGCAAGCTCGACTGGCCGATGAGCCGGCGCCTGCAGGATGAACTGCCCTACGTCAGCATCGAATTTCCGCAACACCCCGAGCATGGCCGCCTGGTGCTGCAACTGCCCGAACGGCTGCTACCGACAGGCCTGACACCCTGGACCCATGTGGTCACGCATGGCGTTGCCCCCGCACTGCTGGCCCTGCTGCTAGGCCTTGCGCTATACCGGCATCTTGTCGTGCCGCTGAACCGCCTGCGCGACCGCGCCGACGCCCTGCGGGCCGATGATCTGGACAGCCCCGCCCTGCCCCTGCAGGAGCGGCGTGATGAGCTGGGTGAGCTGGCTCAGGCCTTCGAGCACATGGCCGGGCGCCTGCGCCAGAGCCTTGAGCAACAGCGCCTGCTGTTGCGCACGCTGTCTCACGAATTGCGCACGCCGCTGGCGCGGCTGCGCATCGCCCATGACAGCGACTTGCCACCGCCGCAGCTGCGCGAGCGCCTGGACCGTGAGGTAGCCGACATGCAGAAGCTGCTGGAAAACACCCTCGACCTGGCCTGGATGGACACCGAACAGCCCAGCCTGGTGACCGAGCCGGTATTGGTGCTTTCCGTGTGGGAAGCCTTGTGCGAGGACGTCTGTTTCGAAAGCGGCTGGGACCGTGCGCGCCTGCCGTGCTCACTTGGCACCGACTGCCTGGTGCAGGCCCATCTGGACAGCCTGGCCCAGGCCCTGGAAAACCTGTTGCGCAATGCCATTCGCCACTCGCCGACCGAAGGCCGGGTCAGCCTTGATGGCTGGCGTGAGGGCGCATGCTGGCACCTGCGCCTGAGCGACCAAGGGCCAGGCGTACCGGATACCGACCTTGAGCGCATTTTCAAGCCCTACCAGCGCCTGGCCGAGAGTGGCGCAGGCTTCGGCCTGGGCCTTGCTATCGCCCGTCGCGCCATCGAACTGCAAGGCGGCCGGTTGTGGGCCAGCAATGGGCACCCGGGTCTGTGCCTGCACATGACCTTGCCTGCGGCCTGAGACTGTTTAGAAAGTTAATGCGCTTTACGCTTGATAGGGACTGGTTATCATCTGGGCGCTCAAGCCTTGCGCTCCATGCAAAGCCCTGACGAGACGCCTGATGAGCAAGAAGAACCTGATGCTGGCCTTGGCACTTGCCCTGGCGGCCCCTCTTGTCCTGGCCCAGCCCGAGCATGACCAGAAGATGGACACGTCGGTGTTACAGCGCCAGGACCTGGCCTATCACTTCACCCAGCTTGATCTGGACTCGGCCGATGGCCTGCGTCACTACCGCCTGTGGGTTGGCAAGCCGAATCGTCCAGCGCCAGCATCGGGGTACCCGGTGCTGTGGATGCTCGATGGGAATGCTGCGCTGGGGACGCTGGATCAGCAGCAACTGGACAGGCTCGCCGTGGGCCAGGCGCCCCTGCTGGTGGCGGTGGGTTACCGGACCGAACTGCGCATCGACAGGGCCGGCCGCACGCTGGACTACACCCCGGCGCTGCCGGAGCAGGTGCAGCAGCGTGATCCGCTGACCGGCCAGCCCAGCGGCGGGGTCGATGCGTTCCTGAAGCTTCTGACCGGGCGCATGCGCACGATGGTGTCGGCTGTGGCGCCGATCGACCCGCAACGACAGACGCTGTGGGGGCACTCCTATGGTGGCCTGGCCGTGCTTCACGCACTGTTTACCCGCCCCGGCGCATTCAGCCTTTACGCTGCTGCCAGCCCGTCACTGTGGTGGCGCGATGGTGTGATTGTCCGCGAGGCGCAAGGGCTTCCCTCACGCCTTGGCGAGGCGCGCCCGCATCTGTTGCTGATGCGCGGCGGGCAGGAGCCCGCCAGCCCGCATGGTTCGCCGCACGAGAACGACGAGTTGCCTGCGCGCCAACTGGCGGCAGATCTGGCCGCGATCAAAGGCCTCGACGTGCGCTTTGAGCGCTTCGAGGGTCTGGGGCATGGGCCCATGCTGGGCGCCTCCCTGCGCAGGGTGATCGAAGGCATGTCTGGCCAGTGATCAGCCCTGCCCCTGTCCGACTCAAGGTTGCGCGTACTTGAGCACGTACAGGCACAGCTCGCGGTAGACATCCACAGGCAGCTGCGACATCAGCTTCTGAGCCTGGCCGAGGGTTTTGCAATTGAGTTCGGCCATCGTCCGACGGTGTTTCGAACCCAGCAGGCCGGCATGCACCACCTGCGCATACTGAATATAGGAACAGGGGAAATCGGCCTGGGGACTGCGCTGGACCTTGAAGTCGATCTTCAGGTCTGCCCCGCGGAAGAATTCCCTGCCCTGGTAGGTCTGCTGGGGCACGAGGCGCCCTTTTTCAGGACAGGTGCTGTGACAGACCGGCAGGCTATTCCTGTCCGTCTCCAGGCCACGTCGATAGATCACGATTTCGGAACCCGGTACCTCGATACAGGCGTTTTCGAAAGCATCGATGATGGACCTGCCATTGATTTGCGCCTCTTCGATCTGCGTCAGGCTGACCACACGCTCGAGCTCATGATTGCCAACACTGTTGACCACACGGTCCAGGGTCGACCAGTGGCTGAATTCTTTCTGACACGCAATCAGATGGACCTCGCTCTGATAGCCCTTCAGGGCGGCATCAGGTGGAAAATCAGCGAAATGAGGGCTGTCGAGCGCGGTCTCCATGATGATGTTGTATTTGTTTTCCATCGCATACGTGCAAATCATTGCCCCCAGGCGCCAGATGAACGGCTCGGTATGCTCATAGACATGCAGCACGCCTTTGTCTTCCATCGCCCGATAATGAGGGTGCAGTTCACGAAAATGGGTTTCGTAAAGGCGAACATAATTGTCGTAGCGCCCGCTCTTCAGCAGCGTTTTTTCCAGCAAGTACGTCTTACCCGAGCCTTGTGCACCGGCAATGATGAGCATTTTGGGCTTGAGCACGCCGTCGACGTAGTCGCGCTTCTTGTCGAACAAAGTGTCGACGACCTTTCTGAATGCGAGATGGAGATCGGTATCGGTAAAAGGATAGAGAGAGGACATGACGGTTCGTTTCCTTGGTTTGCCAATGTGACCGTCACGAAGGTAAGCGCTGCGGCAAGTGCAAAGGGGTAGATGGTTACTGCTGCAAGTCTCGCCGAAGGTAGTAGAACCGCGGGTTGCCACTGGGGTGGCACTGTGCTGTATGCTGGGTCGGTCTTCAGGGCGGGGTGTAAGTCCCCACCGGCGGTAAATCGAAAGATGAGCCCGCGAGCGCCCCGACCATGTCGGGGGTCAGCAGATCTGGTGCAACTCCAGAGCCGACGGTCATAGTCCGGATGAAAGAAGGCGTCATGCAGGGGCCATCCGGGCGCCCTTGCGCGCGCATTTTGTTCGCCCCGAGACGTTCATCGATCATTCACGAGGAGCGTTTCATGTTCACCCAGCACCACGCGCAATTCCCCAATGTTTCCGCCGCCATCGCCGCCTTCCAGGCCGGGCGCCCAGTACTGTTGCTCGACGATGACGACCGCGAGGACGAAGCGGACATCATTGCCGCCGCCGAGAACATTACGCTGCAGACCATGGCCATGATGATTCGCGATTGCAGCGGCATCGTCTGCCTGTGCCTGGACGAAGCCACCGTCGACGAACTGCAGCTGGCACCCATGGTGCAGAACAACCAGGCCCGCCACGGCACCGGTTTCACCGTCACCATCGAGGCGGCCGAAGGTATCACCACCGGGGTTAGCGCCCAGGACCGCATCACCACCATTGACGCAGCACTGCGTTCCAGCGCCGAACAGCGCCATATCGTCAGCCCGGGGCATGTTTTTCCGCTGCGCGCCCGCAATGGCGGGGTGCTGACACGCCGTGGGCATACCGAAGGTTCGGTGGACCTGGCGCGCCTGGCCGGCCTGCGCCCGGCAGCGGTCTTGTGCGAGCTGATGAATCCCGATGGCAGCATGGCCCGTGGTGAGCAGGTGGCGGTATATGCACGGCAGTACAATTTGCCGGTGCTGACCATCGAGGAGCTGGCGCGGTACCGTGAGGCAATGCTGGAACGGGAGGCAGAGCCGGCCTGATCCACCGAACCGGGACGCTTTGCGGTCCTTGTGCGAGCGGCCCTTTCGCGACACAGGGCCGCTCCTCCATCGGTCTGCATCAGCCGATGCAGCTGCCGGAAGTTTGCTCCCCCCGCCCCGCTCTGCTAGTGTCGCGCCGTTCTGAATGCCACCGAGACAGTCGCCATGGCCCGCAAAAAAGCCTCCCTCGATTTCGAGCAATCCCTCGCAGACCTGCAAGCACTGGTCGAGCGCCTGGAGAACGGCGAGTTGTCGCTGGAAGAGTCGCTGGCCGCCTTTGAACAAGGCATCGCCCTGACCCGTGACTGCCAGGGCGCCCTGGCCCAGGCCGAACAGAAG
Source organism: Pseudomonas alloputida (assembly GCF_021283545.2). NCBI lineage: Bacteria > Pseudomonadati > Pseudomonadota > Gammaproteobacteria > Pseudomonadales > Pseudomonadaceae > Pseudomonas > Pseudomonas alloputida. The sequence continues at coordinate 593,154 of NZ_CP128540.1, read as the reverse complement.
GTGCAAATTCTGCTGGAGCGCGACGGCGAACTGGCTGCCCAACCCTTCGACGCGGAGCCGGAAGCATGATTGGCACCTACCAGGCCAGTTGCCAGGCGCGCGTCGACGCAGCCCTCGAACCGCTGTTCATCGCCCCGAGCAAAGAGCTGGAACGCCTTTACGCCGCCATGCGCTACAGCGTGATGAACGGCGGCAAACGCGTGCGCCCGTTGCTGGCCTACGCGGCCTGCGAAGCCTTGGGCGCCCCGGCCGAACAGGCCAACGGTGCAGCCTGCGCGGTCGAGCTGATCCATGCTTACTCGCTGGTGCATGACGACCTCCCGGCCATGGACGACGACGACCTGCGTCGCGGCCAGCCGACCACCCACAAGGCGTTTGACGAAGCGTGCGCCATCCTTGCTGGCGACGGTTTGCAGAGCCTGGCTTTCAGTGCCCTGCTCGACCCTTGCCTGAGCCCTCAGATCGACAGCATTCGCCTGGCCATGGTTCAGGTGCTGGCCAAAGCTGCCGGCCCGGCCGGCATGGTTGGCGGCCAGGCCATCGATCTCGGTTCGGTGGGCCAGAAGCTGGACCAGCAGGCGCTGGAGTTCATGCACCGGCACAAGACCGGCGCGCTGATCGAAGCCAGCGTACGCCTCGGCGCCCTGGCAAGTGCCCGTGCCGAACCGGTGCAGCTGGATGCCCTGCAAACTTATGCACAGGCCATTGGCCTGGCATTCCAGGTGCAGGACGACATCCTCGACGTGGAAAGCGACACTGCTACCTTGGGCAAACGCCAAGGTGCAGACATAGCGCGTGACAAACCGACCTACCCGGCCCTGCTGGGCCTGGAAGCCGCCAAAGCCTATGCAATCGAACTGCGCGACCAGGCGCTGGCCGCACTGCAAGGGTTCGGCGAAAAGGCCGAGCCGCTGCGGGCCTTGGCGCGTTATATTGTCGAACGCCGTAACTAAACAGCTTCACCTATCCCTGTAGGATCGGGTTTACCCGCGAATGCGATCTTGAATTTGCCGACGCATTCGCGGGTAAACCCGATCCTACAGGGGGCCGCGTAACCTGTGGTCGAATGGGCACTTTTCCCACAATGGGGTAAACTGCCGCGTCTTCACACACCTATAACGACTCGCCTGATGCCCACGACGTTTCAAGAGATCCCCCGCGAACGCCCGGTCACGCCGTTGCTCGACCGCGCTGACACGCCTGCCGGCCTGCGCCGGTTGGCCGAAGCCGACCTGGAAACGCTGGCCGACGAACTGCGCCAGGAATTGCTCTACACCGTTGGGCAGACCGGTGGGCATTTTGGTGCCGGTCTGGGCGTCATCGAGCTGACCATCGCCCTGCACTACGTGTTCGACACCCCGGACGACCGGTTGGTGTGGGACGTGGGGCACCAGGCCTACCCGCACAAGATCCTCACCGGGCGCCGTAACCGCATGCTCAGCCTGCGCCAGAAGGACGGTATCGCGGCCTTCCCGCGCCGCAGCGAAAGCGAGTACGACACCTTTGGCGTTGGCCACTCCAGCACCTCGATCAGCGCCGCGCTGGGCATGGCCATTGCTGCCCGCTTGCAGAACAGCGCACGCAAGTCGATCGCGGTGATCGGTGATGGCGCGCTGACCGCCGGCATGGCATTCGAGGCGTTGAACCACGCCCAGGAAGTCAATGCCGACATGCTGGTGATCCTCAACGACAACGACATGTCGATTTCGCGCAATGTCGGCGGCCTGTCCAACTACCTGGCCAAGATCCTCTCCAGCCGCACCTACGCGAGCATGCGCGAAGGCAGCAAGAAAGTGCTGTCGCGGTTGCCAGGCGCCTGGGAAATTGCCCGTCGCACCGAGGAATACGCCAAGGGCATGCTGGTGCCAGGCACGCTGTTCGAAGAGCTGGGCTGGAACTACATCGGCCCGATCGACGGCCACGACCTGCCCACCATGATCGCCACCCTGCGCAACATGCGTGACCTGAAAGGCCCGCAGTTCCTGCATGTGGTGACCAAGAAGGGCAAAGGCTTCGCCCCTGCCGAGATTGACCCGATCGGCTACCACGCCATCACCAAGCTGGAGCCGGCCGACAAGCCCGCCGCGCCGAAGAAAGCCAGCGGCCCGAAATACTCCGCGGTGTTCGGCCAGTGGCTGTGCGACATGGCCGCCGCCGACAACCGCCTGGTGGGCATTACCCCGGCAATGAAGGAAGGCTCGGACCTGGTCGACTTCAGCGAGCGCTACCCTGAGCGCTACTTTGACGTTGCGATCGCAGAGCAGCATGCCGTGACCTTGGCGGCCGGCATGGCCTGCGAGGGCAGCAAGCCGGTGGTGGCGATCTACTCCACCTTCCTGCAGCGTGCCTACGACCAGCTGATCCACGACGTGGCGGTGCAGAACCTCGACGTGCTGTTCGCCATCGATCGCGCCGGCCTGGTCGGCGAGGACGGCCCGACCCACGCCGGCAGCTACGACCTGTCGTACCTGCGCTGCATCCCGGGCATGCTGGTGATGACCCCCAGCGACGAGAACGAACTGCGCAAGATGCTCAGCACCGGCCACCTGTACAACGGCCCGGCCGCTGTACGGTACCCGCGTGGTACCGGCCCGAATGCGCCGATCAGCGGAGACCTGCAACCACTGGAGATCGGCAAGGGCGTGGTCCGCCGCCAGGGCGAAAAAGTGGCCCTGCTGGTGTTCGGCGTACAACTGGCCGAGGCCATGCAAGTGGCCGAACAGATCAACGCCACGGTGGTCGACATGCGCTTCGTCAAGCCGCTGGACGAGGCGCTGGTGCTAGAGCTGGCAGGCAGCCATGAGCTGCTGGTAACCATCGAAGAGAACGCCATCATGGGTGGCGCGGGCGCTGCGGTGGGTGAGTTCCTTGCCAGCCAGGCAGTGCTCAAGCCGCTTCTGCACCTGGGGCTGCCGGATATCTATGTCGAGCATGCCAAGCCTGCGCAAATGCTGGCTGAGTGCGGGCTGGATGCGGCCGGGATCGAGGCTTCGGTGAAGGCCCGCATGGCCAGGCTCGGGCTCTAGGGTCCTTTCGCGGGTGAACCCGCTCCTACGACGGCCTGCGCCCGATCACCGACGTGTGCCCACTGTAGGAGCGGGTTTACCCGCGAATACGGTAGCGGCGGCAACGGTGAACGACTGGTGAGAAATGGCCAGCAGGCCCGGCCCTTTCGCGGGTAAACCCGCTCCTACGGGGACAGCACAGTGCTGTGGAAACCCTTTGGAACTGCCCATGAAAAAATTAGCCTGTACCACGATTCTCTGTGCCCCTACATTCCTTCTGGCCGCTGAGCGCGACGACGCCCTCAAACTCCCCGACGTGCTGATCAGCGCCAGCCGCCAGGTCGAATCGCGTACCGCCACCAGTGCAGCCAACACGGTTTTCACCCGCACCGACATCGACCGCCTGCAACCCTCCAGCGTCACCGACTTGCTCTCCCGCGTGCCGGGCGTGCAAGTGGCACCTACCGGTGGCCGTGGCAGCCTGCCGGGCATCTTTATCCGAGGCACCAAAGCCGCGCAAAGCCTGGTGCTGGTCGATGGCGTGCGCATCGCCAATGCCACTTCGGGCGACAGCGGCCTGCAGTTTCTGGACATCGACCAGATCGAGCGCATCGAAGTCCTGCGCGGCTCGCGCTCAGCGGTATACGGAAGCGATGCCATTGGCGGGGTGATCCAGATCTTCACCCGACGCAGCAATGGCCCCGGCCTGCAGCCACGCCTGCGCATGGCCGCCGGCAGCAACCAGACATTCCAACGCAGCCTGGGGCTTTCTGGCGGCAACGACTCGACCCGCTTCAACCTTGGCGCCAGCCTGGATGAAACTGCCGGTATCGACTCGACCGGGCCATCCTTCGCCAGCGATGGTGACCACGACGCCTACCGCAACAAGGCGTTGAACCTGAGCCTGAGCCACACCTTCAGTGAGCGCTTCGAGGCCGGCTTGAACCTGCTCGACAGCCGTGGTCGCCGCGAATTTGACGAGCCGCGCGGTGCAAGCCCTCAGGTGCCGTATTCGAACTTCGCTGTCAGCAGCATCGGCAGCTACTTGGATGCCCAGGTCACCGAGCAGTGGAGCACTCGGTTTGAGCTGGCCCACAGCGAAAACCGCGATGAAAGCCGAGACAAGCTCAGCCACTCAAGCGCACCTTTCAATACCTACCGCGACCAAGCAACTTGGCAGAACAACCTAGCCCTGGGTGAACACAACAGCCTGCTGTTGGGTAGCGACTGGTACGAAGACCGTGTCCATGCGAGTGAGGACTTCACGGAAGACAGCCGCTGGAATCATGCGCTGTTCGTCCAGCATCGCTTTCATGACGAATACTTTTCCACCGAGCTTGGCCTGCGCCACGACAAGAATCAACAGTTTGGTGGGCAGACCACCTGGAGCGGCAGCCTGACGCTACCGCTGAACGAGGCCAATGATGTGTTGCTGTCGTACAGCGAAGGTTTCCGCGCCCCCACCTTCAACGACCTTTACTTCCCCGGCTACAACAACCCGGAGCTCAAGCCCGAACACTCGAAAAGTTATGAGTTGCAATGGCGCAGCCAACTGAGCAAAAACAGCAAACTGGAGGCCTCGCTATACCGCACCGACCTGCGTGACGCGATCGAATACAGCGAACGACCCGAGAATGTCGGCACCGCGCGCATCGACGGTTTCGAGATAGCCCTGAGCCAAGAATGGAACAGTTGGACGTCTCAACTGGGCCTGGCACTGATCGACCCGCGCAACAGGGAGAATGGCCATACCCTACCTCGCCGAGCACGGCGCACCTTGAACCTGGACGTAGACCGCCAGTTCGACCGCTTCGCTGTTGGCGCTACCTGGCAGGCAGTCAGCAGCAGTTACAACGATGAAGGCAATAGTGACCCCATTGCAGGCTACGGCATCGTGGGCCTGCGCGGAAGCTGGGTAGCAAGCCGCGAGCTTACGCTCGACCTGAAGCTGGACAACCTGCTGGGAAAGCAGTACAGCCGCGTCCACTACAACCACCAGGGCAACGACTACGGCTATCGCGAAGAAAGACGCACTTGGCTCTTGAGCATCACCTGGACACCGGCGCTTTAGCGTCCAGCAACGCACACAAGCGGGCGGTGGCTTCGATCATCTGCCCGCTGGGGCGCTCCAGCCCTTTGTCCGGCACCACCAGCAGACGCCCATCAGCCACCGCCCGAATCTGCGGCCAGGCCTTCCAGCTGGCCAGTTGCGCCTCATCAGCGGCCAGGATGACCTGCGGATTACGCAGCAGCACGGACTCTACATTCACCTGTGGCGCCGGCTGGCCAAGGTCGGCGAACACATTGCGCGCCCCGCACACGGCCAGGGCGTCGGTCACCACCTGGCGGCCACCGAGCGTGTACAACGGCCGATCCCAGACTTGATAAAACACCTGCAAGGGTTCGTCACGCCGATACTGCTGGCGCAGCTGCTGCAGCCGCTCACGCAGGGCTCGCGCGTATGAATGACCCTGCTTGGCACGCCCGACACGCTCGGCAATGGCCTCGATCTGCTCGATCAGCTGGCTGATGTCATGGGGTTCGGCGCTGAAGGTGGCGATACCCAGGCGCTTGAGTTGGTCGCGCTGGGCCGGCGGCACACTGCCTGGCCACAGCAGCAACAGGTCGGGGCGCAGGCTGAGCAGGCGCTCCATGTCCAGTTGCCCTTGGCGCCCGACCGAAGGCAAGTGGCGCAGTGCAGCCGGCCGTTCGCCGCCATCGAGCACGCCCACCAGCAGGTCGTCGGCCTGCAGCTCAAGCATGATCTCGCTCATCGAGGGGGCCAGACTGACGACACGTAGCGGTTCTGCAGCCAGTACGGTGCAGGCGAACAACGCCAGCAGGCCAGGTAGCAGTCGCATCAACCCAGCTGGCGCGGAATGCGATAGAGGTACAGCACTACAACGGTAGACACTGCGAGGAGGATCTGCGGCACTGCCTCCAGGCCGACCAGCACCGACAATGCGGCGACCCAAGCCGGGAAGCAGGCATATAGCATGGCCATGCGCCGCACCCGCGCCAGTTCGATCCAGGCAGTGGCTTCTTCGCCCGTACCGAGCACCTTTGAGGTGGCAATAAGTGCGCGCTTGTAGGCACCGAAACGCGGCAGGCTGAGGAACATGGTGGCCGCACCGGCGATGAACAGTGGCATGGCCAACACCGGGATCAGTTCATCACCGCCCCCAAAGGCCCAAGCCATGACTGGCAGCGGCACCAGGCCCACCGCCAGGTACTGCCACCAGGCCAGCGCCAGGCGCCGCTTGACCTCGGCGCGGGTCACGCCTGGGGCACCTCGCCCTGGTGTTCGTTGCCCAGCATGTGGCCCAACTTGCCGGCCTTGGTCGCCAGGTAGTAGCGGTTGTGCGGGTTATGCCCGGTGTGCAGCGGCACACGCTCGGCAACCACGATGTTCATGTCGGTCAGGGCTTTGACCTTGCGCGGATTGTTGGTCATCAGGCGCAGCGACTTGACGCCCAGGTGCTCGAGCATCGGCAGGCATATGGCGTAGTCACGCTGGTCGGCAGCGAAGCCCAGGCGCTCGTTGGCTTCGACGGTGTCGGCGCCGCCATCCTGCAGCTCGTAGGCGCGGATCTTGTTCAGCAGGCCGATGCCACGGCCTTCCTGACGCAGGTACAACAACACCCCACGGCCTTCGCGGGCGATGGCCTGCAGCGCGGCTTCCAACTGCGAGCCGCAGTCGCAGCGCTGGCTGAACAGTGCATCGCCGGTCAGGCACTCGGAATGCAGGCGCCCCAGTACCGGCTGGCCGTCCGCGATATCACCCAGGCTGAGCACCACATGCTCACGGCCTGTGGCTTCGTCGAGAAAGCCATGCATGGTGAAGGTCGCGAAGGGCGTCGGGAGTTTTGAGGCGGCAACAAAGACGACGGGCACGTTGTGCTCCTGGAGTAAGTAGGAAATTTCTCGTGGGCCGATTGTATCAGCAGGTTGGGGAATGTGGGCTGGCTGTATACAGTGGCTTAAGATCGAAAAGTTCGATACTTATTAAAAGCCATCGCTCAACCCCAAGCCCGCAGCCCAAGAGGGCCGCGATATACCTTGGTGTATTCGGCTTCAGTGTGGGTGACTGTCCGCGCTGAACGGATAGGGCTGTTTCCAGTGCTCGAAAATCGGCTTCAGTTCGCCGCTACGTATCAGCTCCTTCATGCGCTTGTCGAACAGCTCGCACAGAGCCTTGGCCTGGTCGTTACGGGCAAAGGCCAGGTACAACGGCAACTCGGCCACATGGGTACGGCGGAAACGCTCCGGGTGAGAGGTTTGCCCGAGCACGTAGTCGACCTCGGTCAGTGCGTCGATGTAGTAGTCCACCCGGTCATGTTCGAGCATCGGCAGAATGCCCTCGCGACGCTGGATTTCGCGAAATTCGCGCACATTGGGCAAGTAGCTGCCGTAATCATAACCACGCACCCAGGCCAACCGGTACTTGCCGATGGTCTCCAGGGTAGGCACAGGTTTGCTGGCCAGCCCCAGGGCATAGATATGGTCCATGTCGAAGTGCCAGCGCGGGTACAGGTTGTCGTCGTTCTCTTCCTTGTACGAGCCAACCCAGGCATCAGCCTCGCCGCGCTTGACCAGGCCAACCGCCCGGCTGTAGGGCGCGCTCTGGGTAACCACCTTGACTCCGGCCGGCTCGAACACTTTGCGCAGCACATCCCAGGCCACCCCGGTACCGTCGGCGTTGGTGTAGTCGAGCCACTCCTCGCTAACCAGATGGATCTGTTTCGGCATGCCCTCGGCAGCCGTCACCCACGGGGCAATACTCAGCAGCATTGCCAGCAGTACAGTCCTTAAGGCCATTCACGCACTCCCTGTTTCAGGCAACCGCCCACACCAGAACCTGCATGCCCAGCCAGGCAAACACACCGGCCAGGATATCGTCGAGCATGATGCCGACGCCCCCGTGCACATGGCGGTCGATCCAGCGAATCGGCCACGGTTTGAGGATGTCGAAGAAGCGGAACATCAGGAACCCTGCCAACAGCCACTGCCAGCCCTCCGGCACCAGCCAGAGGGTGATCCACATGCCGACAATCTCGTCCCAGACAATGCCTTCATGGTCGTGTACGCGCAAATCATTGGCAACTTTGCCGCACAACCAGAAGCCAAACAGCATGCTCACGCCGAGTAACAACCAGTAGCCCCAGTCGGGCAGCAGCTGCCACAAGGGGATGAACGGTATGGCGACCAGCGAGCCCCAGGTACCCGGGGCCTTGGGCAGAGTGCCGGAACCGAAGCCAAAGGCGATGAAGTGCCACGGATTGCGCCAGACCGAAGGCGGAACGAACTCCGCAGGCACCTGGTTGGGGTGATCGGTCACGGTCTCTCCCTAAAGTGTTGATAGCCCCGCTGGACGGGGGTTATGTCCTGGCCCTGTGAGTCGCGCAAGGTCACACCCTGCCCTTCGAGCACACGACCAATGATATGTACCTCGATGCAACCGAGGCCAGCCAGGGGCGCCAGCGCTTCGGGCGGCAAGGTGAAGGCCAGTACATAGTCGTCGCCACCGGTGAGTGCTGCCTGCAACGCCGCTTCGCGCCCGAGGAATGCCTCTAAGGCAGGAGACACTGGCACCTGCGCCAGGTTCACCTCCAGCGCCACGCCGGAGGCCTTGGCGATATGCCCGCAGTCAGCGAGCAGGCCATCGGAAATGTCCAGGGCCGCAGTGGCCTTGCCACGCAGCAGAGCCCCGAGGGTGAGCTGCGGCATCGGTGACCAGTAATGAGCCAGCAGCGGCTCGGCCTGCGCGGCAGGCGCCTCGCGCTCACCCAGCACCAGCGGCAAGGCACCGGCGGCCTTGCCCAGCGAACCACCGACACACAACAGATCACCCGGCCTTGCACCGCTGCGGCGCAAGGCCTGGCCAGCCGGCACGCGGCCGAACACGGTCACGGTGATGCTCAACGGGCCGCGCGTGGTGTCACCACCGATCAGGCTCATGCGGCAACGGTGGGCCATGCGACCAAGGCCGTCGGCATAGGCCGCCAGCCAGTCAGGGCCAACGTCAGGCAGGGTCAGTGCGAGGGTGAAGCCGATTGCAGTCGCGCCCATGGCTGCCAGGTCACTGGCCGCCACAGCCAACGAACGCTGGCCAAGCAGCAACGGATCGCAAACAGCAGGAAAGTGCACCCCGGCGACCAGGGTGTCGGTCGACACCGCCAGTTGCTCACCGGGGGGAAGGTCCAGCAGGGCGCAGTCGTCGCCGATACCCAGCGCCACGCCCTCGCCGCCCTGCGCACAGGGCGCTGCGGCGAAGTAATGGTTGATCAGCTCGAACTCACCCATGGCCAGGCAGCGCCAGGATCAGCGCTTGTTCGCCTTGACTTCTGCTTCACGCAGCGCAGGTGCAAGCTTGTCCAGTACGCCGTTGACGAACTTGTGGCCGTCAGTGGCGCCGAAGACCTTGGCCAGTTCCACACCTTCGTTGATCACGACGCGGTAAGGCACGTCGACGCGTTTGATCAGCTCCCAGGTGGACAGGCGCAGCACAGCCAGCTCGACTGGGTCGAGCTCTTCCAGTGCGATGGTCATGCAAGGCACCAGCGCTTTGTCGATTTCGCCCTTGATTGCCGGGACCCCATGCAGGATCTCGCGGAAATAGGCACCGTCGACATCGGTGAAATCGTTATCCACCCGGAATTGCGCTTCGATCTCGTTCAGCGAATGCTGGGCCATGTGCCACTGGTAGAGGGCCTGGGTCGCGAGCTTGCGGGCTTCGCGGCGCTTGGCGCTCTTGGAGGGCTTGCCGGCATCCGCAGGTTTTGGATCGCGCGGGTTGAAACGATCGCTTTCGTCGCTAATCACTTGGCCTCCAACTGCGCCAGCAGGCTGACCATTTCCAGTGCGGACAGGGCAGCTTCAGCACCTTTGTTACCGGCTTTGGTGCCAGAACGCTCGATGGCTTGCTCGATGGAGTCGACGGTCAGTACGCCGAAGGCCACCGGAACACCGAACTCCATGGACACCTGGGCCAGGCCCTTGGTGCACTCGCCCGCCACGTATTCGAAGTGCGGGGTACCGCCACGGATCACGGCGCCCAGGGCGATGATCGCGTCGTAGGCGCCTTGCTGGGCGACCTTCTGTGCCACCAGCGGGATCTCGAATGCACCCGGGGCACGGATGATGGTGATGTCGCTTTCGCTGACACCGTGGCGTACCAGGGCATCAACGGCACCGCTTACCAGGCTTTCGACAACGAAGCTGTTGAAGCGGCCAACCACCAAAGCATAGCGACCTTTGGGGGCGATGAAGGTACCTTCGATGGTCTTCAGGGTCATTCCGATATTCTCATCTTCAAGAGCGAGGCCGCATACAAGCGGCCTCGACAGGGGTCTGGACTCGAGCAGAGGGCGTCAATGCCGCCTCAAGTCACTCGGAGGGCACGTATTCTACAACTTCCAGATCGAATCCGGATATCGCGTTGAACTTCATCGGCGAACTCATCAGGCGCATCTTGCGCACACCGAGGTCACGCAGGATCTGCGAACCGGCACCCACAGTGCTGTAGGTGGTCGGTGCCTTGGCCGGCGCATCGCCCGCGCTTTCGCGGATGTGCGCCAGCAGCACGTCGCCGTCCAGCGGGTGCCCCAGCAGCAACACCACACCACTGCCGGCCTCGGCCACTGCGGCCATGGCCGCGCGCAGGCTCCAGCGGCCTGGCTGCTTGACCAGCAGCAGGTCGCGCAGCGGGTCCATGTTGTGCACGCGCACCAGGGTCGGTTCTTCCGCGCAGATCTTGCCCAGGGTCAAGGCCATGTGCACGTCGCCTTCGACCGCATCACGGTAGGTGACCAGGTTGAACTCACCCAGCTCGCTCTCCACCGATTGCTCGGAAACACGCTGCACGGTGCGCTCGTGGATCATGCGGTAGTGGATCAGGTCGGCAATGGTGCCGATCTTCAGGCCGTGCTCGGCGGCGAACACTTCCAGTTCGGCGCGGCGCGACATGGTGCCGTCGTCGTTCATCACTTCGCAGATCACGCCGCTTGGCTCGAAACCGGCCATGCGCGCCAGGTCACAGGCGGCTTCGGTGTGGCCGGCACGCGCCAGCGTACCGCCTGGCTGGGCCATCAGCGGGAAGATGTGACCAGGGCTGACAATGTCTTCGGCCTTGGCGTCCTTGGCAGCAGCAGCCTGCACAGTGCGTGCGCGGTCGGCGGCGGAAATACCGGTGGTGACGCCCTCGGCGGCCTCGATCGACACGGTGAACTTGGTGCCGAAGCCCGAGCCGTTGCGCGGCGCCATCAACGGCAGCTTCAGCGTTTCGCAACGCTCGCGGGTCATCGGCATGCAGATCAGGCCACGGGCGTGCTTGGCCATGAAGTTGATGTGCTCCGGCTGGCAGCATTCGGCCGCCATGATGATGTCGCCTTCGTTCTCGCGATCTTCGTCATCCATCAGGATGACCATTTTGCCCTGGCGGATGTCTTCGACCAGTTCTTCGATGCTGTTGAGCGCCACGCGGCACCCCCTTCTCAATCAGGATTTCAAGAAGCCATTGGCGGCCAGGAAGCTTTCGGTAATGCCACTGCCCTTGCTCGGTTCGGCGGCCTTGTCACCCAGCAGCAAGCGCTCCAGGTAACGGGCCAGCAGGTCGACCTCAAGGTTTACCCGACGCCCTGCACGGTAATCGGCCATGATGGTTTCGGACAGAGTGTGCGGGACAATGGTCAGCTCGAATTCGGCGCCATTGACCTCATTGACCGTCAGGCTGGTGCCGTCGACGGTGATCGAACCCTTGTGGGCGATGTACTTGGCCAGTTCCTTCGGTGCACGCACGCGGAACTGGATGGCGCGGGCGTTATCGCTGCGCGAAATGATTTCGCCAACCCCGTCGACGTGGCCGCTGACCAGGTGCCCGCCCAGGCGGGTAGTGGGGGTCAGGGCTTTTTCCAGGTTGACCTTGCTGCCGCTCTTGAGGTCGATGAAGGCGGTGCGCTTGAGGGTTTCGACGCTGACATCGGCCCAGAAGCCGTCGCCCGGCAGTTCTACGGCCGTGAGGCATACACCGTTGACGGCGATGCTGTCGCCGAGCTTGACGTCCCCCAGGTCGAGCTTGCCGGTTTCTACGTAGACGCGCACGTCACCACCCTTGGGGGTCAGGCTGCGGATGGTGCCAATGGATTCGATGATGCCGGTGAACATGGGGTCTTCCTCAAAAACGGTTTGCGCGGGGCAAGCCCGGCATTATACGCCGGGCGCTGGCAGGGGGATGGCCGTGACCCGCCAGTCATCGCCCACTGCGCGCATTTCGGTAATTTTCAGCCGTGGTGCTTCGCTCATCTTGTCCATCGGCCAGTCCAGTAGCGGCCGGGCCTGGGAGCCGAGGAAGGTGCCAGCGACGAACAGCTGGTATTCGTCGACCAGGCCTTGCCGTGCGAAGGCACCGACCAGGCCGGCACCGGCTTCCAGCAGGATTTCGTTGACGCCGCGGGCGGCCAGAGCGTGAAGCAGCGCCCCCAGGTCGACCTGGCCATTGTCGCCCGGCAAGCTGAGCAATTCGTGGCCGGCAGCGGCATAGCGCGGGTCATCTGCGACAGCAGTCACCACCAGAGCCGGGCCGGCCTGGAAGAACGGCGCCGCCAGGGGCAGGCGCAGACGGCCATCGACCAGCACCCGCAAGGGTGTGCGGCTAAGAGCCAGGGCAGTAGTTTCGGCATCCAGGCCCAGCTCGGCACCACGCACGGTCATGCGTGCGTTGTCTGCCAGCACGCTGGCGGCGCTGGTCAGCACCACGCTGGAGCGGGCGCGCAAGCGCTGCACGGCTGAGCGGGCGGCCGGGCCGGTGATCCACTGGCTTTCACCACTGGCCATGGCGGTGCGGCCGTCCAGGCTCATGGCCAGCTTGGCGCGAACGAACGGCAGGCCGTGCTCCATACGCTTGAGGAAGCCTGGGTTGAGGGCGCGGGCCTCGGCTTCGAGCACCCCGCTGGCCACTTCGATTCCGGCTTCGGCCAGGCGCCGCAGGCCCTGTCCCGCCACTTGCGGGTTAGGGTCCTGCATGGCTGCGACTACACGCGCCACACCGGCCTTGACCAGCGCTTCGGCACACGGCGGCGTACGGCCATGGTGGCTGCATGGTTCCAGGGTGACATAGGCACAAGCACCTCGGGCAAGTTCACCGGCCTGACGCAGGGCATGCACTTCGGCATGGGGCTCGCCGGCGCGAACGTGCCAGCCTTCGCCAACCACTTCGCCATCACGCACGATCACGCAGCCTACGCGCGGGTTCGGGTGGGTGGTGTACAGGCCTTTACGCGCCAGCTCCAGCGCACGGGCCATGTAGTGGGCGTCAAGGATGGCGGCTTGGCTGGGCATGTTCACTCTTTAGCTGGCTCACGGGCCAGGCGGTCGATTTCTTCGCGGAACTCGTCGAGGTCCTGGAAGCGCCGGTACACCGAGGCAAAGCGGATATAGGCCACTTCATCGAGTTTGCGCAACTCGGCCATGACCATTTCACCGACCACCAGCGATTTGACTTCGCGCTCGCCCGTCGCACGCAGCCGGCTCTTGATGTGCGCCAGCGCAGCTTCCAGGCGCTCGACGCTGACCGGACGCTTTTCCAGGGCCCGTTGCATGCCAGCGCGCAGCTTTTCTTCGTCGAAGGGCTGGCGCGTGCCGTCCTGCTTGATCAGCCGGGGCAGCACCAGCTCGGCGGTTTCGAAGGTGGTGAAGCGCTCGCCGCAGGCCACGCATTCACGGCGGCGGCGCACCTGCTCGCCCTCGGCGACGAGGCGAGAGTCGATGACCTTGGTGTCGTTGGCACCGCAAAAGGGACAGTGCATGGTGGCAGGCAACAAAAAAAGGGAGGGCCATGGTAGCGCATTGCACTGGCAAGACAAGCCAAAGGGGTTAACATCCATGGGAAATATGCCCGTGAAGGACTCCCCCATGCACTACCGAGCGCTCGTCGTGCTGTGCTGCGCCGCTTTGCTTGCCGCCTGCGGCAGCGACAGGCCAAAGACCGACAACCCGGCGCCCGCGCCAGCCCCCTCGGCCAAGGCCGAAGTACCGGGCCCGTTGCCGGCCTACCAGCGCGAGCTGAGCGGCACCTTGCTGGAAATCCCGGCGGGTGCCGAGGTGGAACTGGCCTTGCTGGTGATCGACGAACGCGACCGCCCGCAGCGCCTGCTGGCCAGCAGCAACCTGACCGGTACCGGCCAGGCGCTGCCCTACCACCTGCGTTTCAACCCCGAAGCCTTCCCGCCCGGTGCCCGGGTCGAACTGCGTGGCCGCGCCAGCAACTCCGGCCAGCTGATCATGCACCTGCCCCCGGTGCGCATTACCCAGGCACAAACCCAGGCCACCGGCCCGCTGCGTTTCGAAAAGGCGCCTTAAGTGATGCCGCTGGCCCTGCAACAGGCCCTCAGCGGCCTGATCGGCGAAGCACGCCTGATCGTCAGCGAACTGCCCGACTGTGACCTGAAGCTATGGCTGATCGACGATCAGAACATGGATCGCGCCTTCAGCAGCGAAGAAACCCGGCGCATTCTTGAAGAACCTCCCTATTGGAGCTTCTGCTGGGCCAGTGGGCTGGCAATGGCCCGCTACCTGGCCGAACGCCCGGAATGGGTGGCAGGCAAGCGCGTGCTGGACTTTGGCGCCGGCTCTGGTATCGCCGGCATTGCTGCTGCACGCGCCGGTGCACGGGAAGTGGTGGCCTGCGACCTCGACCCGCTGGCCCTCGCTGCCTGCCGTGCGAATGCAGCACTGAACGGGGTGACACTAAGCTACAGCAGCGATTTTTTTGCCGAGGAAGACCGTTTCGACCTGATCCTGGTTGCCGATGTGCTGTACGACCGCGCCAACCTGCCGCTGCTGGATGCCTTCCTGAGCCGCGGTCGGCAGGCCTTGGTGGCCGACTCGCGGGTACGCGACTTTAGCCACCCGTTGTACCAGCAATTGGGCGTGCTCGAAGCACTGACCCTGCCGGACCTGGCCGAGCCACACGAATTCCGCCGGGTCAGCCTGTACCACGCCAGCCGCGACACCTTATAGTGGAGCCATACACGAGTTTGCGAGAGTCGCGATGACCCAAGACACGCCTTACATTTTCGACGCCACCGATACCAACTTCCAGCAACTGGTGATCGAGAACTCCTTCCACAAGCCGGTGCTGGTGGACTTCTGGGCCGAGTGGTGCGCGCCGTGCAAGGCGCTGATGCCTTTGCTGGCAAAGATTGCCGAGGGTTACCAGGGCGAACTGCTGCTGGCCAAGATCAACTGCGACGTGGAGCAACAGGTGGTTGCCCAGTTCGGCATCCGTAGCCTGCCGACAGTGGTGCTGTTCAAGGACGGCCAGCCGGTGGACGGTTTTGCCGGGGCACAACCGGAATCGGCGATCCGCGCCATGCTCGAGCCGCATGTACAAATGCCCGCCGCGCCCACCGCCGCGCCACTGGAGCAGGCAAAGGCACTGTTTGCCGAAAGCCGTTTTGCCGAAACCGAAACGCTGCTACAGGCGCTGCTGGGTGAGGACAACAGCAATGCCGAGGCGCTGATCCTGTATGCCCGCTGCCTGGCCGAGCGTGGCGAGCTGGGCGAAGCGCAAGTGGTGCTGGATGCAGTCAAGACTGACGAACACAAAGCTGCGCTGGCCGGTGCCAAGGCCCAGCTGACCTTCCTGCGCCAGGCTGCCAGCCTGCCGGAAGTGGCTGACCTTAAAAGCCGTCTGGCGCAGAACCCGCAAGACGACGAGGCGGCTTATCAGCTGAGCATTCAGCAACTGGCTCGCCAGCAGTACGAGGCGGCGCTGGAAGGTCTGCTGAAGCTGTTCCAGCGTAACCGTGGCTACGAGAACGGGCTGCCGCAGAAGGCGCTGTTGCAGGTGTTCGAGTTGCTGGGTGGCGATCACCCGCTGGTTGGTGTTTATCGTCGCAAGCTGTCGGCGGCGATGTTCTGAGTGACCTTGAAGCCTGCGCTGGACCTGTTGGAGCGGGCATGCCCGCGAAGAAACCAACACAGTGGATGGCACCGGCTCTGCCGGTGTTCGCGGGTAAACCCGCTCCTACGGGTGACCGCGCAGGCGTTTCAATTTTCAAGCAAGACAGCGCTCACCCTACCCAGTGATAAACGGGCGCATCCACGCCACTCTCCACCTTGACCTCACTGCTGTGCCGCAAGCGCACCAGCAGCCGCTTGCCCGCCGCCGTACTCCCTGCCAGCCCTTCCAGGCGGTCCAGCAATTCCGGCCCGCTCATCTGTCCTGCCAGACGCAACACATCACGCGCCGCAGCCCACTGAGCGTCATTTTGGCGCGGCCCGGCCACCGCAGCGGTCGCCGCAGCCTGGGCTACCACCGGCACCTCGGTCTGTCGCCCCAGTTGCGCCCACTCTTCAGGCGTAAGCTCGATGGTCAGGTCCACCGGCCAGTCACCAATCTGTCCACGAATTCTCATGATGCATTCCTTGAACCCACGTCAATGCAGCCATGCTACCGCAACATGAAAGATGCGCCACGCAGGCTGGCGGCGCGCCGAAATCTTGTTATAACATAACCCTATCTTTCAGCCCGCTCCGGAGTCGTCCATGTGTCGCCTGCTGCTCGCCCTGCCCTTCGCTTTGCTGCCACTGGCCGTGGCCCATGCTCACGATGACCATGATCATGACCACGCCCACGGCTCCCTCGGCGCCCACGAGCATGGCGTAGCCAAGCTCAACGCAGTACTCGATGGCAATACCCTGGAACTGGAGCTGGACAGCCCGGCAATGAACCTGGTCGGCTTCGAGCATGCCGCCAGCAGCGATGCCGACAAGGCCAAAGTCGCCGCTGTGCGCCAGCAGCTTGAACAACCCCTGAAGCTGTTCGGCCTTTCTGCTGCCGCGGACTGCAAGGAAGAGCAGCAGGCGCTGGAAAGCCCTCTGTTCGGTGACGCAGCGAAGGCCGACGACGATGGTGACGAGCACGAACATGAACACGACCATCAGCACAGCGACATCGGCGCCCACTATCAGCTGACTTGCGCCAACCCCGACAAACTCACACAGCTGGACCTGGCGCCGCTGTTCAAGGCCTTCCCCGCCACCCAGAAAATCAACGTGCAACTGATCGGCCCCAATGGCCAGAAAGGCGTGGAAACCACGCCAACCAAGGCAGCGGTCGCCTTCTGAATGAACCAGCCGTTGATCGATCTGCATGACCTGGTGTTCGCCTGGCCAGGTCACCCGCCGCTGCTGGATATTCCGGCATTGCGCCTGGACGCTGGTGAAGCACTGTTCCTCAAGGGCCCCAGCGGCAGTGGCAAGACGACCTTGCTGGGCCTGCTGGGCGGGGTGAACGTGCCGGTCCAGGGCCGCATCCAGTTGCTCGGTCAGGACCTCGGCAGCCTGAGCCAGGGCGCCCGCGACCGCTTTCGGGTCGATCACACAGGGTATATCTTCCAGCAGTTCAACCTGCTGCCGTTCCTCTCGGTACGTGAAAACGTCGAACTGCCCTGCCGCTTCTCGCGCAGCCGCAAGGCACGCGCCGAGCAGCGCCATGGCAGTGTTGACCAGGCGGCCAGCACGCTGCTGACCCACCTGGGCCTGGGCGACCCTGCCATGCTCGCCCGCCGCGCCGACAGCCTGTCGATCGGCCAGCAGCAGCGGGTCGCCGCCGCCCGCGCACTGATCGGCCAGCCTGAACTGGTGATCGCCGACGAACCGACCTCGGCACTGGATGCGGACACGCGCGAAGCATTCATCCGCCTGCTGTTCGATGAGTGCCGCGCCGCCGGTGCCAGCCTGCTGTTCGTCAGCCACGACCAGAGCCTGGCGCCGCTGTTCGACCGCCACCTGTCGCTTGCCGAACTGAACCGCGCCGCCAAGCCCCGGGAGGCCTGATGTACCTGCTCCGCCTTGCCTTGGCCAGCCTGGCCAACCGCCGATTCACTGCGTTTCTGACCGCCTTTGCCATTGCCCTGTCGGTGTGCCTGCTGCTGGCTGTTGAGCGGGTCCGTACCGAAGCCCGTGCCAGCTTCGCCAGCACCATCAGCGGCACCGACCTGATAGTCGGTGCACGCTCCGGCTCGGTGAACCTGCTGCTGTATTCGGTGTTCCGCATTGGCAACGCGACCAATAACATCCGCTGGGACAGCTTCCAGCACTATGCACAGGACCCACGGGTGAAGTGGGCAATCCCGATCTCGCTGGGCGACTCGCACCGCGGCTACAGAGTGATGGGCACCACCACGGATTACTTCAGCCATTATCAGTACGGCCGCCGCCAGCATCTGCAACTGAGCCAGGGGCGTGAGTTTGCCAACGACCCGTTCGAGGTAGTGCTCGGCGCTGAAGTGGCCGAGGCATTGCACTACAAGCTGGGTGACAAGCTGGTGCTGGCCCACGGCGTGGCCGCAATCAGTCTGGTCAAGCACGACGACAAGCCGTTTACCGTGGTCGGCGTACTCAAGCGCACCGGCACCCCCGTCGACCGCACCCTGCATATCAGCCTGGGCGGAATGGAGGCGATCCATATCGACTGGCACAACGGCGTACCCGCCCGTGGCGCCGGGCGCATCAGCGCCGAACAGGCCCGTACCATGGAC
The DNA here is from genome assembly GCF_021283545.2 of Pseudomonas alloputida. Lineage (NCBI taxonomy): Bacteria > Pseudomonadati > Pseudomonadota > Gammaproteobacteria > Pseudomonadales > Pseudomonadaceae > Pseudomonas > Pseudomonas alloputida. Next base: position 574,607 of record NZ_CP128540.1, on the reverse strand, counting down.
CTGCAACCTGCCGCCATCACTGCGTTCATGCTTGGCCTGAACAGCAAGATCGCAACCTTCAGTTTGCAGCGAGAGATCAACGAGTACCGCAGCGAGCCGTTGCTGGCGATCCTACCTGGGGTCGCCCTGCAGGAACTGTGGAGCCTGATGGGCACTGCGGAACAGGCATTGTTCGTGGTGTCGCTATTCGTGGTGCTGACCGGTTTGATCGGCATGCTCACGGCGATTCTCACCAGCCTCAACGAACGCCGCCGGGAAATGGCGATCTTGCGTTCGGTCGGGGCCCGGCCTTGGCATATTGCGGGGTTGCTGGTACTGGAAGCACTGTCACTGGCCTCGGTCGGGATCGTGGCCGGGCTTGGCTTGCTATATGCGGGTATCGCCCTGGCACAGGGATATGTGCAGGCCAACTATGGTTTGTACTTGCCACTGGCTCTGCCGAGTACCCATGAATGGACCTTGCTGGCTATCATCCTGGGGGCCGCGTTGCTGATGGGCAGCGTGCCGGCGTGGCGGGCTTACCGGCAATCGCTGGCTGACGGCCTGTCCATACACCTCTGAGTGCGCGTAATGATCAAACACCTCACCGCCTGCTTCGCGGGCACGCCCGCTCCCACAGGGAGCCCCGCAGGCTTTGGAGCTTGTGCAGTACCTGTGGGAGCGGGCATGCCCGCGAAGAGGCCGGCAATGCACATGCTGCTGGCCTTGCTGTTGCTGGTAGCGATGCCTCTATGGGCCGCCGAACCCAAGGAGCTGGACTGGCCCGCACTGATCCCTGAAGGTGCCCCGGTCATCCCGCCACAACTGGCGCCGCTGCACGACATGTCACAGCTCAGCAACGCGCTGTCTGCCGAGTCCGCACCTCCCGCGCGCCAGCAGGCGCCCGACGCGCCAGTGGTAAAAAGCCTCGACGGCCAACAGGTCAAACTTCCCGGCTACATCGTGCCACTGGAGGTCAGCGAAGAAGGCCGCACCACCGAATTCCTGCTGGTCCCTTACTATGGCGCGTGCATCCACGTGCCGCCGCCACCGCCGAACCAGATCGTGCATATTTTCAGCGAGATGGGCGTGCGCGTCGAAGACCTCTACCAGCCCTATTGGATAGAGGGAAAGATGCAGGTCAAAGCTTCCAGCAGCGAGCTGGCCGACGCCGGCTACCAGATGGAAGCCGAGAAAATCTACGCTTATGAGCTGAGATGAGAACTGTTTCGAATTCGTGAAGACGCTTCGTTGAGCTGGGTCAAACTTTCCGTTTAACCAGCTCCGTACCATTGGACTACTCGATTAATAACGTCCTTTGGGAGCTTCCATGAACAAGTCCTTGCTGGGTGCCTCGCTTGTGGCCCTTGCGCTCGCCGCCCCTGCCGCCCACGCCTATCAGGCGGGGGACATGATCCTGCGCGCAGGCGCCATCACCACCGCCCCGAACGAGAGCAGCGGCGACCTCAAGTTCGACGGCAACAAGGTGTCGGGCACCAAGGCGACCCTGGACAGCGATACCCAGTTGGGCCTGACCTTTGCCTACATGCTCACCGACCACATCGGCCTGGAGCTGCTGGCAGCTACCCCGTTCAAGCACACCGTCGGCGTAAAAGGTCTGGGCGGCGGGCTGGACGGCAAGCTGGCGGACATCAAGCAACTGCCGCCAACGCTGTCGCTGCAGTACTACCCAATGGAGCCAAATTCGCGCTTCCAGCCGTACGCTGGCGTCGGTATCAACTACACCCTGTTCTTTGACGAAGACTTGAGCAGCGCACGCAAGGAACAAGGCTTCAGCAACCTCAAGCTGCAGGATTCGGTAGGTATCGCCGGCCAACTGGGCATGGACTACATGCTGACCGACAACCTGCTGGTAAACGCCTCGGTCTGGTACGTCGACATCGACACCAAGGCCAGCGTCAACGGCCCGACCGCCCTTGGCTACAGCAAGACCAAGGTCGACGTCGACGTCGACCCGTGGGTATACATGGTCGGTCTTGGCTACAAGTTCTGACCTGAACATTGCAGGGCGGCCTCGGCCGCCCTCGCGCGTTGCAGCCATAGCCAGTAGCACAGTGCGGCGGCACTGATGCCCATGCCAAGCCCACACACCGCAACCCAGCCCCAGTGTGCAAACACCCAGCTCGCCAACACCGCCCCCAAACCGCTGCCCAGCGAATAGCAACACATGTAGGCGCCGATCAAACGGCTAGCCATCGCACCACGTCCGGCCAGCAACAGGCTCTGGTTGGTGACATGCACTGCCTGCACGGCAAAGTCCAGCATCAGCACACCCAGCACGAAGGCCAGCAAAGAATGTTCGACGAACGCTGTTGGCAGCCACGATAGCGTCAGCAGGGCCAACGACACTCCGGTCGTACACTCACCGCGCCCAAGGTCAGCCAGACGACCAGCATGCGAAGCCGCCAGCGTGCCCGCCACACCTGCCAGGCCAAACAGGCCGATCTCGGTATGGCTCAGTGTCAGCGGCGCAGCGCTGAGTGGCATGACCATGGCACTCCACAGCACGCTGAATGCGGCGAAGATCAACACACCGAACACACCGCGCTGGCGCAGCAACCGGTCGTGCCGATACAAGCTGAACTGGGCCACGATCAGCGCCCGGTAACCCGGCCGGATCCCCATCGGCTGCCCGCCGGGCAGACTGCGCCACAGCACCAGCGCCAGCAACATCAACAGCCCTGCGGAAGCCAGGTACACACTCCGCCAACCGGCCAGGTCGGCCAGCCCGCCCGAAGCCAGCCGTGCCAGCAGAATACCCAGCACCACACCACTGGTGACGGTGCCTACCGCCTGCCCTTGCTGGCCAGGTGAGGCCAGGCTCGCAGCATGAGCCACCATCACCTGCACCATGACTGCCATCAACCCGGTGATCGCCAGAGCCAGCAGCAATATTGCCCAGTTCGGCGCCATGCCAACGCCGACCAGCGCAAGCGCCGCGAACAGCAACTGGCCAAGCAACAAGCGTTTACGGTCGACCAAGTCCCCGAGCGGCACAATCAGTAGCAGCCCCAGGGCGTAGCCCGCCTGGGTCGCGCCGACTACCCAGCCAATCTGCTGCTGCGCCACTCCCAACTCAGCAGCCATCGACTCAAGCAGCGGTTGAGCGAAGTACACCGTCGCCACCGCCATTGCGCTGGTGGTGGCAAGCAACAGGGTTATCCAGCGTGTCAGCGAAGGTGTCATCGGGCAAACCTCTGGAATCTGGTTTCAATTTGAAACCACACGCTGGCTATTTAGCAAATGTGGTTTTAATCTGCAACCAGATAATCAAGACAGGCTTGCCCCATGCTCGATGAAAACAATGCGCAGTGCCCCGTAGCCCGGGCTCTGGAGGTACTGGGTGACCGTTGGGCGCTGATGATCCTGCGTGATGCCTTCGACGGCCTACGGCGTTTCAGTGAATTTCAGAAGAACCTGGGGTTGGCGAAGAACATCCTCACCTCGCGGCTAAAGCTGTTGGTGGAAAGTGGGTTGCTGATGACACAGCCGGCGTCGGATGGCAGTGCCTATAAAGAATATGTGCTGACCGATAAAGGGCGGTCGGTGTTTCCAGTGGTGGTTGGTTTGAGGCAGTGGGGGGAGCGGTTTCTGTTCGAGGCGGGAGAAGCGCGTTCGGAACTGGTGGACGGCGTGACGGGGCAGGCGCTTGAAATATTGCAGGTCCGTGGCCAGGATGGGCGGGTCTTACATCCCGAAGATTGCCAGCGCAGAAGGGTGCGGCATGGGTGATGTCAGGGCTGCTGAGCAGCCCCGCGGGGCTCAGCCTTTACCGAGAAGCTTTGTCAGGCCTTCAACCATCGGCGTCACCTGCGCAAACTCGAACCGCGCCAACAGCCGCTGGTTATCTGCTCGCGAATGGCGGATATCACCCGATCGCGCCGCCGCATAGCTGATCGCTGGCAAGCTCCCCACAACCTTCTCCAGCGCGGCCAGCAACTGGTTCAGTGAGGTCGCCTGGTTCAGCCCGATGTTCACCGCCCCCTCCTCGACCTGCGGCTGCTCCAGTGCCTGCACCATCACCTGCACCAGGTCGCCCACATAAAGGAAGTCCCGGGTCTGTTCGCCGTCACCGAACACTGTAATCGGCAAGCCCTGCACAGCACGCTCGCAGAAGATGCTGATCACCCCGGAATACGGTGAGGAAGGGTCCTGCCGTGGCCCGAAGATGTTGAAGAAGCGAAACACCACCGGCTCCAGACCATGCTGGCGACGGTAGAAGTCCAGGTACTGCTCACTGGCCAGCTTGTCCACGGCATAAGGGGTCAACGGCGCCTTTGGCGTGTCTTCGGAAATCGATTCCCCTTCACCATTGTTGCCGTACACCGCTGCGCTGGAGGCGAAGAGCACCCGGCGCACGCCATGCACGCGCATGGCTTCGCAAACGTTGAGGGTACCGATGAAGTTACTCTGGTGGGTACGCACCGGGTCTTCGACCGATGCCTGAACCGACGCTACCGCCGCCAGATGCACCACAGCACGGCAGCCAGCCGCAGCCTGAGTGACCAGCCCTGCATCGGCAACATCACCTTCGATCAGTTCCAGCCGTGGGTGATCGACCTGCAGATTGCTTCGCCGGCCGGTGGAGAAGTCGTCGAGAATGCGTACGGCGTAGCCTTTGTCCAACAACGCATCGCACAGGTGGGAGCCAATGAAGCCGGCACCGCCGGTGATCAGGATGGGGGCGTCAGCCATGGCGGTAGAACCGGTCCAGTAGAGGTGGCAAGCCAGCGCGCCAGGCACGCGGCTTGATACCGAAGGTATGAAGGATTTTCTTGCAGGCCAGTACCGCGTGCTGTGGCTCTTCGCTGGCATCCGGGCGCGCGGCATGGGCCTGCGGCGTGGGGGCCTGAACGGCCAGCTGGCGGTATTGGCCGGCCTCGGCGAGGATCGCCTGGCCCAGCGCCAGCGGCGTGGTCGCCTCATTGCCGGCGTAATGGTAGGTGCCCCACAGCGGCGCATTGCAATCCAGTTGCTTGAGCACCGACAGGATCACTCGGGCGGCATCATCGACCGGCGTCGGGTTGCCACGTCGATCATCGGCCAGCAGCAGCTCCTGTGGTTGCTCGGCACGGGTCAGGAAGCGGCCCAATGCGCCATCGATGCTCTCGTCCAGCAACCAGCCAAAGCGCAGCAACACATGCTGCGGGCAGGCCGCACGCACGCTCTGCTCGATGCGCCATAGGGCCTGGCCACGCAAGCCCAGCGGCACTGGCTCGTCCTTTTCGCTATAGGCCGTGGCCCGCGAACCATCGAACACACGGTAGCTGGAGGGCTGCACCAAGGTGATCTGATGGTGCTGGCACAGCTCTGCCAACCGCTCCACCGCCCGCTCCTGTTGAGCCAGGCGCTGCTCGCTGACCGACTCGGCCTGGAACCAGTCGAAGTAATAGGCCAGGTTGACCAGCGCGTCGGGGCGATGGTCATCGAGCAGCTGAGTGAGGCTTGAGGGCGCCCAGCCGTTCTCGGGCGGGCGCGGTGCCAGGAAAGCGATGTCCTCCTCGGCCCCAAGACGAATCAGCGCTTGCCCGAGGGCATTGCCACCACCCAACAGCATTAGGCGCATACGCATAGAGTCAGCAGATCCGGAGAGGTTGATGAGAAAAAAGAGTCATTTTGCGGTTTCCTGCCCGGGAAGTCCAACACCGGACCCGTTCGATGCCACAGGGCGTGATTCCACAGTTTCACCGCTCAATACCGCCACAGACAGAAATTTCCTACGACATACGAGGAATGGGCTGACTACCACGTCACGGCATAACTGCATTGAATAGTCGACTCCCCACTTGCCAGCCAGGGAGTTTCACACAAAAACGACAAGGAACGTTCAATGCCTCATTCGGAAGCTGCCTACCTGGATTTCTACCCAAAGCAAAGCCAGGCCATAGCCTTTGCAAGCCAAACCCTTGCTGATTTGGGTGGACCGGAGGCTAAAGGAGTAGCACTTCAGGCTCGTATATTCGCCGATCAACTCGAGAAAGGTGCTCGCTGAAGACCCGCTGCTGGTACGTGGTTGAGCACAGGAAAATACTCCATGATCGAAATCGACTTGACGTTTGTTCTGCTACTCGCACTGGTTGCACTGATGGCCGGCTTTTTTGATGCTATTGCCGGGGGCGGTGGCCTTATCACGCTCCCGGTGTTGTTTATTGCCGGTGTAGAACCCTTGGCAGCTATCGCCACTAACAAGTTCCAGGCAGCTTCGGCTACGGTTTCGGCTACGTGCGCCTTCGCCCGCAAAGGCATGATCGACTGGAGACGAGGCAGTCCCATGGCTGTCATGGCGTTTATCGGTGGGGCGCTGGGGGCCTTGTCGATAACTTTGTCCCCAAAAACGTTTTGCAGGCGTGCGTCCCACCACTGCTGATCCTGATCGCCGCCTACTTTGCCTTCAGTCCAAAGCCGAATGAACAAGCGCGCAAGGCAAAGGTATCGACCAGCCTATTCTGCGTGACGGCTGCACCCATCATTGGCTTTTATGACGGCATCTTCGGCCCCGGAGTCGGCTCGTTCTTCATGCTGGCCTGCGTGGTCCTCTTGGGCCAGCACCTCATTCAAGCCGTATGCACCAGCAAGCTTTTGAACGCGGCCTGTAACCTGGGCGCACTATCCGTCTTTTCTCTCAGCGGGGCGATCATCTGGCCGCTGGCGCTGGCAATGGCGCTCGCCGCCTTTCTGGGCGCACAATTGGGGGCTCGCTGCGCAGTTCGCTTCGGCTCGCGCCTCATAAAACCGCTGCTGGTCAGCGTCTGCTGCATCATGGCACTCAAACTGCTGCTCGATACCGGCAACCCGCTCGGCGAATGGCTCAACCAGTTCTTCTAGAGAGCACCATGCACATTCAAATGGCTTCCCCGCAGCGCGTGAAGTGGCAGTTTGACGAGCCCGCCCCGGGCAAAGAGCTGTTCATCAATGAAGTCTTTGGAAACTACCAGCAACAGGCGCGATTGCTGGTACCTGATATCGAGCGCGCAGCTCCCGCATTCGTCTTGGGGGGCGCGCGTTCCGACTTTACCCGGCTCAACCCCCTGCTTTATCGCCTGCAAGCCGCGGGCATTGGTTCACTCACTGGCAATCTGTCAGGTCACAGCCTCGCCAGCGAGCCAGGCGCAATGGCGCCGTCACTGGCGACGAACCTTGATGAAGCACAGCGTTTCCACGCGCATATCGCGCCTCGATGCCGAACGCTCATAGGCCATAGCCTTGGCGGGGCAATTACGCTTAAGCTTGCAGCACAGTTGCCACAAGTGGACAGCATCGTATTGATCTGTCCCGCAGTTTATCCAGACCATGCCCACCAAGCGCCGTTCGGCCCGGCATTCACTGCGGCCATCAACAAGCCTTTCGGTTTTCTGGAGAGCGATAGCTATACCTTCCTCAACCAGTTTCGTGGAAGAGTATTAATGGTGATCGGCGAGTACGACGGGCTCAACTCCCAGAGATTCGGCAAAGGCCCCGGCACCAGCGCTGGCAACCTGTGGCTTGCCGGCACTGAACGCTATAGCCCGATTCCTGAAGAAGTTAACCTCGCCTTGATGCGAGCAGTTCCAGCGTCGCGTTTGCAATGCCTGTTTCTTACCGACTGCGACCATGGCATCGCGGCACATTTGCGCAGTACTCCGGCAATAGCGGACCAGGTTGCCGACACGGTCGCAACGTTCATCCTCGACAATGCTTAAGGCGTTTAGCATTACTCGATCTCGAACAGACCATTGCGCAATGGCGCCACGCTCAATCGCTCACGCACATCGTCATCTATGCGCGGATCATCCGGCCGGTACAGTTTCACCTGCCGATACGCATTGATGCGATTGATCTCCTCGCCCAGGTATTCCCACACCACCCGGGTACAGGCTGGGTTGCGCCGGTCGCCGCTGGATACGCCGGCCTTCAAGCCATTCAGCCGGGTAATGCGGCTTTTGAAGCTGGGGATGAGGATGGTCTGGCTCATTTCGTTGAACGTCAGCGACTCGTAGTCGATGAGGAACATCCGGTCCTGCAGCTGGAACGCCGCCCCCAGGTAGCGGCAGCGTACCTCGGCATGCTGATCGGTGGCGCTGGAGCGCTCCTGCCGTTCCTGGCGCTCGAACAGAAAACGGCCGCGTTCTTCCCACAGGTGCACCAGCGACACGAGGGTCGTGCCCGGCACCGACATGCAGTTGGAGTACTCGAAGTAGTAACCGCAATAGCGCGAAAGGTTGCCGCCATGTTCGTGCAACGGGCGGAACAACTCGCTGATCGGGTCACTGGGTTGCTGGGCCTGGGGCGATACCCGCGCACCGATCAGACGGGCGAACTGCTCGGCGGGCAGGTTCAGTTCGTAATCCTCGACACCGAAGAAGTCGCCGATACGCTTCAGGTTGAAAGCCGTCGGACGGCTTTGCCCGCTCAGGTACTTGTTGAACTGCGCGCGGTTGATCGACAGCTGGCGGCAAACTTCGGAAATAGAGCGGTAGTGACTGCAGGCAAGTTTGAGGTTTGTAGCGAAGTGATCGCTCATATGCGGAATCCAGGTGACGCGAATGACGCCATTGTAGCATCAAGTCGCATCAAGTCAGAGCAATCCGCGAAATTGTAACCACTCTTGTCATAGCCAACCATGCGCCCCAACGAATAGCGGTGCGCCTGCCGTCCGCTGGTCTTTCCACACGAAGAATAAGAATCGAGGTCATTTTCCAATGCTCGAAGTAATCAACGATTTCCTTTCGGGGAAACTCCTCATCGTGCTGATCGTCGGGCTGGGTAGCTACTTCACCATCCGCTCCCGGTTCGTCCAGTTCCGCCACTTCACCCATATGTTCAGCGTGTTCAAGGAATCGCTGCGTGGCCAGGCAGGCCAGCTGAGCTCCTTCCAGGCCCTGATGCTGAGCCTGGCCGGCCGCGTGGGCGCCGGCAACATCGCCGGTGTCGGTATCGCAGTGACCCTGGGTGGCCCTGGTGCCGTGTTCTGGATGTGGGTTACCGCACTGGTGGGCATGTCCAGCAGCTTCTTCGAATGCACCCTGGCCCAGGTGTACAAGCGCGCTGATGGCGACGGCCTGTACCGTGGCGGCCCAGCCTACTACATCCAGCACGGGCTGAAGCGCAAGAGCATGGCCATCGTGTTCTCGATCTTGCTGCTGGTCACCTACGGCTTCGCCTTCATCGGCCTGCAGTCGTACACCGTCACCCACTCGCTGCAGAATGCCTTTGCCTTCGACCCAAGCCACACCGGTATTGTGCTGGCCGTACTGCTGGCCATCACCTTCATCGGCGGCATCAAGCGCATCGCGGCGGTGTCGGACCTGCTGGTACCCGTCAAGACCTTGGCCTACATCGGCGTGACCCTGTACGTGATCGGCACCCAGATCGAACACGTGCCAGCCATGCTGGAAACCATCTTCAAGAGCGCCTTCGGCCTCGACCCGGCGTTTGCCGGCCTGCTCGGCAGCGCCATCGTCATGGGCGTGAAACGTGGCGTGTTCGCCAACGAAGCAGGCCTGGGCAGCGCGCCGAACGTCGCCGCCGTGGCCGCGGTGAAACACCCGGGCGCACAGGGCGTGGTCCAGGCCTTCAGCGTGTTCCTCGACACCTTCGTGATCTGCACCTGCACCGCCTTGCTGATCTTGCTGTCGGGCTTCTACACCCCGGGCTTCGAAGGTGACGGCATCGTCCTGACCCAGAACTCGCTGGCCGCCGTAGTCGGTGACTGGGGGCGCGTGTTCGTCAGCGTGGCGCTGTCGCTGTTCGTCTTCACCTGCATCCTCTACAACTACTACCTCGGCGAGAACAGCCTGCAATTCCTCAGCCGTAACCGCGTAGTGTTGATGGTGTTCCGTGGCCTGGTGCTGGCACTGGTCGTGTGGGGTTCGATGCAAGACCTGTCGACCGTGTTCGCCTTCGCCGACATCACCATGACCTGCCTGGCCTTCGTCAACCTGGTGGCCCTGGCCCTGCTGTTCAAGGTCGGCCTGCGGGTCATGCGCGACTACGACGACCAGCGCAAGGCCGGTGTAAAGCAGCCTGTGTTCGACTCGTCCAAGTTTGCCGACCTGGACCTGGACCGCAATGCCTGGCCTGCCAATCCGCAGGTGGAAACAGCCACTGACAAAGCAGTCGGCCAAGTTCAGACGCAGCGCTGATATCCTCCCCTGCCCAGCCGCCCCTTCCGCGGGCGGCTTTTCTTTGTCCGCTCACCGCTACGGATGCTTTCCATGCGCGCAGTAAAGAATCTTCTCGTTCTCTATACCGGTGGCACCATCGGCATGCTCGAAACCCCGGAAGGCCTGGCACCGGCCGGTGGTTTTGAAGCACGGATGCGTGAACACTTTGCCCAGATGGCCAATGCACCCCAGGTGCAATGGACACTGCACGAGCTGAACCCGCTGCTCGACAGCGCCAATATGCAACAGCACAACTGGCTGGCGATGCGCGATGCCATCGTCGCGGCGGTGGATGTCGCGGGCCACGATGGCGTGTTGGTGCTGCACGGTACCGACAGCATGGCCTACAGCGCTGCTGCGTTGTCGTTCCTGTTGCTGGACCTGCCAGCACCAGTAGTGCTGACCGGCTCGATGCTGCCGGCAGGTGTCCCGGACAGCGATGCCTGGGACAACCTGTGCGGCGCATTGCGCCAGTTCGAACACGGCCTGGAAGATGGCGTGCAGCTGTACTTCCACGGGCAGCTGCTGCATGGCTGTCGGGCGTCGAAGCTACGCAGCGAAGCGTTCGATGCCTTTGCTGCGCTGCCACGCCACCGTGACGCTGAGCGGGCCGATACGATCCCTGCCGAACTGGGCTACAAGCAGCCGCGCAAGCCGGTCAACCTGGCGGTTGTGCCAGTATTCCCGGGGCTTCAGGCCGGGCATTTGCAGGCCTTGATAGACAGCGGTGTGCAGGGTTTGCTGCTGGAGTGCTACGGCAGCGGGACCGGGCCATCTGATGACCAGGCGCTGCTGAATGTGCTGAGCACAGCGCGCCAGCGCGGCGTGATGCTGGCGGCTATCAGCCAGTGCCCGGAAGGCTCGGTGGTGTTCGACACCTATGCAGCGGGCAACCGCTTGCGCGGAGCCGGGCTGGTCAGTGGCGGTGGCATGACCCGTGAAGCAGCCCTGGGCAAGATGGTGGCGCTACTGGGCGCAGGGTTGGATGCTGACGCAGCAGACCGCTGGTTTGTCCTGGATTTGTGTGGCGAGCGGGCTTGATCAGCGCCCTTGAGGGCCTCTTCGCGGGTAAACCCGCGCCTACGACGATTGCGTTTCCTGTGTAGGAGCGGGTTCACCCGCGAAGAGCCCCTAAAGGGTGAAAAAATGGCGGAAGGCAGCGGGAGTCGAACCTGCCCGGGAACGGCTGCCGTCCCCAACCGGGTTTGAAGCCCGGCCGCGCCACCGGGCGCGATTGCCTTCCTTGAACTCAGTGCCTGGCGTGCTGTTGAGCCAGGGCGCTGTCGGCGCGGATGTGACGCTGGTCGGCCACCCTCCGGGTCAGGCCGATGCGGTCGAAGTATTCCAGAATCTGCACACTGCGCTTGCGACCGATGCCCAACATATCGCGAAACGCGGCAACCTGCACTATCTGCGTTTCGCTGGCCTGCCCCAGCATCAACGCTGCCATGCGCTGCAGCGTCGCCTCGGGGTAGAACAAGTCGCGCACCACCTGATGCACCAGGCCCAGCCGGGCCAACTTGCGCAGTAACAGGCGCACATCGGCTTCGGCACAGTTCTCCTCACTCGCCAGCGTCCTGACCCAGGGTGGGTCAAATTGCCCTGCGATCAACTTCGGCTGCAGACGTGCCCACAATGCACTGTCGGCTTCGCTCAACTGTACCTTGTGATCGGGCAGATGCAGCCATGGCCCGCTGCTGGCGATGGCGCTGTCGTCGAGCAGTTCATCCAGCAAACTGACGAATGCCGGCCGTTCCAGAGGCAAGGCTACAAAGCGCCGCAAGCGATCACGGTCAGGGCCAAGCTGGTCGGGCTCTTGCTCGTGAAAGCGCGCCAACTGCTCCAGGACCTGCTGCTTGAGCGCCTGCCATTGAGCGTTGGCGAACAGCAGTTGGCCCTGCCGGGTGGCCACCACCCGCACATCATCCGGTAACTGCCAGGTTTCCCGCAGGCGGTTGAACTGCCGCTCGAGTCGCTGCGGGCTAATGCCGCCCGGTGCACTGGCGAGCAGTGCTGGCAGTGCCTGCTCCAGATCCGCTGCATCGCGCAGCACCTGCAACTGCTGCAGACGGGCATCGCTGCGGCGTTGGCGGCTTGGGGCGAACGGGTCGAGCACCTTGCCGCCGCCCAGTGTGCGTTGGGCGCGCTGATCGCGCAGCACCAGGCGGTCGCCGTGCACGGCCTGCAACGGCGCGTTGAGCAACAACTGGGCAAACATGCGTTGGCCGGCAGCCAGGCTTTCGCCTTCGAGCAAGGCGACCCGGGCCGTTACATCCTGGGTGCCGAGGTGCACATGCACGGCGCTGAAATGTTCGAAAGCACGCTTCTCGTCCGGTAACAGGTACAGCTCGATATCCACCCGAACACTGGGCGCATGCAACCATTCGGGCACCAGCCAGTCGCCCCGGTGCACCTGCTCCACGGCCAGGCGCTCGGCAGCGATGTTCAGCGCCACCCGTTGGCCTGCTTCTGCCACCAACGCGGCCTGGTTCTGCGCATGCAGACCACGCACGCGCACCACCTTGCCGGCCTTGCCCAGCAACAACGTATCACCCGCACTGACCCGCCCGGCCAGTGCCGTGCCGGTGACCACCACACCGGCGCCGGTAACCGCAAACGCACGGTCGACGGCCAGGCGAAAACCACCGACGACACTACGCTGCCGTGTACCTGCTTCGGCCTCCAGCAGGGCCTGACGCAACGCGTCCACGCCCTCCCCGCTGATGCTCGACAGCGGAAACTGCCGCGCACCGGCATAGGGCCCAGGCGCCAGCAATTCACTGACTTGCATCTGCACCTCGGCCAGACGCGACGGCTCGACCCGGTCGCATTTGCTGATCGCCACCAAGGCCTGGGGAATGCCCAGCAGCTCGATGATCGCCAGGTGCTCACGGGTCTGCGGCATGACCCCGTCGTCGGCCGCCACTACCAACAGCACCAGGTCGATGCCATGGGCGCCGGCCAGCATGTTGTGGATAAAGCGCTCGTGGCCCGGCACATCGATGAAGCCGGTCAGCGGCGCGCCTTCGCTCAGCGCCGCATAGCGGTAGCCAAGGTCGATGGTCATGCCGCGGGCGCGCTCTTCTTGCCGCTGGTCGCCGGCCTGGCCGGTCAGCGCCAGCAGCAGTGCGGTCTTGCCGTGGTCGATGTGGCCAGCGGTACCAACGATCACTGCACCGGCCCCAGCTGCAGGGCTGGCAACTGGGCCAGCCACTGGGCTTCGTCATCCAGCTGGCGCAGGTCCAGCCACAGGGCATCGTCGTCAATGCGGCCCAGCACCGGCACCGGCAGGTCGCGCAGGGCGCGCTCCAACACATGCAGGCTGCGCCCGCGCAACTTCTTCGACACTTGCGGGCGCAGGCACAGAGCGGCACTGGGCAAGCGCGCAACCGGCTGGCTGCCACTGCCGATCATGCCCAACGCGGGCTCTACGCTGATTGCCCATTGCTCACCGAGACGCGCCTGGAGCTCAGGCGCCAGGCGCTCGGCCTGGGCCTGGATCTCGGCCTGGCTGCGGGTCAGCAGGCGCAGGCTGGGCAGGCGCTCGGCCAGGCGATCGGGGTTGCGGTACAGCGCCAGCACCGCTTCGAGTGCAGCAAGGGTGATCTTGTCGACGCGCAACGCACGCTTGAGCGGATTTTTCTTGATCCTGGTGATCAAGTCCTTGTGGCCGACGATGATCCCGGCTTGCGGCCCCCCCAGCAGTTTGTCGCCACTGAAGGTGACGATATCGGCACCATCGGCCAGGGCCTGGCGTACCGTGGGTTCGGCGGGCAGGCCCCAGCGGGTAAGGTCGAGCAGGCTGCCGCTGCCCAGGTCTTCAAGCAGTGGTAATTCATGTTGGTGGGCGATACGTGCCAGCTCGGCAGTAGGCACTTGGGTGGTGAAGCCCTGGATGCTGTAATTGCTGCAATGCACCCGCATCAGCAGGCCAGTGCGCGGGCCGATGGCGGCCTCGTAGTCGCGGGCGTGAGTACGGTTGGTGGTGCCAACCTCGTGCAGCTTGACGCCGGCACGGGCCATGATGTCGGGAATACGGAACGCACCACCGATCTCGATCAGCTCGCCGCGAGAGATGATGCCTTCCTTGCGCGCGCCCAGGCTGTTGAGCGCTAGCAGCACGGCGGCGGCATTGTTGTTGACCACGGTGACGGCTTCGGCACCGGTCAGCTCGCGGATCAGGCCTTCGATCAGGTCATCACGGTCGCCACGTTTGCCGGTGGCCAGGTCGAACTCCAGGTTGAGCGGGTAACGAGCGGCGGTCTGCATGGCCTCGATGGCTTCATCCGGCAGCAAGGCGCGGCCCAGGTTGGTGTGCAGCACGGTGCCAGTGAGATTGAACACGCGGCGAACCTGGCTGCGTTGCTGGAGGGCGAGGCGTTCGCCGCTGCGGCCAAGGAGGATTTCCGGAGCCAGTTCGGCGCTGCCGAGTTCGCCATTACGGGCGGGCTCGCGCAGGTCGTCGAGCAGCTGGCGCAGGGTATTCAGCACGGCGTCACGGCCGTGGCGATCGATCAGAGGGAGGCAAGCCGGGTGGCGAAGGAGGGTATCGATGGACGGCAGGCGTGGGGTGTCGCTGGCAAGGCTGTTGGACATGCGGTACTACCTTGGACTGATCCGTTGTCTGTGCTGGCCCATTCGCGGGTGAACCCGCTCCTACAAGTACAGCGGGTTGGCGCAATTACCTGTAGGCAGGGGTTTGACCGCGAAGAAGGCAAGTCGATCTTTCAGTGTAGACACTCACCCGCCACCGGGCGCGAGCATCAGGTTGGGCGCCAGGCGATGGAAGCCCTCCCCGTCCAGACGTATATCCAGGGCCAGGCTGGCCAGGTCATCGGCCAGCGGCTCGGCCGCCGCATCGTTCTCCAGGTAGTTCTGCTTCAGGTAGCTGTCGCACCCGGGGCAGCATTCCGCGCGCAGCGGCGCTTTGCCTGGCGCATGGCGATCATCCTCAAGGCTGGTGTAACGCAAATCCTTGCTCGACTCGCAGTACACACACTTGACCCGCACCACATGCCACTCACAGGCACACAACGAACAGGCCAGGTAACGCAAGCCGTTGTGCTTTCCACGGTTGCGCACCACCCCGGCCATCGCCGGCGAACCACAAGCCGGACATTGGGCCAGGCTACCGGCAGGCTTGAGCTGGTGTGCGGGCAGCGCCAGCAACCAGCTGGACCAGGCCGCCTGCAACGCGGCCCCGAGAAACGGCACCAGTGCTGCAGGCACACCATCGTACTGGCCTGCCAGCAAAGCAATGCCCCAGCCCTTGCGCTGATTGTCATCACTGCCTCGTAGCACCTGCAGGGCCTCACCCATCGGGCCACGGGTTTCGCCGCTGAGGTGCTCTAGCAGTGCCTGCAACCAGACCAGCCATGGCCCTTCACGCACCAGGCTGTCAGCCGCCAGCGGCGGCAAACCATGATCCATGCACAGGCGCTGACGCGCCTCGGCCACCGGCATGCCGCCGGGCGGGTTATCCACAAGCTGCTGCTGGATGCGGCATAACCGCGCAATCAACCTCAGGTAGTCGCCAAGCGCGTTGCCCTCTGCCAGTTGCTCCAGGCGCGCGGCACGCAGTTCAAACAGGTTGGCGGCGGGCAGGTGCAGAAATGGCGGCGTGACTGCCGACGCTTCGATCTGCCCGGGTTCAAGTATGATGCTCAAGCGCTCATCCTTCTTTTCGTCCGTGATCACCCGGCGTCTTGTCGCCGGTCACTTCGCGGTACCACAACTCATGATGCTTGCGGGCCCAGGCGCGGCTGACCCAGCCATGCAGCATGGCGCCGATCGAGCCCTTGATCCAGATGCCGGCGTAGATGTGCACGATGATGCTGAGAATCAGCACGAAGGCCGCCAGCGCATGCAGCAGCGCAGACAAGCGAATGGCATCGATGCCAAACCAATGGCTGAAGTATGCGCGCCAGATCACCACGCCACTGACCAGCAGCACCAGCATGCACACCAGCAGGGTCCAGAACAGCAGCTTCTGCCCGGCATTGTACTTGCCGATCGGCGGTACGCCCTCCTCCTCGTTGCGCATTACCCGGTCCACCCGGCGCAGCCACAGGCGGTCATTGGCGGTGATGAAGTTGGCCCGCCAGAAGCGTAATACCAGGCCGAGGAAAAACACGAACATCGCCACCCCGATGAAGGGATGCAGAATGCGCGTCCACGGCCCGCCGCCGAACAGGTTGCTGAGCCAGAATAGCGCCGGATGGAACAGCGCAAGCCCCGACAGCCCAGCCAGGATGAACAGGATCGCCACCGCCCAGTGGTTGCTACGCTCGTTGGCGTTGTAGCGCAGGATGGGTTTGTTGTCGTTCATGGCCGCTGCTCCCCTTGCCCACCGGGCTGCTTCGGATCATAGACATGGACCGACGGGTCCACTTGATGCACGCTTTCGTCCGGCGGTGTCGGGTGTTCATCCTCCTCGACACGCTGTGGGCCGATCCGCACATAGTGGAAGAACCCCGCCAGCACCGCCGCGCCCATGGCCAACAGCGCCAGCGGCTTGGTGAAGCCCTTCCACAACCCTACCAACGGGCTGATCACTGGCTGGTCCGGCAGGCCGGCATACAGCTTCGGCGTGTCGGCATGGTGCAGCACGTACATCACGTGGGTACCACCGACGCCGTCCGGGTCGTACAGCCCGGCCTTGTCGTAGCCCCGCGACTTCAGATCGACGATGCGCTCGGCCGCATGCACTTTCATCTCGTCCTTGCTGCCGAACACGATCGCCCCGGTCGGGCAGGTTTTCACGCATGCCGGCTCCAGCCCCACGCTCACGCGATCGGAACACAGGGTGCACTTGTACGCCTTGTGGTCTTTCTGCGAGATACGCGGGATGTTGAACGGGCAGCCGGTGATGCAGTAGCCGCAGCCGATGCAGTGGTCCTGGTTGAAGTCGACGATACCGTTGGCGTGCTTGATGATCGCGCCCGGGCTCGGGCATGCCTTCAGGCAACCTGGGTCGGCACAGTGCATGCAACCGTCCTTGCGGATCAGCCACTCCAGGTTGCCGTCGTCGCGCTCATGCTCGGTAAAGCGCATCAGTGTCCAGGTCTCGGCAGTGAGGTCCTGGGGGTTGTCGTAGGTGCCGTGGTTGTGGCCAACCTCGTCACGCAGTTCATTCCACTCCGAGCACGCCACCTGGCAGGCCTTGCAGCCGATGCACTTGGTAGTGTCGATCAGCTTGGCGACCTCCTCCTGCTGACGCACCGAGGGCGGCACGGTAGTGGTGGCCGAGCGGGCGATGATGTCTTGGCTGGCCATCAGAGTTTCTCCACTTTCACGAGGAACGACTTGGACTCTGGCGTCTGCGTGTTGCCGTCACCGAGGAACGGCACCAAGGTATTGGTCAGGTAGCCATGCCGGGTAGCGCCGGTGAAGCCCCAGTGCAGCGGAATGCCGATCTGGTGCACGGTCTGATTGTTGACCTGCAGCGGGCGAATCCGCTTGGTCACCACCGCCACCGCATCGATATGCCCACGCTTGCTCGACACCCGTACCCGGTCGCCGGCCTTGATGCCTTTCTCGTTGGCCAGCACCTCGCCTATTTCGACGAACTGCTCGGGCTGGGCAATGGCGTTGAGCCGGCAATGCTTGCTCCAGAAGTGGAAGTGCTCGGTCAGCCGGTAGGTGGTCGCCGCATAAGGGAACTCGCCGTGCGTGCCGAGGGTGTCCCACACAGAATCGAAGATGCGCCCGGCCGGGTTGCTGGTGGCCTTCTTGTTCTGCGGGTGCAGCGGGTTGATGCCGATCGGTGTTTCGAAGGGCTCGTAGTGCTCGGGGAACGGGCCTTCGGCCATCTTGTCGATGGCGAAGAAACGCGCCACGCCTTCGGGGTTCATGATGAAAGGGTTCATCCCCGCCTCGGGCGGCGAGTCGACCTTGAAGTCCGGCACGTCGGTGCCGGTCCAGGCCTTGCCGTTCCACCATACCAGGCGCTTTTTCTCCGGGTCCCACGGCTTGCCTTGCGGGTCGCTGGAGGCACGGTTGTAAAGGATGCGGCGGTTGGCCGGCCAGGCCCAGGCCCAGTTCTGCACCTGGTGCATGCCATACGGGTCGCTGTTGTCGCGGCGAGCCATCTGGTTGCCTTGTTCGGTCCAGCTACCGGCAAAGATCCAGCAGCCAGACGCGGTGCTGCCATCGTCCTTGAGCTGGCCGAAGCCCGCCAGTTGCTGGCCCGCCTTGATCACCGCGCCAGTCGGGTCGGTGACATCGGCCACCGCCCAGCCGTTCATCTCCTTGGCCAGCTCCTCCGGGGAGGGCTCCTCAGGGATCTTGTACGGCCAGCTGATATTCATTATCGCGTCAGGATAGGCCCCCCTTCGGCCTGGTAACGTTGGCGCAGGCGCAGGAACAGCTCGCTCATGATCTGCACGTCGGTACGCGTCTCGCCCGGGCCGTCTGCGCCCTTCCAGTGCCATTGCAGCCAGCGGCTGCTGTTGACCAGCGAGCCGTCTTCCTCGGCGAAGCAGGTCGTGGGCAAGCGGATCACTTCGGTCTGGATAGAGGCCGTGTCGACATCGTTGAACGGCCCGGCGTTGCGCCAGAATTCCGAGGTCTCGGTGGCCAATGGGTCCATGATCACCAGCCACTTGAGCTTGCCCAGTGCTGCAGTGACGCGGTTTTTGTCCGGCAGCGCGGCGATCGGGTTGAAGCCCTGGCACATATAACCATTGACTTTGCCCTGGCCCATCATCTCGAACATGCGCAGCACGTCGTAGGCCGGTACATCGAGTTTGGGCAGCCAGTCATAACCCCAGTTGTTTTCCGCCGTGGCATTGGCGCCGTACCAGGCCTTCATCAGGCTGACGTGGAACTTGCCGTAGTTCTGCCAGTACGACAACTGCCCAGGCCGCAGCGGCTTGGAAGCGCGCTTGTCGATGTAGGCGGCGTAGTCCTGCTCGGCGTCACCGGCCAGGGTCAGGTAGCCCGGCAGCGAGTTGGACAGCAGGCCGAGGTCGGTCAGGCCCTGGATGTTGGAGTGCCCGCGCAGGGCATTGACCCCGCCACCGGGCATGCCGACGTTGCCGAGCAACAGCTGGACCATGGCCGCACTGCGGATAATCTGCGCACCGATCGAATGCTGCGTCCAACCTAGCGCATAAAGGATCGTCATGGTCTTGCCCGGAACCGAGCAGGAGGCGATCTCTTCCCAGACCTTCATCATGGCGTCCTGTGGCATGCCACAGGTCATGCTCGCCAGTTCCGGGGTATAGCGGCTGTAATGCTGCTTCATCAGCTGGAACACGCAGCGAGGGTGCTGCAGTGTCGGGTCGACCTTGGCATAGCCGTCCTCACCCAGCTCGTAACCCCAGCCGGACTTGTCGGCGTACACACGCTTGGCCTCGTCGTAGCCGCTGAACAGGCCATCCTCGAAGCCATAGTTCTCTTTGACGATGAACGACACGTCAGTGTAGTTGCGCACGTACTCGTGCTGGATCTTGTCGTTGCTGAGCAGGTAGTTGATCAGCCCGCCCATGAAGGCGATGTCGGTGCCGGTGCGGATCGGCGCGTAGTAGTCCGCCACCGAAGCGGTACGGGTAAACCGCGGGTCGACCACAATCAGCCGCGCCTTGTTGTGCGCTTTGGCCTCGGTCACCCACTTGAAGCCGCACGGATGCGCTTCTGCTGCGTTGCCACCCATCACCAGGACCAGATTCGCGTTGGCGATATCGGACCAGTGGTTGGTCATGGCGCCACGGCCGTACGTCGGGGCAAGACTTGCCACCGTCGGGCCATGTCAGACACGTGCCTGGTTATCGAACCCCAGCATGCCTGTTGCGCGGATGACCTTGTGGGTCAGGTAGCCAGCCTCGCTGGAAGCAGCGGAAGCGGCAAGAAAACCGGTGGTGAGCCAGCGGTTGACCGTTTGGCCTTGGGCGTTCTTCTCGATGAAGTTGGCATCGCGGTCCTGCTTCATCAGGTCGGCGACGCGGTCCAGCGCCTCGTCCCAGCTGACCCGCACCCACTCTTTGCTGCCCGGCTTGCGAACCTCGGGGTACTGCAGGCGGCTCGGGCTGTGGATAAAGTCCAGCAAGCCGGCGCCTTTCGGGCAAAGTGTGCCGCGGTTGACCGGGTGGTCGGCGTCCCCTTCGATATGGATGATGTTCTGTTTGACGTTCTTCCCCGCATCGCCCTGGCTGTACAGGATCAGGCCGCAGCCGACCGAACAGTAGGGGCAGGTGTTACGGGTTTCTTTGGTATGCGCCAGCTTGAAGTGACGCACCTGCTCGGCGAATGCCGGCGTTGGGGCCATGCCCAACGCCGCAAGGCTCGAGCCTCCAAGGCCGACGGCGGCGACCTTGAAGAACTGCCGACGGTTCAGGTCCATCGTGCACTCCTGATCAGGTGGTGGACGCGCGGAACATTGCCGGCGCCTCTTGGTAGTCACGGTGGCGGCCAATTGATGGCCGCCAAAGGTTAAGACTAGTCAAGAATCCAGAAGGTGCGATGACCTGGGTCAGTGGTGCGGCCCCGATCAGGCACGTGGCAGGTTGCGCACCACATTCAGCGCCGCACTGCTCTGCGCCACAGGCATGATCTCGATGGTATTGATATTCACGTGCGCCGGCTGCTCGGCAACCCAGGCTACCGTTGCTGCGATGTCCTCCGGCAGAAGGGCCTCTACATCCCGATACAAGGCCTGCACGGCGTCCATGTCGCCATTGAGGCGCACCACCGAGAAGTCCGTGCCTGAGCACAGCCCCGGCTCGATGTTGCTCACCCGCACCCGGGTGCCAGCCAGGTCGGCACGCAGGTTGAGGCTGAACTGGCGGACGAACGCCTTGCTGGCGCCATACACGTTACCGCCCGGGTAGGGGTAAGTGCCGGCGATCGAGCCGATGTTGATGATCATGCCGCTATCGGCTTCCACCATCTGCGGCAGGATCTTGTGGGTGACCATGGCCAGGCCGGTGATGTTGGTGTCGATCATCTGCTGCCAGTTTGCGGCACTGCTGGTTTGGGCACGGTCCACGCCCAGCGCCAGTCCCGCGTTGTTGACCAGCAGATCGATCTGCAGCGACGCCTCACGCATCTGCTCGACCGCCTTATCGAGCGACACTGAATCAGTGACATCCAGCGCCAGCGGAATGAAATTTACGCCCAGTTCGGCCTCCAGTGCTTTCAGTTTGTCCATGCGCCTGGCTCCACCGATCACACGGTAGCCTTTGCCGATCAGGGTGCAGCAGATGGCGCGGCCAAAGCCTGAGGAAGCACCGGTTACAAATGCGGTTTTCATTCGTTGTCTCCTATCAATGGGTCAGGTCAGGTACTTCACGCCCAGGCTGGTGAACAGGCAGAGCATCGAGAACACCAACGCCTTGCGCACCACGTCGTTGCCTTTACGCAAGGCCAGGGAACTGCCCAGGTGGTTACCGAGGATGTTGCAGGCCACAAGTGGCAATGCCAGCAGGTAGACGACCTTGCCTGCGCTGACGAACGCCACCAAAGCACCGATGTTGGAAGCGAAGTTGAAGGTTTTGGAGTTGGCCGAACTGGAGACCAGGTCCATGCGCAGCAGGTAATGGAAAGCGATGATGAACATGCTGCCGGTACCGGGGCCGAAGAAGCCGTCATAGAAGCCAATGGCCAGGCAGGTCAGCGGGACCACGGTGAACAGCATGCGCGATGACAGTTCGCGCTCCTCGACCGGGCGGTCCTTGGGGGTAAGGAAAATGAGAATACCGAGCGGGATCAGTGCCAGGATGATCTTGCCCACAGTTTCCTGCGAGATCGACACGATCAGGTGAGCCCCCAGGTAGGCGCCTAGCAGCGAAAACGGCACCCCGACCAACGCTACCTGCCAGACCATCTTGCTGTTGGCCAGGAAGTTGCGGATAGCCGCCAGCGTGCCGAGGGTACTGACCAGTTTTTCCTGGCCCAGTGCCACCTGGGGCGGCATGCCCACCAGCAGAAAACCCGGCACCAGAAACAAACCTCCACCACCGGCAATGCTGTCGACGAAGCCCGCAACGAAGGCGATCGCGCCAAGTATGAGGACTGCCAGCAACCAGTGCTCCGCCCAGTAAGAACCCAACATTTCCATAGCGATGTCCATCCAGTGGAGCGTTATGCCAGGCGCAGCCCGAGTGCGGCCGGCCTGATCGGTGCGATGATTGTAATTTCAAAAATTGAGTCGATTCAATCTAAAATAAATTCAACTCAATTTAGCCAATTACCATCATTACCTGCATCCGAGCTTTCATGCTAGGCTTTCGCGCTCTTGCAAAACCTGGTGCCATCTCCATGTGGGTCCCCCAATACAGCCATCAAACACAGCCGGTTTACCTGATGATCGCTGATGCCCTTGAACAGGACATCGAAAGTGGTCGGCTTGCAGAAGGCGATCGCTTACCCACGCTCAAGGACCTGGCCGAGGCGCTGAATGTAACCCCCGGCACGGTTGGCAGGGCCTACGACGAAGCAGCCAAGCGTGGTCTGGTGGCTGGCGAGGTAGGCCGAGGCACATTTGTCAGGCAGCTGCGGCAGCCATTACCCGCCCCGTCGGTGCCCACACCCGTTGCCGGCGAGAGTAGCCAGATCGACCTCTCGATCATCAAGCCCAACGACGCTCACATGAGCGAGTGGCTAGGCACGGCTATCAGCGAACTGGCCGCCTCATCGGACTTGGGGCAGGTACTCGACTATGTGACAGAGGGTGGTCACACGTCCCACAAACAAGCCGGTGCGACCTGGATACAGCGCTGGCTGCCTGATGCTCGCTGGCAGCAGGTAGTACTGACCGCTGGCGCCCAACATGGGCTGCTGGTGGCCATCAGCAGCCTGTCGAAGAGTGACGATGTGGTGCTGTGCGAGTCGCTCTGCTACCCGGGCATCATATCCCTGGCCCACAGCCTGGGCCGGCGCCTGCGCGGCGTCGCCATGGACGAACACGGGCTCATCCCGGAGGCATTGCGCGCGGCCTGCCTGGAACACCGCCCTTCCCTGCTGGTGTGCGTCACCACGCACCAAAACCCGACCAACTCGATCATGCCCCCAGCAAGGCGCCAGGCTATCGCCGAGATCGCCCGTGAGTTCGACCTGTTCATCGTGGATGACGATATCTACGGTTTTCTCGAGCCCAGCCCGGACTACAAGCCGCTTGCAGCGTATGCGCCTGAACGCTCGGTATACCTCACCAGCCTGTCCAAAAGCGTGCTGCCGGCGCTGCGCATCGGCTACCTGTACGCCCCGCCGCAAACCCTGTCGCGGTTATCATCGATGGTACGCAGCAGCGTGTGGATGCCATCGCCTCTGATGGCGCAATTGGCCAGTAACCTGATCAACAGCGGCAAGGCCGACCAGTTGGTGCGTATGCAGCAGCAGGAGGCGGCCGCGCGCCAGCACATGGCCCGGGAGATTCTTGGCCAATACAAGATCCGCAGTCAGCCCCACAGCTTCCATATCTGGCTGGAGCTGCCAGAACCGTGGACCAGCGACGAGTTTGCCAACCTGGCGCGTGACAACGGCGTAACGGTGGTCAGCGGCAGCCAGTTCCTGCCTGAACGCAGCCACGCCACCAGCGGTGTGCGCATCGCCCTGATGGCACCCAGCCGCCAAGAACTGGGCTTTGCCCTGACCAAGCTGGCAAGCCTGCTGGATTCGCCGGAGCCCCGGTTGTTCTACTGAAAGCGATGCCTGATACGCGGTGCTGCCCATAAAAAAACCCAGGGCAACTGCCCTGGGTTTCTGGTCTTGCTGAACGCCCTACCGCTCTGATCAGAACGGAATATCGTCATCGAAGCTGTCGAAGTCAGCCGCCGGCTGCGGCGCAGGCTGTTGCGGCGCTGGGCGCTGAGGGGCCTGTTGCGGGCGCTGGGCCTGCTGGCGTGGCGGTGCCTGGTTGTACTGTTGCTGCTGGCCACCACCATAATTGCCGCCACCTTGGTTGTACGGGTCGCCGCCCTGCTGCTGGCCCTGCGGACGACCGCCGAGCAGCTGCATGGTGCCGTTGATATCGACGATGATCTCGGTGGTGTAGCGCTTGATGCCGTCTTTTTCCCACTCGCGGGTCTGCAGCTTGCCTTCGATGTAGCACTGCGAACCCTTGCGCAGGTATTCGCCAGCGATTTCGGCAACCTTGCCGAACAGCGACACACGGTGCCACTCGGTACGCTCGACCTTCTGGCCCGACTGCTTGTCAGTCCACTGCTCGCTGGTGGCCAGGCTCAGGTTGGTCACGGCGTTACCGTTGGGCAGGTAGCGGACTTCGGGATCCTGGCCACAGGTACCGACCAGAATGACTTTGTTAACCCCACGGGCCATAACGTTCTCCTAGGCTTCGCACGCCGAAGAGGCTGGATTCACCAGTCGCTCGAGGGTCGCACGGTCCAAAATTTTCGTATCCAGTTTGATATAGATGGCGGCTTCTTCTTCCACCACCACAGCGTCGGTCACACCCGGCACGGCCATCAGGCGCTCGGTCAGGCCGGCTTCCCGGACCGCCTCAGGCGTCAAGGGCATGCGCAGGCTGGTCACATATGGCGGCTCGTTCATGCGCAAGGCGACGATCAGCCAGATAGCACACAGCACCGCGCTACCGAGGAACACCGTGTTCAGCCCGCCGTGCTGGAACAGCCAGCCGCCAAGAATCCCGCCTAACGCTGCACCGAGGAACTGGCTGGTGGAATACACCCCCATTGCCGTCCCCTTGCCACCGGCAGGCGACACCTTGCTCACCAGAGAAGGCAGCGAAGCCTCCAGCAGGTTGAATGCGGTAAAGAATACCACGGTGCCAATCACCAGTCCGCGCAAACCGTCAGCCCACTCCCAGAAGTATATCTCCGTCAGCAGCAGGACACTGACCGCGCCGGCCAACACACGTTTCATCTTGCGCTTTTTTTCGCCATAGATGATGAACGGGACCATTGCAAAAAATGAGATGAACAGCGCGGTCAGGTACACCCACCAATGCTGCTCCTTGGGCAGGCCGCCACGCTCGACGAACGCCAGCGGCAGCGCAACGAAGCTGGCCATGAGGACGGCGTGCAGGATGAAAATGCTGACGTCCAGGCGCAGAAGGTCCGGATGGCGCAGGGTCGGGCCGATGGCCTGGCGCGCCACACCCGACTCGCGGTGCTGCAAAATGCTGTGGGTGCTGGGCACGACAAACGCGATCAACAGAATGCCGACCAGGGCAAGCCCAGCCGTGACCAGGAACAAACCTGACAAACCAAAGGCACTTGTCAGCAATGGACCGACGACCATGGCGACAGCAAACGACAGGCCGATGCTCATGCCGATCATGGCCATGGCCTTGGTCCGGTGTTGTTCGCGGGTGAGGTCCGACAGCAGTGCCATGACCGCAGCAGAAATTGCCCCCGCGCCCTGCAGGATGCGCCCGGCAATCACGCCCCAGATAGAGTCGGCCTGGGCCGCCAGTACACTGCCCAGGGCGAAGATCACCAGCCCCAGATAAATCACCGGCCGGCGACCGATGCGGTCGGAAATCATCCCGAACGGGATCTGCAATACCGCCTGGGTCAGGCCATAGGCACCAATGGCCAGGCCGATCAGGGCAGGCGTGGCGCCAGCCAGGTCCATGCCGTAGGTGGCCAGTACCGGCAAGACCATGAACATGCCCAGCATACGAAAGGCAAAGACCAAGGCAAGGCCGCCAGCGGCGCGGGTTTCGCCGCCACTCATGCGCTCGTTGTGGGTGTCGTGCATGGATTAACCTCGTGTGAACCGGCGGCGATTCTATCAGTCCGACAGCTTGACGGCATCTACGCGACGCTTTGCCGCGTCATACTGGCGCGCCGTATACTTCCTTGTTTATGCCCGCCAAGCGAGGCCGCAGTGGACAAGATCCTGATTCGTGGGGCACGTACCCACAACCTGAAGAACATCGACCTGACCCTGCCCCGGGACAAGTTGATCGTGATCACCGGCCTGTCCGGTTCCGGCAAGTCGTCCCTGGCGTTCGATACCTTGTACGCCGAAGGCCAGCGCCGCTATGTGGAATCGCTGTCGGCCTACGCCCGGCAGTTCCTGTCGATGATGGAAAAGCCCGACGTCGACACCATCGAAGGCCTGTCGCCGGCGATTTCGATCGAGCAGAAGTCGACCTCGCACAACCCGCGCTCCACGGTCGGCACCATCACCGAAATCTACGACTATCTGCGCCTGCTGTACGCCCGCGTCGGTACTCCACGCTGCCCGGACCACGATATCCCGCTGGAGGCGCAAACGATCAGCCAGATGGTCGACCTGGTGCTGGAGCGCCCGGAAGGCAGCAAGCTGATGCTGCTCGCGCCAGTGGTGCGCGAGCGCAAGGGCGAGCACCTGGCGGTGTTTGACGAGCTTCGCGCCCAGGGCTTCGTGCGGGCCAGGGTCAACGGCAAGCTCTACGAACTCGATGAGTTGCCCAAGCTGGACAAACAGAAGAAGCACAGCATCGATGTGGTGGTGGACCGCTTCAAAGTCCGCGCCGACCTGCAACAACGCTTGGCCGAATCGTTCGAGACCGCGTTGAAGCTGGCCGACGGTATTGCCCTGGTGGCACCGATGGACGACGAACAAGGCGAAGAGACGATCTTCTCCGCGCGCTTCGCCTGTCCGGTGTGCGGCCACGCGATCAGCGAGCTGGAACCGAAGCTGTTTTCCTTCAACAACCCGGCTGGCGCCTGCCCGACCTGCGACGGCCTGGGGGTCAAGCAGTTCTTCGACACCAAACGCCTGGTCAACACCGAACTGACCTTG
Organism: Pseudomonas alloputida; assembly: GCF_021283545.2. NCBI lineage: Bacteria > Pseudomonadati > Pseudomonadota > Gammaproteobacteria > Pseudomonadales > Pseudomonadaceae > Pseudomonas > Pseudomonas alloputida. Next base: position 547,752 of record NZ_CP128540.1, on the reverse strand, counting down.
GCCGAAGGCGCGATCCGCGGCTGGGACCGGCGTAACGTGTACTACTTCCAGATGCTCGGTTCGTTGGCTGCGCACTACGGCTTCAGCCTGGAGGAGCCTTTCGGCGAGCTGTCAGCCGAACACCAGAAAGTGATCCTGCAGGGCAGCGGCAAGCAGAGTGTCGATTTCAAGTACCTCAACGACCGAGGCGACATCGTCAAGCGATCGCACCCGTTCGAAGGCATTGTGCCGAACCTTGAGCGCCGCTACCGCGAAACCGAATCGGCCACCGTGCGTGAAGAACTGGCCAAATTCCTTGGCACGCAACCGTGCCCGGATTGCCGGGGTACGCGCCTGCGCCGCGAGGCGCGCCATGTGTGGGTGGGCGAGAAAACCCTGCCGGCGGTAACCAATTTGCCGATCGGTGAAGCCAGCAACTACTTTGGTCAACTGACCCTTACTGGCCGGCGTGGCGAAATCGCGGCAAAAATCCTCAAGGAAATCTGCGAACGACTTCAGTTCCTGGTCAATGTCGGTCTCGACTACCTGACCCTGGATCGTAGCGCCGACACCCTGTCCGGCGGTGAAGCGCAACGTATCCGACTCGCCAGCCAGATCGGCGCTGGTCTGGTGGGGGTGATGTACATCCTCGATGAACCGTCCATCGGCCTTCATCAACGCGACAACGACCGCCTGTTGGCCACCCTCAACCATTTGCGCGACCTGGGCAACACGGTGATCGTGGTGGAACACGACGAGGACGCCATTCGGCTGGCCGACTACGTGGTCGATATCGGCCCGGGCGCCGGTGTTCACGGTGGGCAGATTGTCGCCGAGGGCTCGCCCCAGGAGGTCATGGACCATCCCGATTCGCTGACTGGCAAGTACCTGTCCGGGCGCAAGAAGATCGTCGTGCCGGCCAAGCGCACGCCGCGCAACAAGAAGCTGCAGCTCAAGCTCAAGGGCGCACGTGGCAACAACCTGCAGAACGTCGACCTGGAAGTACCGATCGGCCTGCTGACCTGCGTGACTGGTGTATCCGGCTCGGGTAAATCGACGCTGATCAACAATACCCTTTACCCCTTGGCCGCCACCGCCCTCAATGGCGCAAGCAGCCTGGAAGCCGCACCGCACAGCAGCATGGACGGCCTGCAGCACCTGGACAAGGTGGTGGATATCGACCAGAGCCCGATCGGCCGCACACCACGCTCCAACCCGGCCACCTACACCGGCATCTTCACGCCGATCCGCGAGCTGTTCTCCGGTGTCCCGGAGTCACGCTCGCGTGGTTATGGCCCGGGGCGTTTCTCGTTCAACGTCAAGGGTGGCCGTTGCGAGGCCTGCCAGGGCGATGGCCTGATCAAGGTGGAAATGCACTTCCTGCCGGACATCTACGTGCCGTGTGACGTGTGCAAGAGCAAGCGCTACAACCGCGAAACCCTGGAGATCAAGTACAAGGGCAAGAACATCCACGAGGTGCTGGAAATGACCATCGAGGATGCCCGCGAGTTCTTCGATGCGGTGCCGGCGCTGGCGCGCAAGCTGCAAACATTGATGGATGTGGGCCTGTCGTACATCAAACTGGGGCAATCAGCGACCACGTTGTCCGGCGGTGAGGCGCAGCGGGTAAAGCTGTCGCGCGAACTGTCCAAGCGCGATACCGGCAAGACCTTGTACATCCTCGACGAACCTACCACCGGCCTGCACTTTGCCGATATCCAGCAACTGCTGGACGTATTGCATCGCCTGCGCGACCACGGCAATACCGTGGTGGTGATCGAGCATAACCTGGATGTGATCAAGACTGCCGACTGGCTGGTTGACCTGGGGCCTGAGGGCGGTTCCAAGGGTGGGCAGATCATTGCCTGCGGTACACCAGAAGAGCTGAGCGAGATGAAGCAGTCATATACCGGCCATTACCTGAAACCATTGCTGGAGCGGGATAGGGCCTGAGTATTGCCGGCGCAATGAAAAAGCCCCTGGTACCGATGGTGCCAGGGGCTTTTACTTGAGTCTGTGGATAACTTACATCTGCGACTGCAGGTAGTTTTCCAGCCCGATGGCCTTGATCAGGCCCTGCTGCTTCTCAAGCCAGTAGGTGTGATCTTCTTCGGTGTCGGCCAGCTGCGCACGCAGGATGTCACGACTGACGTAGTCCTTGTGCAGTTCGCACAGCTCGATGCCTTTGCAAAGCGCACCGCGCACCTTGTATTCGAGCTTGAGGTCCGCCTCGATCATTTCCGGCACGGTGCTACCAACCTCCAGGTCATCCGCACGCATGTCAGGGGTGCCTTCGAGCATGAGGATACGACGCATCAGGGCATCGGCGTGCTGCGTCTCTTCCTCCATCTCGTGGTTGATGCGCTCGTAGAGCTTGGACAGGCCCCAGTCTTCGTACATGCGCGAATGAATGAAGTACTGGTCGCGTGCCGCCAGTTCGCCCTTCAGCAGCGTGACGAGATAGTTGATTACATCCGGGTGGCCTTGCATCGCCCTGATTCTCCATGTGAAAACGTCTATGCCACATAGTGTGAACCAGCTTTTGTCTATGGTCACTGAAAAACGCGCAATCAGACGCAAAAAATCGGTTAAACAGTAGTGATATTCATTGAAAAACCGCCCAAATGAGGGCGGTTCTTCTTATCACTTCGACTTAGGCGAGATTGATGCCCAAAGCCTTTGCAATCCCTTCGCCGTAAGCCGGATCCGCCTTGAAGAAGTACTGTAGCTGACGCTGAATGACATCTTCGCTGACGCCCGCCATGGTACCGGCGATGTTACTGATCAGCAGGGCCTTCTGCTCATCGTTCATCAAACGGAACAAAGCGCCGGCATGGCTGAAGTAGTCGGTATCCTCGCGGTGATCGTAGCGATCAGCCGAACCATTCATGGCCAATGCTGGCTCAGCATGACGTGGCGACTGTTTCGGGGCATCGCTGTAGCTGTTTGGCTCGTAGTTCGGTGCACTACCGTAACTGCCGGTGGCCATCGAGCCATCACGCTGGTAGCTGTTCACCGGGCAGCGTGGCGCGTTGACTGGCAATTGCTGGTGGTTGGTCCCCACGCGATAGCGGTGCGCGTCGGCGTAGGCGAATACACGGCCTTGCAGCATGCGGTCCGGCGAAAGACCGACGCCGGGCACCATATTGCTCGGCCCGAACGCGGCCTGCTCGACCTCCGCAAAATAGTTGAGCGGGTTACGGTTGAGCTCCAGCACACCCACCTCGATGAGTGGATAATCCTTCTGCGACCAGGTCTTGGTCACGTCGAATGGGTTCTCGTCGCGGCTGGCAGCCTCGGCTTCGCTCATCACCTGAATGCAGACAGTCCAGCGCGGGTAGTCGCCACGCTCGATGGCCTCGAAGAGGTCGCGCTGAGCGTAGTCCGGGTCGGTACCTGCCAGGCGTGCAGCGTCTGCCGGGGTGAGGTTCTTGATGCCTTGCTGGGTCTTGAAGTGCCACTTGACCCAAGTGCGCTCACCCTTTGCATTGATCAGGCTGTAGGTGTGGCTGCCAAAGCCATGCATGTGACGGTAGCCGTCCGGAATGCCACGATCGGAAAACAGGATGGTGACCTGATGCAGCGCTTCTGGAGAGTGCGACCAGAAGTCCCACATCATCTGAGCATTCTTCAGGTTGGACTGCGGGTGGCGCTTCTGGGTGTGGATAAAGTCCGGGAACTTAAGTGGGTCGCGAATGAAGAATACTGGAGTGTTGTTACCGACAATGTCCCAGTTGCCTTCCTCGGTGTAGAACTTCACCGCGAAGCCGCGCGGGTCACGCTCGGTATCAGCCGAACCGCGCTCACCACCAACGGTGGAGAAGCGTAAGAAAGTCTCGGTTTGTTTACCGACCTCTTCGAACAGCTTGGCGCTGGTATAGCCGGTGATATCGTGAGTAACGGTAAAGGTACCGTAGGCGCCCGAGCCTTTGGCATGGACGCGGCGCTCAGGAATGTTCTCGCGGTTGAAATGGGCGAGCTTCTCGATCAGGTGGAAGTCGTCGAGCAGCAGCGGACCGCGCGGGCCGGCGGAGCGGGAGTTCTGGTTGTCGGCTACAGGTGCACCGCTAGCGGTGGTGAGAATCTTGCTCATGGGCTCTCCATTTCGGTCTTCAAGGGCCGGCTAATCGGCTGTAGAGAGAGTATTGACGAGCAAGATTACAGGGACAAATTCATTACATGACTTACATCAATAGAAATAAACAATAGATGTATAAACAAAAAACCGGGCACTAGGCCCGGTTTTCTGTAGCAGACAGAACGTCTTACTCAGCAGCTTCTACAGCACCGCCGACCGGACGATCAACCAGCTCGACATACGCCATAGGCGCGTTGTCGCCAGCGCGGAAACCGCACTTCAGGATGCGCAGGTAGCCGCCCTGACGGGTGGCGTAACGCTTGCCCAGGTCGTTGAACAGTTTGCCAACAGCGGACTTCGAACGGGTACGGTCGAAGGCCAGACGACGGTTAGCAACGCTGTCTTCCTTGGCCAGGGTGATCAGCGGCTCGGCAACGCGGCGCAGTTCCTTGGCTTTCGGCAGGGTGGTTTTGATCAGCTCGTGCTCGATCAGCGACACTGCCATGTTCTGGAACATAGCCTTGCGGTGAGAGCTGGTACGGCTCAGGTGACGTCCACTTTTACGATGACGCATGATTCATTCCTTACCAAACACTACGTTCGGTGATTACGACGATCAGGCGGTCGCCTTGTCGTCTTTCTTAAGACTTGCAGGCGGCCAGTTGTCGAGGCGCATGCCGAGAGACAGACCACGAGAGGCCAGAACGTCCTTGATTTCAGTCAGGGACTTCTTACCCAGGTTAGGAGTCTTCAACAGCTCTACTTCGGTACGCTGAATCAGGTCGCCGATGTAGTAGATGTTCTCCGCCTTGAGGCAGTTGGCCGAACGTACAGTCAGTTCCAGGTCGTCAACCGGACGCAGCAGGATCGGATCGATCTCGTCTTCCTGCTCGACTACGACAGGCTCGCTGTCACCTTTGAGGTCGACGAACGCGGCCAACTGCTGTTGCAGAATGGTCGCAGCGCGGCGGATAGCCTCTTCAGGATCCAGGGTGCCGTTGGTTTCCAGATCAATGACCAGTTTGTCCAGGTTGGTACGCTGTTCAACACGGGCGTTCTCGACCACATAGGCGATACGACGCACCGGGCTGAAGGAGGCGTCCAACTGCAGACGGCCAATGCTACGGCTTTCGTCTTCGTCGGTTTGACGGGAGTCGGCCGGCTCGTAACCACGACCACGAGCTACAGTGAGCTTCATGTTCAGAGCGCCGTTCGACGCCAGGTTCGCGATTACGTGATCGGGGTTGACGATCTCGACATCGTGATCCAGCTGAATATCGGCAGCGGTAACCACCCCCGAACCCTTTTTCGACAAGGTCAGCGTAACTTCGTCACGACCATGCAGTTTGATAGCGAGACCTTTCAGGTTCAACAGGATTTCAATTACGTCTTCCTGAACACCTTCGATCGCGGAGTACTCATGGAGTACGCCATCGATCTCGGCCTCGACTACTGCACAGCCAGGCATGGAGGACAACAGGATGCGGCGCAGCGCGTTGCCCAGGGTATGGCCGAAACCACGCTCGAGAGGCTCGAGCGTAATTTTGGCGCGGGTCGGACTGACTACCTGCACATCAATGTGGCGGGGAGTCAGGAACTCATTTACCGAAATCTGCATGGATGCACCTATTTTCTAGCCCTTACTTGGAGTAGAGCTCGACAATCAGGTTTTCGTTGATGTCGGCAGACAGGTCGCTGCGAGCAGGAACGTTCTTGAAAACGCCCGACTTTTTAGCAGCATCCACGTCAACCCACTCAACGCGGCCACGCTGGGCGCACAGTTCAAGGGCTTGAACAATGCGCAACTGGCCCAGCGATTTCTCGCGGACTGCGACCACGTCACCCGGACGAACTTGGTAGGATGGAATGTTTACAGTCTTACCGTTGACGCTGATCGCTTTGTGCGAAACCAGCTGACGGGACTCGGAACGAGTCGAGCCGAAGCCCATACGGTAAACGACGTTATCCAGACGGCACTCGAGCAGTTGCAGCAGGTTCTCACCGGTTGCGCCTTTTTTCGAGGCAGCAGCTTGGTAGTAACCGCGGAACTGACGCTCCAGAACACCGTAGATACGACGGACTTTTTGTTTCTCACGCAGCTGGGTGCCGTAGTCGGACTGACGGCCACGGCGCTGGCCGTGGATACCTGGGGCTGCTTCGATATTGCACTTCGATTCCAGAGCGCGAACGCCGCTCTTCAGGAACAGATCAGTGCCTTCACGACGAGACAGTTTGCATTTTGGACCAATGTAACGTGCCATTCTTCTGTCTCCTGATTACACGCGACGCTTCTTCGGCGGACGGCACCCGTTGTGCGGGATTGGCGTCACGTCGGTGATGCTGGCGATCTTGTAGCCGCAGCTGTTCAATGCACGAACGGCGGACTCACGACCTGGACCTGGACCCTTGACGTTAACGTCGAGGTTCTTCAGACCGTATTCCAGCGCAGCTTGACCAGCACGCTCAGCAGCGATCTGAGCTGCGAACGGGGTGGATTTGCGCGAACCACGGAAACCCGAACCACCGGAGGTCGCCCAGGACAAAGCATTGCCCTGACGGTCGGTGATGGTCACGATGGTGTTGTTGAAAGAAGCATGGATGTGGGCGATGCCATCAACCACTGTCTTTTTGACTTTCTTACGAGGACGAGCAGCAGGTTTTGCCATGTCTATATTCCTGGGCGATTACTTGCGGATCGGCTTACGCGGGCCCTTACGGGTGCGTGCGTTGGTCTTGGTGCGCTGACCGCGAACCGGCAGACCTTTACGATGACGCAGGCCGCGGTAGCAACCCAGGTCCATCAAGCGCTTGATCTTCATGTTGATGTCACGACGCAGGTCACCTTCGGTGGTGAACTTCGCGACTTCGCCACGCAGGGTTTCGATTTGCTCGTCGCTCAGATCCTTGATCTTAGCGGCTGGGTTTACACCAGCGTCTGCACAAATCTTCTGTGCAGTTGTGCGACCGACACCATAGATGTAGGTCAGCGAGATAACAGTATGCTTGTTATCTGGAATGTTGACGCCTGCAATACGGGCCATTCAGTGGGACTCCAATTGACAGCTACCTACGCCCCGGAAGCCAAGAAATAGGGCGCGAGATAATATCGCTGTAGAAACGAATAATCAACCCAGCAGCACACTAGCTGCTGGGTTTGAAGCGCAGATCACACTCAGCCTTGGCGCTGTTTGTGACGCGGTTCCGCGCTGCAGATCACTCGTACGACGCCTTCGCGACGGATGATCTTGCAGTTACGGCACAGCTTTTTCACCGATGCACGAACTTTCATTACCGACTCCTCGAACCTTAGGGGCGTATCAGCGCAGCAAACCGCTGCCACCGTAGCCTTTCAGGTTGGCTTTCTTCATCAGGGATTCGTACTGGTGCGAAACGAGGTGCGATTGTACTTGGGACATGAAGTCCATCACAACCACTACCACAATCAGCAACGAGGTCCCGCCAAGGTAGAACGGCACATTTGCTGCCACCACCAGGAACTGGGGCAGAAGGCAGACGGCCATCATGTAAAGAGCACCGAACATGGTCAAACGGGTCAGAACGCCATCAATGTAGCGTGCCGACTGCTCACCAGGACGGATACCCGGAATAAAGGCACCGGACTTCTTCAGGTTTTCCGCTACGTCTTTCGGGTTGAACATCAACGCTGTGTAGAAGAAGCAGAAGAAAATGATCCCTGCACTAAACAGCAGAATGTTCAACGGCTGACCAGGAGCGATCGACTGCGAGATGTCCTGCAGCCAGCCCATACCTTCGGACTGACCAAACCAGGCACCCAGCGAAGCCGGGAACAGCAGAATGCTGCTCGCGAAAATAGCCGGGATAACCCCCGCCATGTTCACTTTCAGCGGCAAGTGGCTAGTCTGCGCAGCGAAGACCTTACGGCCCTGCTGACGCTTGGCGTAATGAACGGCGATACGACGCTGACCACGCTCAATGAACACCACAAAACCGATAATCGCTACTGCCAGCAGACCGATGGCGACCAGGGCGAAAATGTTGATATCGCCTGTGCGTGCAGACTCGAAAGACTGCCCGATTGCTCTCGGAAGACCGGCAACGATACCCGCGAAAATCAACATCGAGATACCGTTGCCCACACCGCGCTCGGTGATCTGCTCGCCCAGCCACATCATGAACATCGCGCCTGCCACGAAAGTGGAAACAGCGACGATATGGAAGCCCAGGCCTACAGAAAACGCCACGCCCTGGTTGGCCAGGCCAATGGACATGCCAATGGCTTGGACCAGTGCCAGGATAACGGTGCCGTAGCGGGTGTACTGGCTGATCTTGCGACGGCCAGCTTCACCTTCCTTCTTCAACTGCTCCAGTTGCGGGCTGACCGCCGTCATCAACTGCATGATGATCGATGCCGAAATGTACGGCATGATCCCCAGTGCAAAGATGCTCATGCGCTCGAGCGCGCCACCGGAAAACATGTTGAACAAGCTAAGAATGGTCCCCTCATTCTGCCGAAACAGATCCGCCAGACGGTCCGGATTGATGCCGGGAACCGGGATATGCGCACCTATCCGATAGACGATGATCGCCATGAACAGAAAGCGCAGACGAGCCCAGAGTTCCGACATCCCGCCCTTACCGAGCGAAGAGAGAGCACCTTGCTTAGCCATTTATTCCTCGAATTTGCCGCCAGCTGCTTCGATAGCCGCACGCGCACCCTTGGTGGCTGCGATACCCTTGATGGTGACTGCGCGAGTAACTTCGCCAGACAGCATGATTTTCACACGCTGAATGTGCTGGTTGATCACGTTGGCATCCTTCAGGGATTGCACGGAGATCACGTCGCCTTCGACTTTGGCCAGCTCGGACAGACGCACTTCAGCGCGGTCCATGGCTTTCAGGGAAACGAAGCCGAACTTCGGCAGGCGACGGTGCAGCGGCTGTTGACCGCCTTCGAAGCCAGGAGCGATCGAACCACCCGAACGGGAAGTCTGACCTTTGTGGCCACGGCCGCCGGTCTTACCCAGACCGCTACCGATACCACGACCTGGACGATGCTTCTCGCGACGGGAACCCGGCGCTGGACTCAGATCATTGAGTTTCATCGATTAGCCCTCGACCTTCAGCATGTAGTAAGCCTTGTTGATCATCCCGCGGTTCTCGGGAGTATCCTGGACTTCTACAGTGTGACCGATGCGACGCAGACCCAGGCCTTTAACACACAGCTTGTGGTTAGGCAGACGGCCCGAGACGCTCTTGATCAGCGTTACTTTTACGGTTGCCATGATCAGAAGATCTCCTCGACGCTCTTGCCACGCTTGGCGGCAATGGATTCAGGAGATTGCATGGCTTTCAGACCCTTGAAGGTGGCGTAAACCACGTTCACTGGGTTGGTCGAACCGTAGCACTTGGCCAGAACGTTCTGAACACCAGCAACTTCCAGGACAGCACGCATTGCGCCACCGGCGATGATACCGGTACCTTCCGAGGCAGGCTGCATGTAAACCTTCGAGGCGCCGTGGGCAGCCTTGGTGGCGTACTGCAGGGTGGTGCCCTTCAGGTCAACCTGGATCATGTTGCGGCGAGCAGCTTCCATGGCTTTCTGGATCGCGGCTGGTACTTCGCGCGACTTGCCACGGCCGAAGCCAACACGACCTTTACCATCACCAACCACGGTCAGCGCGGTGAAGGTGAAGATACGGCCGCCTTTTACGGTTTTGGCAACGCGGTTAACTTGAACCAGCTTCTCGATGTAGCCTTCGTCGCGCTTTTGATCGTTATTTGCCATAACTTAGAACTCCAGCCCGCCTTCACGAGCAGCATCAGCCAGCGCTTTGACGCGGCCATGGTACTTGAAGCCGGAACGGTCAAAGGCAACTTGAGATACACCGGCGGCTTTCGCACGCTCAGCTACCAGCTTGCCAACCTTAGTGGCCGCGTCGATGTTGCCAGTGGCGCCATCACGCAGGTCTTTGTCCAAGGTCGAGGCGCTTGCCAGAACCTTGCTGCCGTCGGCCGAAATGACCTGGGCGTAGATGTGCTGCGAGGAGCGGAACACGCACAGGCGCACTACTTCGAGTTCGTGCATCTTGAGACGTGCTTTGCGAGCGCGACGCAGTCGAATAACTTTTTTGTCGGTCATTTACTAGGCCCTACTTCTTCTTGGCTTCTTTACGACGGACTACTTCGTCCGCGTAACGCACACCTTTACCTTTGTAAGGCTCTGGCGGACGGAAGTCGCGGATTTCAGCGGCCACCTGACCTACCAGCTGCTTGTCGATACCCTTGATCAGGATGTCGGTCTGGCTAGGTGTTTCAGCGGTGATACCGGCTGGCAGTTCGTAGTCCACTGGGTGAGAGAAGCCCAGGGCCAGGTTCAGGACGGTGCCTTTAGCCTGTGCCTTGTAACCAACACCGACCAGCTGGAGCTTGCGCTCGAAGCCTTGGCTTACGCCTTGGACCATGTTGTTGACCAGAGCGCGGGTGGTACCGGCCATGGCACGAGCTTGCTGGTCACCATTGCGAGCGACGAAACGCAGCTCACCAGACTCTTCGGTAACTTCAACAGACGAGTGAACGTTCAGTTCGAGAGTACCTTTGGCACCCTTCACCGAAAGCTGCTGACCGGCGAATTTGACTTCGACACCGGATGGCAGCTTAACGGGGTTCTTAGCGACGCGAGACATGTCTATCCCCCCTTAGAACACTGTGCACAGAACTTCGCCGCCGACACCGGCAGCGCGCGCAGCGCGATCAGTCATCACACCTTTGTTGGTGGAGACGATAGACACGCCCAGACCGCCACGTACTTTCGGCAGATCGGTGACGGCCTTGTACTGGCGCAGGCCTGGACGGCTGGAGCGCTTCAGTTCCTCGATGACCGGACGGCCTTCGAAGTACTTCAGTTCGATCGACAGGGAAGGCTTGGCCTCACCAGTTACCTGGTAGCCAGCGATGTAACCTTCGTCCTTCAGAACTTTGGCAACCGCGACCTTCAGGGTAGAGGAAGGCATGCTTACGACGGACTTTTCAGCCATCTGGGCATTACGGATGCGAGTTAGCATGTCCGCTAACGGGTCCTGCATACTCATGGGCTAGATGCTCCTGATACAAGAATTATTAGCCTTGCGGCTATGACAACCACCCGAACCGTTTGGGCAAAAACCCAGGCTCAGGTGAGCCGGTCATTCTAGACACAAGGCAGAAACGAAACAAGCCCCATATAGGGGCTTGTTTGTTGGCAAGGTCACCGGCGGTCGGAAGATTGCTCCCCTTCCACCCGCGCCTTGCCTGCAGCGATTACCAGGAGGCCTTGACCAGACCTGGTACGTCACCGCGCATTGCAGCTTGACGCAGCATGTTACGGCCCAGGCCGAACTTACGGTATACACCGTGAGGACGACCGGTCAGGCGGCAACGGTTGCGCAGGCGCGAGGCGCTAGCGTCGCGTGGCTGCTTCTGCAGAGCGACAACGGCAGCGAAACGCTCTTCTGGAGAGGCGTTCAGGTTGACGATGGTCGCTTTCAGCTCAGCACGCTTCTTAGCGAACTTTGCTACCGTGAGCTGACGCTTCAGCTCGCGGTTTTTCATGCTCTTCTTGGCCATTTTCCTACTCCAATCAGTTGCGGAACGGGAACTTGAAAGCACGCAGCAGAGCGCGGCCTTCGTCGTCCGAACGAGCAGTGGTGGTCAGGGTGATGTCCAAACCGCGCAGAGCATCGATCTTGTCGTAGTCGATTTCCGGGAAGATGATCTGCTCTTTCACGCCCATGCTGTAGTTGCCACGACCATCGAAGGACTTGGCATTCAGGCCGCGGAAGTCGCGAACCCGAGGCAGGGAGATCGCCAGCAGGCGGTCCAGGAATTCGTACATCTTGTCGCTACGCAGGGTCACCTTGACGCCGATCGGCCAGCCTTCGCGGACTTTGAAGCCAGCGATGGATTTGCGAGCGAAAGTCACGACCGGCTTTTGACCGGTGATCTTTTCCAGGTCAGCAACAGCGTGCTCGATGACTTTCTTGTCGCCGATCGCTTCGCCCAGACCCATGTTCAGGGTGATCTTGGTAACGCGCGGAACTTCCATCACGTTCGACAGCTTAAGTTCTTCCTTAAGCTTAGGAGCGATTTCGTTCCGGTAAATCTCTTTCAGTCGTGCCATGGTCTTCTACCTAGCAGTGTTCAAGCATCAACCGCTTTTTGGGTCGACTTGAAGACACGAATTTTTTTACCGTCTTCTACTTTGAAACCAACGCGGTCAGCCTTGTTGGTTTCACCGTTGAAGATGGCAACGTTGGAAGCGTGCAGAGGCGCTTCTTTCTCGACGATACCGCCCTGTACGCCCGCCATCGGGTTAGGCTTGGTATGACGCTTGACCAGGTTCACGCCACCGATAACCAGACGGTCATCAGCCAGAACCTTCAGCACCTTACCGCGCTTACCTTTGTCTTTGCCGGCGATCACGATGATCTCGTCGTCACGACGAATCTTTTGCATGTCGGATCTCCTTACAGCACTTCAGGGGCGAGCGAGACGATCTTCATGAACTTCTCAGTACGAAGTTCACGGGTCACTGGCCCGAAGATGCGAGTGCCGATCGGCTCTTGCTTGTTGTTCAGCAGAACAGCAGCGTTGCCGTCGAAACGAATGATGGAACCGTCAGCGCGACGAACACCGTGACGGGTACGTACGACGACAGCGGTCATCACTTGGCCTTTTTTGACCTTACCGCGCGGAATTGCTTCCTTGACGGTTACTTTGATGATGTCACCGATACCGGCGTAACGGCGGTGCGAACCGCCGAGTACCTTGATGCACATGACGCGACGAGCGCCGCTGTTATCGGCCACATCGAGCATGGATTGAGTCTGAATCATAAAATTTCTCCGACCCTTAGCCCTTAGACTTCAACAGCGCGTTCGAGGACTTCAACCAGTGCCCAGGACTTGGTCTTGGCCAGCGGACGGGTTTCACGGATGGAAACCTTGTCGCCGATCTTGCACTGGTTGGCTTCGTCGTGCGCGTGCAGCTTAGTCGAACGCTTAACGTATTTACCGTAGATCGGGTGCTTTACGCGACGCTCGATCAGAACGGTGATGGTCTTGTCCATTTTGTCGCTGACGACACGGCCAGTCAGCGTACGGACGGTTTTTTCAGCTTCAGCCATGATCACTTACCTGCCTGCTGGTTGAGCACAGTTTTCACGCGAGCGATGTCACGCTTAACTTGCGAGAGCAGGTGCGACTGCCCCAACTGGCCAGTTGCTTTCTGCATACGCAGATTGAACTGGTCGCGCAGCAAGCCGAGCAGTTGCTCGTTCAGTTGCTGTGCCGATTTTTCACGAAGTTCATTCGCTTTCATCACATCACCGTCCGCTTAACAAAGGAGGTGGCGAGAGGCAGCTTTGCAGCAGCCAGGGCGAAAGCTTCGCGCGCCAGCTCTTCAGAAACACCCTCGATCTCGTACAGGACTTTGCCTGGCTGAATCTGGGCAACCCAGTATTCCACGGAGCCCTTACCTTTACCCATACGAACCTCAAGAGGTTTTTTGGAGATCGGCTTGTCCGGGAACACACGGATCCAGATCTTACCGCCACGCTTAACGTGACGGGTCAGCGCACGACGTGCGGACTCGATCTGGCGAGCGGTGAGGCGACCGCGAGCAACAGCTTTCAGGGCGAATTCGCCGAAGCTGACTTTGCTACCGCGCAGTGCCAGACCACGGTTGTGGCCAGTCATCTGCTTGCGGAATTTTGTACGCTTTGGTTGCAACATTTGGCGTACCCCTTACTTAGCAGCTTTTTTACGAGGCGCTGGTGCTTGTGGTTTCAGTTCTTCTTGGCGACCACCAATAACTTCGCCTTTGAAGATCCAAACCTTCACACCGATCACACCGTAAGTGGTGTGAGCTTCGTAGGTGTTGTAGTCGATATCGGCACGCAGGGTGTGCAGAGGCACACGACCTTCGCGATACCACTCGGTACGAGCAATCTCAGCACCGCCGAGACGACCGCTCACCTGGATCTTGATGCCCTTGGCACCAATACGCATGGCGTTCTGTACCGCACGCTTCATGGCGCGACGGAACATTACACGGCGTTCCAGCTGCTGAGCTACGCTCTGCGCAACCAGCATAGCGTCGAGTTCCGGCTTGCGGATCTCTTCGATGTTGATGTGCACAGGCACACCCATCTGCTTGGTCAGGTCCTGACGCAGCTTCTCGACATCTTCACCTTTCTTACCGATAACGATACCGGGACGAGCGGTGTGGATGGTGATGCGTGCAGTTTGAGCCGGACGATGAATATCGATACGGCTTACGGACGCGCTTTTTAGTTTGTCTTGGAGGTACTCACGCGTTTTCAGATCCTTCAACAGGTAATCTGCGTAAGTAGCACCGTCTGCGTACCAGACGGAGGTGTGCTCCTTGACGATTCCCAGGCGAATGCCAGTGGGATGTACTTTCTGACCCATCTGATCGACTCCGTTACTTGTCCGCAACCTTGACAGTGATATGGCAAGACCGCTTGACGATGCGATCAGCACGGCCTTTGGCACGTGGCATGATGCGCTTCAGCGAACGCCCTTCGTTGACGAAGACGGTGGAGACCTTCAGGTCATCAACGTCTGCGCCTTCGTTGTGTTCGGCGTTGGCTACGGCCGACTCGAGGACTTTCTTCATGATTTCAGCGGCTTTTTTGCTGCTGAAGGCCAACAGGTTGAGCGCTTCGCCCACCTTCTTCCCGCGGATCTGGTCGGCGACCAAGCGGGCTTTCTGGGCGGAGATGCGAGCGCCCGACAACTTAGCGGCTACTTCCATTTCCTTACCCCTTAACGCTTGGCTTTCTTGTCAGCCACGTGCCCGCGATAGGTGCGGGTACCGGCGAACTCGCCCAGTTTGTGGCCGACCATGTCTTCGTTCACGAGAACTGGAACATGCTGGCGACCGTTGTGAACCGCGATGGTCAGACCGACCATTTGTGGCAGGATCATCGAACGGCGCGACCAGGTTTTAACTGGCTTGCGATCGTTCTTCTCCACCGCCACTTCGACCTTCTTCAACAGGTGAAGATCGATAAAAGGACCTTTTTTCAGAGAACGTGGCACTGTCGTATCCCTCTAGTTACTTGCGACGACGGACGATCATGTTGTCGGTACGCTTATTACCACGGGTTTTAGCACCCTTGGTTGGGAAGCCCCATGGCGATACCGGATGACGACCACCGGAGGTACGACCTTCACCACCACCGTGTGGGTGGTCAACCGGGTTCATGGCAACACCACGAACGGTTGGGCGAACGCCGCGCCAGCGTTTGGCACCAGCTTTACCCAGCGAACGCAGGCTGTGCTCGGAGTTCGAGACTTCGCCCAGGGTCGCACGGCACTCAGCCAGGACTTTACGCATTTCACCAGAGCGCAGACGCAGGGTCACGTAGACACCTTCGCGAGCGATCAGCTGAGCCGAAGCACCAGCGGAACGAGCGATCTGAGCACCTTTACCCGGCTTCAGTTCGATGCCGTGAATGGTGCTACCTACTGGAATGTTGCGCAGCTGCAGGGAGTTACCGGCCTTGATTGGGGCCAGGGCACCTGCGATCAGCTGGTCGCCAGCGCTCACGCCTTTAGGCGCGATGATGTAGCGACGCTCACCGTCTGCGTAGCACAGCAGGGCGATGTGAGCAGTACGGTTTGGATCGTATTCGATACGCTCGACAGTGGCTGGAATGCCATCTTTGTCGTTGCGACGGAAGTCGACCAGACGGTAATGCTGCTTGTGACCACCACCAACGTGACGAGTGGTAATGCGGCCATTGTTGTTACGACCACCAGACTTCGATTTTTTCTCGATCAGCGGTGCGTGAGGAGCGCCTTTGTGCAGCTCCTTGTTGACCACCTTGACCACGAAACGGCGGCCAGGGGAAGTCGGTTTGCATTTAACGATTGCCATGATGCACCCCTTCCTTACTCAGCACTGCTGCTGAAATCGAGATCTTGGCCTGGCTGAAGGGAGACGATCGCCTTCTTCCAGTCATTACGCTTGCCCAGACCACGTGCGGTACGCTTGGTTTTACCCAGAACGTTAACAGTCGACACGTTTTCAACTTTTACGTTGAACAGGCCTTCGACAGCTTTCTTGATTTCCAGCTTGGTTGCATCAGTAGCAACCTTGAATACGAACTGGCCTTTTTTCTCAGCCAGAACGGTAGCCTTCTCGGAAACGTGCGGGCCAAGGAGGACTTTGAATACGCGTTCCTGGTTCATCCCAGCAGCTCCTCGAATTTCTTCACGGCCGAGACAGTGATCAACACTTTCTCGTATGCGATCAGACTGACCGGGTCGGAACCTTGGACGTCACGTACGTCGACGTGCGGCAGGTTACGAGCAGCCAGGTACAGGTTCTGATCAACAGCGTCGGAAACGATCAGTACATCGCTCAGACCCATGCCGTTCAGCTTGTTCAGCAGATCTTTGGTTTTCGGTGCTTCAACAGCGAAGTCCTGAACCACGACCAGACGGTCGCTACGCACCAGCTCAGCGAGGATGGAGCGCAGAGCTGCGCGATACATCTTCTTGTTGAGCTTTTGCGAGTGATCTTGAGGGCGAGCTGCGAAGGTTACACCACCGCCACGCCAGATCGGACCACGAGTGGTACCAGCACGAGCACGGCCAGTACCCTTCTGACGCCATGGGCGCTTACCGCCACCAGCCACGTCGGAACGGGTCTTCTGCTGCTTGGTGCCCTGACGGCCGCCGGCCATGTAGGCCACGACTGCTTGGTGAACCAGCGTCTCGTTGAATTCGCCACCGAAAGTCAGTTCGGAAACTTCGATCGCCTGAGCGTCATTTACATTAAGTTGCATGTCAGTTTCCCCTTAACCGCGAGCCTTGACAGCTGGACGTACAACCACGTCGCCGCCAGTAGCGCCAGGTACGGCACCCTTGATCAGCAGCAGGTTGCGTTCAGCGTCTACGCGAACTACTTCCAGGGACTGAACAGTCACGCGCTCGGCGCCCATGTGACCGGACATTTTCTTGCCCTTGAACACACGACCAGGAGTCTGGCACTGGCCGATGGAACCAGGAACACGGTGCGACACGGAGTTACCGTGGGTGTTGTCCTGACCACGGAAGTTCCAGCGCTTGATGGTACCGGCGAAGCCTTTACCTTTGGACTGACCAGTAACGTCTACCAGCTGGCCTGCAGTGAAGAGTTCAGCTTTGATCAGATCGCCAGCCTGGAAATCGCCTTCTTCAAGACGGAACTCCCAAACACCGCGACCAGCGGCAACGTTGGCCTTGGCGAAGTGGCCTGCCTGAGCGGCAGTCACACGCGAAGCACGACGCTCGCCGACAGTGACTTGCACTGCACGGTAGCCATCGGTTTCTTCAGTTTTGAACTGGGTGACGCGATTCGGCTCGATCTCAATGACCGTGACCGGAATGGAGACACCTTCTTCGGTGAAAATGCGGGTCATACCGCACTTGCGACCGATTACACCAATAGTCATGTTGTAAACCTCATGAGTGTACGGGGCTTTCACCCGCTATGGCCGCCCATTTCAGAGCGTTACACGACTAGACCGAAGTCTTAGCCGAGGCTGATCTGTACTTCCACACCTGCCGCCAGATCAAGCTTCATCAGCGCGTCAACGGTTTTATCCGTTGGCTGGACGATGTCCAGAACACGCTTATGAGTGCGAATCTCGTACTGGTCACGCGCGTCTTTGTTGACGTGCGGGGAGACCAGAACGGTGAAACGCTCTTTGCGGGTAGGCAGTGGAATTGGACCACGCACTTGTGCACCAGTACGTTTCGCGGTTTCCACGATTTCCTGGGTGGATTGGTCGATCAGGCGATGGTCGAAAGCCTTCAACCTGATACGGATTTGCTGATTTTGCATTGGATTTCAGACTCCAGGCTGTTCCCAACGGACGCACTACGCCCGCTAAAAGGAGGCGTGATTCTATAGACGCCCCCAATTAGTGTCAACCCAATAAAAAAAACCCCCGCTGAGCGGGGGTTTTTTCAATCGGTCGAGTGATTACTCGATGATTTTGGCCACAACGCCGGCGCCGACGGTACGACCGCCTTCACGGATAGCGAAGCGCAGACCGTCTTCCATTGCGATGGTCTTGATCAGGGTAACAGTCATCTGAATGTTGTCACCTGGCATTACCATTTCAACGCCTTCCGGCAGTTCGCAGTTACCGGTCACGTCAGTGGTACGGAAGTAGAACTGTGGACGGTAGCCTTTGAAGAACGGAGTGTGACGGCCGCCTTCTTCCTTCGACAGGACGTAGACTTCTGCGGTGAACTTGGTGTGCGGCTTGACCGAACCTGGCTTGACCAGAACCTGGCCACGCTCAACGTCGTCACGCTTGGTACCACGCAGCAGAACGCCGCAGTTCTCGCCAGCACGACCTTCGTCCAGCAGCTTGCGGAACATCTCAACACCGGTGCAGGTGGTGGTGGTGGTGTCACGCAGACCAACGATTTCCAGCGGATCCTGAACGCGGACGATGCCACGCTCGATACGACCGGTAACAACGGTACCACGACCCGAGATCGAGAACACGTCTTCGATCGGCATCAGGAACGGCTGGTCGATGGCACGAACTGGCTCAGGGATGTAGGCATCCAGAGTTTCTACCAGCTTCTTGACAGCGGTAGTGCCCATTTCGTTGTCGTCTTTGCCTTCCAGGGCCATACGAGCGGAACCGATGATGATCGGAGTGTCGTCGCCTGGGAAGTCGTAGGTGGACAGCAGGTCGCGAACTTCCATCTCGACCAGTTCCAGCAGCTCAGCGTCGTCTACCAGGTCGGCCTTGTTCAGGAAGACCACGATGTACGGAACGCCTACCTGACGGGACAGCAGGATGTGCTCACGGGTTTGCGGCATCGGACCATCGGCGGCCGAGCAAACCAGGATCGCGCCGTCCATCTGGGCAGCACCGGTGATCATGTTCTTCACGTAGTCAGCGTGACCTGGGCA
Organism: Pseudomonas alloputida; assembly: GCF_021283545.2. Taxonomy (NCBI): domain Bacteria; kingdom Pseudomonadati; phylum Pseudomonadota; class Gammaproteobacteria; order Pseudomonadales; family Pseudomonadaceae; genus Pseudomonas; species Pseudomonas alloputida. Next base: position 528,728 of record NZ_CP128540.1, on the reverse strand, counting down.
GTCAACGTGAGCGTAGTGACGAATGTTCGAGTTGTACTCGACGTGAGCGGTGTTGATGGTGATACCGCGCGCTTTTTCTTCCGGAGCCGAGTCGATCTTGTCGAACTCAACGACTGCCGAACCGAAAACTTCGGAGCAGACGCGAGTCAGAGCTGCGGTCAGAGTGGTCTTACCGTGGTCAACGTGGCCGATGGTGCCGACGTTAACGTGGGGAAGGGAACGATCAAATTTTTCTTTAGCCACGACAGTGAACCTCTTGCCTAAAGGGGATTAGCCTTGTTTTTTAACGAGTGCTTCGACGATGTTCGACGGAGCTTCGGCGTATTTGGAGAATTCCATGGAGTAGCTTGCGCGACCCTGAGACATGGAACGAACGTCGGTTGCGTAACCGAACATCTCTCCGAGCGGTACTTCAGCACGGACGACACGGCCAGAGACCGACTCATCCATACCCTGGACCAGACCACGACGACGGTTCAGGTCACCCATCACGTCACCCAGGTAGTCTTCCGGGGTTACAACTTCGACTTTCATGATCGGCTCGAGAACCACGCCACCGCCCTTCTGGGCCAGTTGCTTGGTCGCCATCGAAGCAGCGATCTTGAACGCCATTTCGTTGGAGTCGACGTCGTGGTACGAACCGTCGAATACCGCGGCCTTCAGGCCGATCAGAGGATAACCGGCAACAACGCCGTTTTTCATCTGCTCTTCGATACCCTTCTGGATCGCAGGGATGTATTCCTTAGGAATCACACCACCAACGACTTCGTTGGAGAACACCAGACCTTCTGTGATGTTGCCCTTGTCGTCCACGTCCGGCTCGGAGAAGCGAACCCAGCAGTGACCGAACTGACCACGACCACCCGACTGACGAACGAACTTGCCTTCGATCTCGACGTTGGATTTGGTGATCTTCTCGCGGTACGAAACCTGCGGCTTGCCGATGTTGGCTTCGACGTTGAATTCGCGCTTCATGCGGTCAACGAGGATGTCCAGGTGCAGCTCACCCATACCGGAGATGATGGTCTGACCGGTTTCTTCATCGGTCTTGACGCGGAACGATGGGTCTTCCTGAGCCAGCTTGCCCAGTGCGATACCCATCTTCTCCTGGTCCTGCTTGGTTTTCGGCTCTACAGAGAGCGAAATCACAGGCTCAGGGAAGTCCATACGCTCAAGGATGATCGGCTTGTCGGCGTTGCACAGGGTATCACCAGTAGTGACGTCCTTCATGCCGATCAGAGCAGCGATGTCGCCTGCACGTACTTCTTTGATCTCTTCACGCTGGTTGGCGTGCATCTGGACCATACGACCAACGCGCTCTTTCTTGCCTTTGACCGAGTTGATGACGGAGTCACCGGAGGTCAGGAAGCCCGAGTAAACGCGAACGAAGGTCAGAGTACCAACGAACGGGTCGGTGGCAATCTTGAAGGCCAGGGCCGAGAACGGCTCGTCGTCGTCAGCATGACGCTCGTCGAACTGCTCTGGCTTGACTTCGTCCTTAGGCACGTCGATCAGGTCAGGGTGGATACCCTTGATCGCAGGGATCTCGGTCGGAGCTGGCAGGAAGTCGATAACGGCGTCGAGAACCAGGGGAACACCCTTGTTCTTGAACGACGAACCGCAGACAGCCGGAACGATCTCGCTGGCCAGGGTGCGCGCGCGCAGGCCTGCCTTGATCTCTTCGACGGACAGCTCACCTTCTTCAAGGTACTTGTTCATCAGCTCTTCGGTGGCTTCGGCGGCGGCTTCAACCATGTTGTTGCGCCATTCGTTAGCCAGCTCGACCATATCCGCAGGAATTTCTTCCTCGCGGTAGGTAGTACCCTTGTCGTCGTCGTTCCAGTAGATAGCCTTCATCTTGATCAGGTCAACCTGACCCTGGAAGTTATCTTCCGAACCGATGGCCAGCTGAACAGGAACCGGAGTGTGACCCAGACGGTTCTTGATCTGACCTACGACGCGCAGGAAGTTTGCACCAGCACGGTCCATCTTGTTCACGTAAACAACACGCGGAACGCCGTACTTGTTGGCCTGACGCCATACGGTTTCGGACTGCGGCTCAACGCCGGAGGTGCCACAGAACACAACGACCGCGCCGTCGAGTACACGCAGCGAACGCTCTACTTCAATGGTGAAGTCAACGTGGCCAGGGGTATCGATAACGTTTACGCGGTAGTTGTCATACTGACCACGGGAACCTTTCCAGAAGGTGGTAACGGCAGCGGAGGTAATGGTGATACCCCGCTCCTGCTCCTGCACCATCCAGTCGGTGGTCGCGGCGCCGTCATGCACCTCGCCCATTTTGTGGCTCAGACCTGTGTAGAACAGGATCCGCTCGGTAGTGGTGGTCTTGCCCGCGTCAACGTGGGCACAGATACCAATGTTACGGTAGCGGTTAATTGCTGTAGTACGAGCCATAAAGCCCTCGCAAAAAGATTGATGCTTGAATTAGAAGCGGTAGTGCGAGAACGCTTTGTTGGCTTCAGCCATACGGTGAACGTCTTCACGCTTCTTGACTGCAGCACCCTTGCCTTCGGCAGCATCCAGCAGTTCGCCGGCCAGACGCAGAGCCATCGACTTCTCGCCGCGCTTGCGGGCGTAGTCTACGAGCCAGCGCATTGCCAGAGCGTTACGACGGGATGGACGAACTTCAACCGGGACCTGGTAAGTGGCACCGCCGACACGACGGGACTTTACTTCGACCAGCGGAGCGATGGCGTCGAGAGCTTTCTCGAAGATTTCCAGGGGGTCGCTGTTCTTGCGTGCTTTGACGGTATCCAGGGCACCGTAAACGATGCGCTCGGCTACGGCCTTCTTGCCGCTTTCCATCACGTGGTTCATGAACTTCGCGAGAATCTGGGATCCGTACTTCGGATCGTCAAGGATCTCACGTTTTGCTGCTACACGACGTCTTGGCATGATAAGCCCTCAAACGGTCTTCAGGTTAGCCCGGGACGTGGGTCTTCGACCCCTGCCCGACCTTACTCTTATCGACTCAAAAAAATGGATGTCTGCAAACGACCGATTACTTCGGACGCTTGGTACCGTACTTCGAACGACCCTGGTTACGGCCTTTAACGCCCGAAGTATCCAGAGAGCCGCGAACGGTGTGGTAACGAACACCTGGCAAGTCTTTTACACGGCCGCCACGAATCAGGACGACGCTGTGCTCTTGCAGGTTGTGGCCTTCACCACCGATGTACGAGGAAACCTCGAAACCGTTGGTCAGACGCACACGGCATACTTTACGCAGTGCCGAGTTAGGTTTTTTCGGCGTGGTGGTGTACACACGGGTGCACACGCCACGACGCTGCGGGCAGTTCTGCAGCGCAGGAACGTCGGACTTCTCGACCGAACGCTTACGCGGCTGACGTACCAGCTGGTTGATAGTTGCCATCTACTAGCTCCACTGATTGTCTTGCGACTCTATTGTCTTGCAAGAAAGCCAAAAATTGGCGAGACGGAGCCTCACCAAATTTAAGGGTACAAAAGTCTAAAGAGGATCTTGCACCCAGTCAAGACGAGGCCCCGGCCCTCCCCGCCCGATCATCGGCAACATTTCATGTCGCCGATGATCGCCCGAGGCTTGCCGGGGCCTTGCCCTGTACTTAATTACCGCTGGAATTCAGCGCTTCGGTCAGTGCAGCTTCCACTTCACTGGCGCTTACACGCAGCGGTTTGTCGGCATCACGGCGACGCTTGCGCTCGCTGTGGTAGGCCAGACCAGTACCGGCCGGGATCAGACGACCCACGACCACGTTCTCTTTCAGGCCGCGCAGGTAGTCGCGCTTGCCGGTTACCGCCGCTTCGGTCAGTACGCGGGTTGTTTCCTGGAAGGAAGCCGCGGAGATGAACGACTCGGTGGACAGCGAGGCCTTGGTGATACCCAGCAGCACTCGGGTGAACTTGGAGATGAACTTGTCCTCGCTAGCGAGACGCTCGTTCTCTACCAGCACCTGGGTCAGTTCCATCTGGTCGCCCTTGATGAAGCTGGAATCGCCCGACTCGGAGATCTCAACCTTGCGCAGCATCTGACGCAGAATGGTCTCGATGTGCTTGTCGTTGATCTTCACGCCTTGCAGACGGTAAACGTCCTGGATCTCGTTGACGATGTACTTCGCCAGCGCACTCACACCCAGCAGACGCAGGATGTCATGCGGATCGCTCGGGCCGTCGGAGATAACTTCACCGCGGTTTACCTGTTCACCTTCGAAGACGTTCAGGTGGCGCCACTTCGGAATCAGCTCTTCGTACGGTTCGCTACCGTCGGTCGGAGTGATCACCAGGCGACGCTTGCCCTTGGTCTCTTTACCGAATGCGATGGTGCCGCTGACTTCAGCCAGAATCGAGGCTTCTTTCGGACGACGCGCTTCGAACAGGTCGGCAACGCGTGGCAGACCACCGGTAATGTCACGGGTCTTCGACGTCTCTTGCGGGATACGCGCGATAACGTCACCAACACCGATCTGAGCACCGTCAGCCACACCGACAAGGGCGTTGGCCGGCAGGAAGTACTGGGCAGGTACGTCAGTACCTGGCAGGTACAGATCCTTGCCTGCAGCATCGACCATCTTGATTGCCGGACGGATTTCCTTGCCTGCGGCAGGGCGATCCTTGACGTCCAGTACTTCAATGTTGGTCAAGCCGGTCAGTTCGTCGGTCTGACGCTTGATGGTGATGTTTTCTTCCATGCCCACGAAGGTCACGGTACCTTTCAGCTCGGTAACGATCGGGTGGGTGTGTGGGTCCCACTTGGCGACGATGGCGCCAGCTTCGACCTTTTCACCTTCCTTGACCGAAATCACCGCACCGTAAGGCAGCTTGTAGCGCTCACGCTCACGACCGAACTCGTCAGCAATCGCCAACTCACCCGAACGCGATACGGCAACCAGGTTACCGTCGGCACGCTCAACCTGCTTCAGGTTGTGCAGACGCACCATACCGCCATTCTTAACCTGGACGCTGTCGGCAGCCGAGGTACGGCTTGCAGCACCACCGATGTGGAACGTACGCATGGTCAGCTGGGTACCCGGCTCACCGATCGACTGGGCAGCGATAACGCCGACAGCCTCACCGATGTTCACCTGGTGACCACGAGCCAGATCACGACCGTAGCACTTGGCGCAAATGCCGTAGCGGGTTTCGCAGTTGATCGGCGAACGCACGATCACTTCGTCGATGCTGTTCAGCTCGATGAACTCGACCCACTGCTCGTCGACCAAGGTACCGGCCGGAACGATAACGTCCTCGGTGCCTGGCTTGAATACGTCACGGGCGATGACACGACCCAATACACGCTCACCCAGTGGCTCTACAACGTCGCCGCCTTCGATGTGTGGCGTCATCACCAGGCCCTGATCGGTGCCGCAGTCGATCTCGGTCACTACCAGATCCTGGGCAACGTCCACCAGACGACGAGTCAGGTAACCGGAGTTAGCGGTTTTCAGTGCGGTATCCGCCAGACCCTTACGAGCACCGTGAGTCGAGATGAAGTACTGAAGTACGCTCAGACCTTCACGGAAGTTCGCGGTGATCGGCGTCTCGATGATGGAACCGTCCGGCTTGGCCATCAGACCACGCATACCGGCCAGCTGACGGATCTGGGCTGCGGAACCCCGCGCACCCGAGTCAGCCATCATGTACATCGAGTTGAAGGACTCTTGCTCGACTTCCTTGCCTTCGCGGTCGATGACCTTCTCTTTCGAGAGGTTGGCCATCATCGCCTTGGACACTTCGTCGTTCGCCTTCGACCACAAGTCGATGACCTTGTTGTACTTCTCGCCCTGGGTTACCAGGCCGGAGGCGTACTGGCTCTCGATTTCCTTCACTTCATCGGTAGCGTTACCGATGATGCGGGCTTTCTCGTCCGGGATAACGAAGTCGTTAACACCGATGGAAACGCCGGAAATGGTCGAGTATGCGAAACCGGTGTACATCAGTTGGTCGGCGAAGATAACGGTCTCTTTCAGACCAACCACGCGGTAGCACTGGTTGATCAGCTTGGAGATCGCCTTTTTCTTCATCGGCTGGTTGACCACGTCATACGGCAGACCTGCCGGCACAACCTGGAACAGCAGCGCACGGCCGACGGTGGTGTCAACGATGCGGGTGTTCTTGACCACCGAGCCATCACGCTCTTTCACGGTTTCGTTGATACGAACCTTGATTTTCGCGTGCAGGGCGGCTTCGCCGGCGCGGAATACGCGGTCGACTTCCTGCAGGTCGGCGAACACGCGACCTTCGCCCTTGGCATTGATGGCTTCCCGGGTCATGTAGTACAGACCCAGTACAACGTCCTGCGACGGAACGATGATTGGCTCACCGTTGGCTGGCGACAGGATGTTGTTGGTCGACATCATCAGCGCACGCGCTTCGAGCTGGGCTTCCAGGGTCAGCGGCACGTGAACGGCCATCTGGTCACCGTCGAAGTCGGCGTTGTACGCAGCACAGACCAGCGGGTGCAGCTGAATAGCCTTACCTTCGATCAGTACGGGTTCAAACGCCTGGATACCCAGACGGTGAAGGGTCGGTGCACGGTTGAGCAGTACGGGGTGTTCGCGAATCACTTCAGCGAGAACGTCCCACACCTCTGGCAGCTCGCGCTCGACCATCTTCTTGGCAGCCTTGATGGTGGTCGCCAGACCACGCATTTCCAGCTTGCCGAAAATGAACGGCTTGAACAGCTCGAGGGCCATCTTCTTCGGCAGACCGCACTGGTGCAGACGCAGGGTCGGACCTACGGTAATTACCGAACGGCCGGAGTAGTCAACACGCTTACCGAGCAAGTTCTGACGGAAACGACCTTGCTTACCTTTGATCATGTCGGCCAGGGACTTCAGCGGACGCTTGTTCGAGCCAGTGATGGCGCGACCACGACGGCCGTTGTCCAGCAGAGCGTCAACCGCTTCCTGCAGCATGCGCTTTTCGTTGCGCACGATGATGTCCGGCGCCGACAGATCCAGCAGGCGCTTCAGACGGTTGTTACGGTTGATCACCCGGCGATACAGGTCGTTCAGGTCGGAAGTCGCGAAACGGCCACCATCCAGCGGAACCAGCGGACGCAGGTCCGGCGGCAGCACTGGCAGGACGGTCAGGACCATCCACTCAGGCAGGTTGCCCGAGCCCTGGAAAGCTTCCATCAGCTTCAGACGCTTGGAAAGCTTCTTGATCTTGGTTTCCGAGTTGGTCTGCGGAATTTCTTCGCGCAGGCGGCCGATCTCGTGCTCCAGGTCGATAGCGTGCAGCAGCTCGCGGACAGCCTCGGCCCCCATACGGGCATCGAAGTCGTCACCGAACTCTTCCAGCGCTTCGAAGTACTGCTCGTCGTTCAGCAGCTGGCCCTTTTCCAGGGTAGTCATGCCCGGGTCGATAACGACATAGCTCTCGAAGTAGAGCACGCGCTCGATATCACGCAGGGTCATGTCCATCAGCAAGCCGATACGGGACGGCAGCGACTTCAGGAACCAGATGTGGGCAACCGGCGAGGCCAGCTCGATGTGCGCCATGCGCTCACGACGAACCTTCGCCAGGGCAACTTCAACGCCGCACTTCTCGCAGATTACGCCGCGGTGCTTGAGGCGCTTGTACTTGCCGCACAGGCACTCGTAGTCCTTGACTGGGCCAAAGATCTTGGCGCAGAACAGGCCGTCACGCTCAGGCTTGAACGTACGGTAGTTGATGGTTTCCGGCTTCTTAACTTCACCGAACGACCACGAACGGATCATTTCAGGCGACGCCAGACCGATGCGGATGGCGTCGAACTCTTCGACTTGACCCTGGTTTTTCAGCAAATTCAGTAGGTCTTTCAAGGCCTTTCCTCCTGGCGGAGCAGGGAGCGGGCATTACCTGCCCCACTCCCCTTCGCGTCACGTGTTATTCGGTTTCCAGATCGATATCGATACCGAGCGAACGGATCTCTTTGATCAACACGTTGAAGGACTCGGGCATGCCCGGCTCCATACGGTGATCGCCATCCACGATGTTCTTGTACATCTTGGTACGGCCGTTCACGTCGTCCGACTTCACTGTGAGCATTTCTTGCAGGGTGTATGCCGCGCCGTATGCTTCCAGCGCCCACACTTCCATCTCCCCGAAACGCTGACCACCGAACTGCGCCTTACCACCCAGCGGCTGCTGGGTAACCAGGCTGTAGGAACCAGTGGAACGCGCGTGCATCTTGTCGTCCACCAAGTGGTTCAGCTTGAGCATGTACATGTAACCAACGGTCACAGGACGCTCGAACTTGTTGCCGGTACGGCCATCGAACAGCACCATCTGGCCGCTCTCTGGCAGGTCGGCCAGCTTCAGCATGGCCTTGATCTCGCGCTCCTTGGCACCATCGAAGACCGGGGTAGCCATAGGCACGCCTTTCTTCAGGTTGTTAGCCAGGGCCAGGATTTCTTCGTCGGTGAACTCGTCGAGGTTTTCCTGACGACCGCCGATCTCGTTGTAGACCTCGGTCAGGAACACGCGCAGCTCAGCGGCTTTACGCTGCTCTTCGAGCATGCGGTCGATCTTCTCGCCCAGACCCTTGGCCGCGAGGCCCAGGTGGGTTTCAAGGATCTGACCAACGTTCATACGCGAAGGTACACCCAGCGGGTTCAGTACGACGTCAACCGGAGTACCGTTGGCATCGTGCGGCATGTCTTCAACCGGCATGATGACCGAGACGACACCCTTGTTACCGTGACGACCGGCCATCTTGTCACCCGGCTGGATGCGGCGGCGGATTGCAAGGTAAACCTTGACGATCTTCAGTACGCCCGGTGCCAGGTCATCGCCCTGCTGCAGCTTGCGCTTCTTGTCTTCGAACTTGTCGTCCAGCAGACGGCGACGGTCGACGATGTACTGCTGAGCCTTTTCCAGCTGCTCGTTCAGTGCATCTTCAGCCATGCGCAGTTTGAACCACTGGCCGTGCTCCAGACCGTCCAGCACCTCGTCAGTGATCACGGTGCCTTTCTTCAGGCCCGCACCACCATCAACTACCTGGCCGTTCAGGGCAGAACGCAGACGCTCGAAGGTCGCACCTTCAACAATGCGGAACTCTTCGTTGAGGTCCTTGCGGATCTCGTCGAGCTGCATCTTCTCGATGGCCAGCGCGCGGCTATCGCGCTCCACGCCATCACGGGTGAAGACCTGTACGTCGATGACAGTACCCTTGGTGCCGGTTGGCACACGCAGGGAGGTGTCCTTAACGTCGCTGGCCTTCTCACCGAAGATTGCGCGCAGCAGTTTTTCTTCCGGAGTCAGCTGGGTTTCGCCTTTTGGCGTGACCTTGCCAACCAGGATGTCGCCAGCGCCAACTTCAGCACCTACGTAAACGATACCGGCTTCGTCCAGCTTGTTCAGTGCGGCTTCACCCACGTTCGGGATGTCCGCAGTGATTTCCTCTGGGCCGAGCTTGGTGTCACGCGCCACACAGGTCAGTTCCTGAATGTGGATGGTGGTGAAGCGATCTTCCTGAACAACACGCTCGGACAGGCAGATGGAGTCTTCGAAGTTGAAGCCGTTCCACGCCATGAACGCGATGCGCATGTTCTGACCCAGAGCCAGCTCACCCATGTCGGTGGACGGGCCGTCGGCCATGATGTCACCACGCTGAACCTTGTCACCCTTGCTCACCAGCGGACGCTGGTTGATGCAGGTGTTCTGGTTCGAACGGGTGTACTTGGTCAGGTTGTAGATATCCACACCCGCTTCGCCGGTTTCCACTTCGTCGTCGGCAACGCGAACAACGATACGGCTGGCGTCGACCGAGTCGATCACACCACCGCGGCGAGCAACCACGCAGACACCGGAGTCACGGGCAACGTTGCGCTCCATGCCGGTACCTACCAGCGGCTTGTCGGCACGCAGGGTCGGTACAGCCTGACGCTGCATGTTCGAACCCATCAACGCACGGTTGGCGTCGTCGTGCTCGAGGAACGGAATCAGCGACGCTGCAACGGAAACAACCTGCTTCGGCGAAACGTCCATCAGGGTGACGTCTTCCGGCGCCTTGACGGTGAATTCGTTCAGGTGACGAACTGCTACCAGCTCATCGATCAGTTGCTTCTTGTCGTTCATCGCGGCCGAAGCCTGTGCGATGACGTGATCTGCCTCTTCGATTGCCGACAGGAACACGATGTCGTCGCTGACAACGCCTTCCTTCACCACGCGGTACGGGCTTTCCAGGAAGCCGTACTGGTTGGTGCGGGCATAGGCCGCCAGGGAGTTGATCAGACCGATGTTCGGACCTTCAGGGGTCTCGATCGGGCACACACGGCCATAGTGGGTCGGGTGTACGTCACGGACTTCGAAGCCGGCACGCTCACGGGTCAGACCGCCAGGGCCGAGTGCGGAGACGCGGCGCTTGTGGGTAATCTCCGAGAGAGGGTTGTTCTGGTCCATGAACTGGGACAGCTGGCTGGAACCGAAGAACTCTTTCACCGCTGCCGCTACCGGCTTGGCGTTGATCAGGTCTTGCGGCATCAGGCCTTCGCTTTCCGCCATCGACAGGCGTTCCTTGACCGCGCGCTCGACACGCACCAGGCCAACGCGGAACTGGTTCTCGGCCATCTCGCCGACGCACCGTACGCGACGGTTACCCAGGTGGTCGATGTCGTCGACGATGCCTTTGCCGTTACGGATATCGACCAGGGTCTTCAGAACCTCGACGATGTCTTCCTTGCTCAGCACGCCCGAACCCTCGATCTCGGTACGACCGATACGACGGTTGAACTTCATGCGGCCTACGGCGGACAGATCGTAACGCTCGGCACTGAAGAACAGGTTGTTGAACAGGGTCTCGGCTGCGTCCTTGGTTGGCGGCTCGCCTGGACGCATCATGCGGTAGATCTCGACCAGCGCTTCCAGTTGGTTGCTGGTGGTGTCGATCTTCAGAGTGTCAGAGATGAACGGACCGCAATCGATGTCGTTGGTGTACAGGGTCTCGATACGGACAACCTGCGCCTTGGCGACCTTGATCAGCAGCTCGGTAGTCATCTCGGTGTTGCATTCGGCGAGAATTTCGCCGGTAGCCGGATGCACGATAGCCTTGGCGGTAGTGCGGCCCAGGACGTATTCCATTGGAACGTCCAGTTGCTTGACGCCGGCCTTCTCGAGCTGGTTGATGTGGCGCGCGGTAATACGGCGGCCTTGCTCGACGATGACTTTGCCGGTTTCGTCATGGATGTCCATGACTGCAACTTCACCACGCAGACGCTGCGGTACCAGTTCCAGGCTGAGTTTTTCGCCGGAAATGTGGAACACGTTGGTGGTGTAGAAGGTGTTCAGCACTTCTTCAGTGCTGTAACCCAGGGCGCGCAGCAGCACCGAGGCCGGCAGTTTGCGGCGCCGGTCGATACGCACGAACACGCAGTCCTTCGGGTCGAACTCGAAGTCCAGCCAGGAACCGCGGTAAGGGATGATGCGAGCGGAGTACAGCAGCTTGCCCGAGCTGTGGGTCTTGCCACGGTCGTGGTCGAAGAACACACCAGGCGAACGGTGCAGCTGGGAAACGATCACACGCTCGGTACCGTTGATAACGAAGGTACCGTTCTCAGTCATCAGGGGGATTTCACCCATGTAGACTTCTTGCTCTTTGATGTCCTTGATCGCTTTGTTCGACGATTCCTTGTCGAAGATGATCAGGCGCACCTTGACCCGCAGTGGGACCGCGAAGGTCACGCCACGCAGGACACATTCCTTCACATCGAAGGCGGGTTCGCCCAGGCGATAGCCTACGTACTCCAGGGCAGCATTGCCGGAGTAGCTGATGATCGGGAATACCGATTTGAAGGCCGCGTGCAGGCCGACGTCGCGGAAGTGATCCTTGGATGCTCCCGCTTGCAGGAATTCGCGATACGAATCCAGCTGGATGGCCAGGAGGTAAGGCACATCCATGACGTCCGGCAACTTGCTAAAGTCCTTGCGGATACGTTTTTTCTCAGTGTATGAGTAAGCCATCAGCGTTCCCCAGCTTGGTCACCTGCTTGTTTGGCTTCTCCCGGCGGGAGCAGCCAGAAAATCGTGCAAACCCCTTGGTTTGCGCCACCCACATGGGTGTCTTGCAGCTCGTTATCGGGACCGGCCTGACCGGCCACCAATAACGGAAAAAGGCCGGTGGCATAAGCCACCAGCCATCAGCCTTTCGCTCAACGCTCAGGCTGGCATCGCAAGGTCGAGATTACTTCAGCTCGACTTTAGCGCCTGCTTCTTCCAGCTTCTTCTTAGCGTCTTCAGCGGCTTCTTTCGAAACGCCTTCAGCTACAACCTGAGGAGCGCCATCGACTTTCTCTTTGGCTTCTTTCAGGCCCAGACCGGTCAGTTCGCGAACGGCCTTGATCACGTTCACTTTCTTGTCGCCGGCTTCAACCAGAACAACGTTGAACTCGGTCTGCTCTTCAACAACGGCAGCAGCAGCAGCTGGGCCAGCAGCGGCAACAGCAGCGGTAACGCCGAAGGTTTCTTCCATTGCTTTGATCAGCTCAACAACTTCCAGAACGGTTTTCTGGCCGATTGCTTCGATGATTTGTTCGTTAGTCAGAGACATGACTTAAATCCTGTATTGGGGTGACAGCCTACGCAGCCATCAAATTAAACGTATGATTTTGAAAGAATTCGCGCGCCTTAGGCGGCGGTAGCTTCTTTCTGGTCGCGAATGGCTGCCAGAGTACGAGCCAGCTTGCTGGTGGCGCCTTGAATAACGCTCATCAGTCGTGCAATAGCTTCGTCGCGGGTCGGCAGGGTAGCCAACACGTCGATCTGGTTCGCTGCAATGAAATTGCCGTCAAACGCAGCTGCCTTGATCTCGAACTTGTCCTGACCCTTGGCGAACTCTTTGAACAGACGAGCAGCAGCGCCCGGGTGTTCGTTGGAGAAAGCAATCAGGGTCGGGCCTTTGAACGCGTCGTTGAGGATCGAGAATTCGGTGCCTTCAACAGCGCGCTTGAGCAGGGTATTACGCACTACACGTACGTATACGCCAGCTTCGCGGGCCTCTTTACGGAGTCCGGTCATTGCGCTTACAGTCACACCACGGGCATCAGCCACGACAGCGGACAGAGCGACTTTGGCAGCCTCGTTGACTTCAGCGACGATGGCCTTCTTGTCTTCGAGTTTAATTGCCACGGGTTTACTCCTGGTTTTTACCGTTTCATCTGGCCGAGGCCGGATGTCGTTTTGGTGTCTGATTCGGTAACGAATCGGGAGCACCATCTGCGTGGGCTGATGTTTTAAGGCTTGCGCCGCCTACGGTCTTGGATAGCCCCCGCCAGGCAGGGACCCCAATTTTTGCTGGCGGCGCGACTGGTCGCGCCGCCATGTTCTTACACGTTCAGCGAGCTCTGATCGATGACCAGACCTGGGCCCATGGTGGTGCTCAGGGTAACGCGCTTAACGTAGATACCTTTCGAGGAAGCTGGCTTGATACGCTTCAGGTCAGCGATCAGGGCTTCAACGTTTTCCTTCAGCTTGTCAGCTTCAAAGCCGATCTTGCCAACGGAGGTGTGGATGATACCGTTTTTGTCGGTACGGTAGCGAACCTGACCAGCCTTGGCGTTTTTCACGGCAGTGGCTACGTCTGGGGTCACGGTACCAACTTTCGGGTTAGGCATCAGGCCGCGAGGACCCAGAACCTGACCCAGCTGACCTACAACGCGCATGGCATCAGGCGATGCGATAACGACGTCATAGTTCAGGTCGCCGCCTTTCATTTCGGCAGCCAGATCGTCCATACCTACGCGATCAGCGCCGGCAGCCAGAGCAGCTTCAGCTGCTGGACCCTGGGTGAAGACAGCAACGCGAACGGTCTTGCCAGTGCCGTGTGGCAGCACGGTAGCGCTACGTACGACCTGGTCGGATTTACGCGGGTCAACACCGAGGTTAACGGCGATGTCGTAGGACTCGACGAACTTGGCAGCAGGCAGCGAGGCCAGCAGAGTTGCCGCTTCTTCGAAGTTGTAGGCCTTGCCTGCTTCGATTTTCTCGGCGATTGCCTTTTGGCGTTTGGTCAGCTTAGCCATTACACACCCTCCACGTTCAGGCCCATGCTGCGGGCAGAGCCAGCGATGGTGCGTACAGCAGCGTCCAGGTCAGCGGCAGTCAGGTCAGCCTGTTTGGCTTTCGCGATGTCTTCCAGCTGAGCACGGGTAACGGTACCGACTTTAACGGTGTTCGGGCGAGCCGAACCACTGGTCAGGCCAGCAGCTTTCTTCAGCAGAACCGAGGCAGGGGTGCTCTTGGTCTCGAAGGTGAAGCTACGGTCGCTGTAGACAGTGATGATCACTGGAGTCGGCAGGCCGGCTTCTTGACCCTGGGTACGGGCGTTGAAGGCCTTGCAGAATTCCATGATGTTCACACCATGTTGACCCAGTGCTGGACCAACGGGTGGGCTTGGGTTGGCCTGGCCGGCCTTAACTTGCAGCTTGATGTAAGCCTGAATCTTCTTAGCCATGAGCTACTCCAAAATCGGGTACGAACGCCTGATGGCTCCCCGGATGACTTGCGTTTTATCCCAGTGACGACAAAACCCCGCAGCACACAGGGCTGCGGGGTATGGGATGCTTCGTCCGCCTAGACCTTTTCGACCTGGCTGAACTCGAGCTCCACCGGAGTAGAGCGACCGAAAATGAGCACCGCAACCTGCAGGCGACTCTTTTCGTAGTTAACTTCTTCGACACTACCATTGAAGTCAGCGAACGGACCATCAATGACTCGAACCACTTCACCTGGCTCGAACAGCGTCTTGGGCTTCGGCTTATCGCTACCGTCAGCAACGCGACGCAGGATGGCCTCAGCTTCTTTATCGGTAATCGGCGCAGGCTTGTCAGCAGTACCGCCAATAAAGCCCATCACGCGAGGGGTGTCCTTGACCAAGTGCCAAGTCCCTTCATTCATCTCCATCTGGACCAGTACATAGCCAGGGAAGAATTTACGCTCACTCTTGCGCTTCTGGCCGTTGCGCATTTCGACGACTTCTTCGGTCGGGACCAAGATCTCGCCGAAACCGTCTTCCATGCCAGCCAGCTTGACGCGCTCGATGAGGGAGCGCATTACATGCTTCTCGTAACCCGAGTAAGCATGCACAACATACCAACGCTTAGCCACGGGACACCTTTAGCCAACGATCAAGGAGACCGCCCAGCCGAGCAGGGAGTCGAGCCCCCACAGCAGCAGTGCCATAACCAGCACGACAGCCACGACAATCAGCGTGGTCTGGGTGGTTTCCTGGCGGGTCGGCCACACGACTTTACGAATCTCGGTACGAGCTTCCTTCGCCAGCGCAAAGAACGACTTGCCCTTCGCAGTCTGCAGAGCCACAAAGCCCGCGACAGCAGCAAGGACGAGAAGTACAAGAACGCGATACAGGATTGGAGAGCCGGAGTAATATTGATTACCCACAACACCAACAACCACCAAAGCCACTACAGCCAGCCACTTGAACAGATCAAAACGCGATTCTTGGGCTTCAGTTTTGGGGGTCATCGAGGAGGATCCTGTAAGAAGAAAGCCATCACACCGAGGTGAAATGGCAGGTCAGGAGGGAATCGAACCCCCAACCTACGGTTTTGGAGACCGTCGCTCTGCCAATTGAGCTACTGACCTGTAACGCTGTATCAGGCCGGCCATTATACCGGCCTGATCAAGTAAATCAACTACTTATTCAATAATTTTTGCTACGACGCCGGCGCCGACGGTACGACCGCCTTCACGGATAGCGAAGCGCAGACCGTCTTCCATTGCGATGGTCTTGATCAGGGTAACAGTCATCTGAATGTTGTCACCTGGCATTACCATTTCAACGCCTTCCGGCAGTTCGCAGTTACCGGTCACGTCAGTGGTACGGAAGTAGAACTGTGGACGGTAGCCTTTGAAGAACGGAGTGTGACGGCCGCCTTCTTCCTTCGACAGGACGTAGACTTCTGCGGTGAACTTGGTGTGCGGCTTGACCGAACCTGGCTTGACCAGAACCTGGCCACGCTCAACGTCGTCACGCTTGGTACCACGCAGCAGAACGCCGCAGTTCTCGCCAGCACGACCTTCGTCCAGCAGCTTGCGGAACATCTCAACACCGGTGCAGGTGGTGGTGGTGGTGTCACGCAGACCAACGATTTCCAGCGGATCCTGAACGCGGACGATGCCACGCTCGATACGACCGGTAACAACGGTACCACGACCCGAGATCGAGAACACGTCTTCGATCGGCATCAGGAACGGCTGGTCGATAGCACGAACTGGCTCAGGAATGTAGCTGTCCAGAGTTTCTACCAGCTTCTTAACAGCGGTAGTGCCCATTTCGTTGTCGTCTTTGCCTTCCAGCGCCATACGAGCGGAACCGATGATGATCGGAGTGTCGTCGCCTGGGAAGTCGTAGGTGGACAGCAGGTCGCGAACTTCCATCTCGACCAGCTCCAGCAGCTCAGCGTCGTCTACCAGGTCAGCCTTGTTCAGGAAGACCACGATGTACGGAACGCCTACCTGACGGGACAACAGGATGTGCTCACGGGTTTGTGGCATCGGACCATCGGCGGCCGAGCAAACCAGGATCGCGCCGTCCATCTGGGCAGCACCGGTGATCATGTTCTTCACGTAGTCAGCGTGACCTGGGCAGTCAACGTGAGCGTAGTGACGAATGGTCGAGTTGTACTCGACGTGAGCGGTGTTGATGGTGATACCGCGCGCTTTTTCTTCCGGAGCCGAGTCGATCTTGTCGAACTCAACGATTGCCGAACCGAAAACTTCGGAGCAAACGCGAGTCAGAGCTGCGGTCAGAGTGGTCTTACCGTGGTCAACGTGGCCGATAGTGCCGACGTTAACGTGGGGAAGGGAACGATCAAACTTTTCCTTAGCCATCGATACAATCCTCCGCAGAAGAAATAGTCTTGCACTGATAAAACAAAGGCAGATATTTTCATATCTGCCTTGTTTATATGGAGCTCTTGAGCGGACTTGAACCGCTGACCTCACCCTTACCAAGGGTGTGCTCTACCAACTGAGCTACAAGAGCGAAACACTTTGTGCAAAATCCGGCAAACTTGGAGCGGGTAGCGGGAATCGAACCCGCATCATCAGCTTGGAAGGCTGAGGTTCTACCACTAAACTATACCCGCGGAGCTTGCGGCTCTCGCTAAAACTGGTGGAGGGAGAAGGATTCGAACCTTCGAAGCTCTCGCAACGGATTTACAGTCCGTCCCCTTTGACCGCTCGGGAATCCCTCCAGATGTGGCCGGCATTCTATTTGTCTGCCGTCCTAGTGTCAAGCGTTTTTTCAAATTTTTTCAATCAAATCTGAAACTTAGCTGCTTTGACACCGCTTCCAGTTCTACCACCTGAGTGGTGTTCCCTGTGAAGCGGGCGCCATTCTATCAAGCTATTCGTCAGTTGCAATACCCTGGCAGAAAATAATTTTATGTTTTAAGTCTTTGAAATCATTGGAAAGAGCCAAGAGCACCGTTTGGTCCAGCAAACGCTCGCTTTCCGGAGCAACCTTGAGCCAGCGACCATCCGCCCCCGGCAGCTGTCCTGACACCGGCAAGGTGGCAATATCCAGACTCAGCAGGCGTTGACGCAGCGCATCCAACTGCTCCTGCCCCTTCACGCCACCGACCACCAGGCATTCATCACGACGCTTGGGCGGTGCCGACACACCTGTTTCACGCAACAGACGGATTTCTTGCTGATTCCCCTTGTACAGCGACAACGGGGCGACTTCCTTGACCTTCAGCGGGGCTTCCTGCTGATGCCATACGTAATAAAAGACGTTGAGCACCAGTAACAGCAGAAACAACCAGCGCATAGGCACCTCAATCCAATGGACAAGCCATTGCCAGGCCAACGAAAACCAGGTCAGGCACGACCCGCGCCTGTGGCAGGGCCGCCCTCACCAGTGGCGCATCACCGCCAGTGAGGAACACGGTGAACTCCTCACCCCATAGCACACGAGCCTGCTCAAGCTGGGTGTAGGCAAAGCCCTGGAGCATCAATACGCAACCGCGCTCTACCGCTTCGACAGTCGAGCGACCTGGTGACAAGCTGCTCAATGCGCGCTCCGCGGAGGCATCGTCATAGCGGATCCGACGGGTGTGAGTGCGCAGCTGGCTACGCATCAATGGCATACCTGGGCAGATGTAGCCCCCAAGATGCTCGCCATCTGCAGAAACGAAGTCCGCTTTTGCCGCGGTACCCAGGTCAATCACCAGGCACGCGCCCTTGGCCAGGTGAAATGCCCCCAACGCCGCCAGCCAACGATCCATACCCAGGCGCTGATAGTCGTCATAGCCATTGCGCACACCTGCCATTTCACGGACAGGGTGGGCAACCTTCGCCTGCACGGCAAATGCCTGAGCAATCAACGCGCAAAGCGCATCGGTCTCTTCTTCGCTGCGCACACTGACAATACGGCAACCCGTGAGACGCACTGAAGCGAGCGCAGCCACTTCCGCCACCAGCGCCTGATCGGAATCGACGATCCCACCACCTTCAATCACAGCATCGGCAACATGGATCACCCGCCACTTGATGAAGCTGTTACCGCAATCGAGCTCAAGAATCATCACGCAACCTCAAACTGAGCTCACCACCACTGAAGCTCTTTTCCATCCCGTCCACCTCAAGGCGCAAACCACCCTGCCCGTCGACGCCAAGAACCACGCCATCAATACGTGTACTACCAGCAACCAGCGATACATTGCGCCCCTGCCACAAGTGCGCCTGCTCCCACTCCTCCTGGAATGCGGCAAAGCCGTAGCGGCGATGACGCGCCAATTCGTGCTGTAGCTGCTGACTGAGCAGCGCGACCAAGTGATTGCGATCTATGGCTGCACCAACCTCACGCCGCATAGAAGTCCACTGCTGATCGACCTGTTCGTTCACCTGCATGTTTACATTGATACCAATGCCTAGCACCACATGACAGACATCTGCAGGATCGCCTACCAATTCCAGGAGAATCCCGGTGATCTTCTGCCCACGTACCAACACATCGTTAGGCCATTTGAGCCCGACATCCTTTACACCGAACGCCTGCAAGGTGCGCATTACCGCCAACCCCACTACCAAGCTCAACCCCTCGAGCTGACGCATGCCTCCATCGACGCGCAGGACCAGGCTGTAATAGAGATTTTCAGCAAATGGGCTGACCCACTGCCGGCCGCGCCGACCGCGTCCGGCGCTCTGGCGCTCAGCCAGAACCAGGAATGGAGCCGCCTGCCCTTCACTGGCAAGGCGCAAGCCTTCGGCATTGGTCGAATCGATGGTTTCGTGGATGAATACCGGCCACTGTTCGCCCACGGCGAATCCGGCGATTGCCTGCGCCTCAAGCAACGCCAGTGGCGCGGCCAACTGGTAACCGCGCCCACGAACTTTGTGAATGGTGAGGTTCAGCTCACTTTCCAGATGCTGCAGCTGTTTCCAAACTGCGCTGCGACTCACCCCTAGGGCTGCCCCCAGAGCTTCTCCGGAATGGAACCGACCGTCCTTGAGGAGATTCAACAACTTCAGCATGCCAGTCTCGACTTGGAATAAGGCAGGCATGATAGCCATGGGCTGTTGGCTTGCATAGGAAAAGGGCCTGCAGGAGAGGCCGCGTATCGCAATCACAGGGAGGAGCATTGGCAAGGCCAGGATTTTTAAGCCCACAAAGACAAAACCCCTACCTGCATGCGCAGATAGGGGTTTTGCGAAATGAATCTTGACGATGACCTACTCTCACATGGGGAAACCCCACACTACCATCGGCGATGCATCGTTTCACTACTGAGTTCGGGATGGGATCAGGTGGTTCCAATGCTCTATGGTCGTCAAGAAATTCTGTTGCCAGAATGTCCAGATGGACAGCCCAGCGAATTCGGATATGCGATATTTGTGGCCTTACGAATTTTCGGGTCTTTCGTCTTCACCACCACAATCTGCGTAGCAGATTGCTTGGGTGTTATATGGTCAAGCCTCACGGGCAATTAGTATTGGTTAGCTCAACGCCTCACAGCGCTTACACACCCAACCTATCAACGTCGTAGTCTTCGACGGCCCTTTAGGGGATTCAAGATCCCAGTGAGATCTCATCTTGAGGCAAGTTTCCCGCTTAGATGCTTTCAGCGGTTATCTCTTCCGAACATAGCTACCCGGCAATGCCACTGGCGTGACAACCGGAACACCAGAGGTTCGTCCACTCCGGTCCTCTCGTACTAGGAGCAGCCCCTCTCAAATCTCAAACGTCCACGGCAGATAGGGACCGAACTGTCTCACGACGTTCTAAACCCAGCTCGCGTACCACTTTAAATGGCGAACAGCCATACCCTTGGGACCGGCTTCAGCCCCAGGATGTGATGAGCCGACATCGAGGTGCCAAACACCGCCGTCGATATGAACTCTTGGGCGGTATCAGCCTGTTATCCCCGGAGTACCTTTTATCCGTTGAGCGATGGCCCTTCCATACAGAACCACCGGATCACTAAGACCTACTTTCGTACCTGCTCGACGTGTTTGTCTCGCAGTCAAGCGCGCTTTTGCCTTTATACTCTACGACCGATTTCCGACCGGTCTGAGCGCACCTTCGTACTCCTCCGTTACTCTTTGGGAGGAGACCGCCCCAGTCAAACTACCCACCATACACTGTCCTCGATCCGGATAACGGACCTGAGTTAGAACCTCAAAGTTGCCAGGGTGGTATTTCAAGGATGGCTCCATGAGAACTGGCGTCCCCACTTCAAAGCCTCCCACCTATCCTACACAAGCAAATTCAAAGTCCAGTGCAAAGCTATAGTAAAGGTTCACGGGGTCTTTCCGTCTAGCCGCGGATACACTGCATCTTCACAGCGATTTCAATTTCACTGAGTCTCGGGTGGAGACAGCGCCGCCATCGTTACGCCATTCGTGCAGGTCGGAACTTACCCGACAAG
Organism: Pseudomonas alloputida; assembly: GCF_021283545.2. Lineage (NCBI taxonomy): Bacteria > Pseudomonadati > Pseudomonadota > Gammaproteobacteria > Pseudomonadales > Pseudomonadaceae > Pseudomonas > Pseudomonas alloputida. The sequence goes on along the minus strand of NZ_CP128540.1, from coordinate 507,852 downwards.
GAATTTCGCTACCTTAGGACCGTTATAGTTACGGCCGCCGTTTACCGGGGCTTCGATCAAGAGCTTCGCTTGCGCTAACCCCATCAATTAACCTTCCGGCACCGGGCAGGCGTCACACCCTATACGTCCACTTTCGTGTTTGCAGAGTGCTGTGTTTTTAATAAACAGTCGCAGCGGCCTGGTATCTTCGACCGGCATGGGCTTACGGAGCAAGTCCTTCACCCTCGCCGGCGCACCTTCTCCCGAAGTTACGGTGCCATTTTGCCTAGTTCCTTCACCCGAGTTCTCTCAAGCGCCTTGGTATTCTCTACCTAACCACCTGTGTCGGTTTGGGGTACGGTTCCCAGTTATCTGAAGCTTAGGAGCTTTTCTTGGAAGCATGGTATCAACCACTTCGTCGCCTGAAGGCAACTCGTCATCAGCTCTCGGCCTTGAAATCCCGGATTTGCCTAAGATTTCAGCCTACCACCTTAAACCTGGACAACCAACGCCAGGCTGGCCTAACCTTCTCCGTCCCTCCATCGCAATAACTGGAAGTACAGGAATATTAACCTGTTTTCCATCGACTACGCTTTTCAGCCTCGCCTTAGGGACCGACTAACCCTGCGTCGATTAACGTTGCGCAGGAAACCTTGGTCTTTCGGCGTGCGAGTTTTTCACTCGCATTGTCGTTACTCATGTCAGCATTCGCACTTCTGATACCTCCAGCAAGCTTCTCAACTCACCTTCACAGGCTTACAGAACGCTCCTCTACCGCATCATCATAAGATGATACCCGTAGCTTCGGTGCATGGTTTGAGCCCCGTTACATCTTCCGCGCAGGCCGACTCGACTAGTGAGCTATTACGCTTTCTTTAAAGGGTGGCTGCTTCTAAGCCAACCTCCTAGCTGTCTAAGCCTTCCCACATCGTTTCCCACTTAACCATGACTTTGGGACCTTAGCTGACGGTCTGGGTTGTTTCCCTTTTCACGACGGACGTTAGCACCCGCCGTGTGTCTCCCATGCTCGGCACTTGTAGGTATTCGGAGTTTGCATCGGTTTGGTAAGTCGGGATGACCCCCTAGCCGAAACAGTGCTCTACCCCCTACAGTGATACATGAGGCGCTACCTAAATAGCTTTCGAGGAGAACCAGCTATCTCCGAGCTTGATTAGCCTTTCACTCCGATCCACAGGTCATCCGCTAACTTTTCAACGGTAGTCGGTTCGGTCCTCCAGTCAGTGTTACCTAACCTTCAACCTGCCCATGGATAGATCGCCCGGTTTCGGGTCTATACCCAGCGACTAAACGCCCTATTAAGACTCGCTTTCGCTACGCCTCCCCTATTCGGTTAAGCTCGCCACTGAATATAAGTCGCTGACCCATTATACAAAAGGTACGCAGTCACCTAACAAAGTAGGCTCCCACTGCTTGTACGCATACGGTTTCAGGTTCTATTTCACTCCCCTCTCCGGGGTTCTTTTCGCCTTTCCCTCACGGTACTGGTTCACTATCGGTCAGTCAGTAGTATTTAGCCTTGGAGGATGGTCCCCCCATATTCAGACAAAGTTTCTCGTGCTCCGTCCTACTCGATTTCATTGACAAGAGATTTTCGTGTACGGGGCTATCACCCACTATGGCCGCACTTTCCAGAGCGTTCCACTAATCTCAAATCAACTTAAGGGCTGGTCCCCGTTCGCTCGCCACTACTAAGGGAATCTCGGTTGATTTCTTTTCCTCAGGGTACTTAGATGTTTCAGTTCCCCTGGTTCGCCTCTTGCACCTATGTATTCAGTACAAGATAACCAGCTTATGCTGGCTGGGTTCCCCCATTCAGAGATCTCTGGATCACAGTCTGTTTGCCGACTCCCCAAAGCTTATCGCAGGCTACCACGTCTTTCATCGCCTCTGACTGCCAAGGCATCCACCGTATGCGCTTCTTCACTTGACCATATAACCCCAAGCAATCTGGTTATACTGTGAAGACGACATTCGCCGAAAATTCGTACGTTGCTCTTTCGAGCAGAACTCACAAATTTTACCTTAGCCTGATCCACCAGCAGTGAAACTGGTGTTCAGTCTATATCTATCACATATCCGAATTTTTAAAGAACGATCTGACAAAAGCCAGAAATCAACATTCGATGCGAATGCTCATTTCCAGGTTCTGACCAGGAAAAACGTCTTCGACAATGAATCAAGCAATTCGTGTGGGAGCTCATCAGCAGGCTGATGTCGTCGATTAAGGAGGTGATCCAGCCGCAGGTTCCCCTACGGCTACCTTGTTACGACTTCACCCCAGTCATGAATCACACCGTGGTAACCGTCCCCCCGAAGGTTAGACTAGCTACTTCTGGTGCAACCCACTCCCATGGTGTGACGGGCGGTGTGTACAAGGCCCGGGAACGTATTCACCGCGACATTCTGATTCGCGATTACTAGCGATTCCGACTTCACGCAGTCGAGTTGCAGACTGCGATCCGGACTACGATCGGTTTTGTGAGATTAGCTCCACCTCGCGGCTTGGCAACCCTCTGTACCGACCATTGTAGCACGTGTGTAGCCCAGGCCGTAAGGGCCATGATGACTTGACGTCATCCCCACCTTCCTCCGGTTTGTCACCGGCAGTCTCCTTAGAGTGCCCACCATAACGTGCTGGTAACTAAGGACAAGGGTTGCGCTCGTTACGGGACTTAACCCAACATCTCACGACACGAGCTGACGACAGCCATGCAGCACCTGTGTCAGAGTTCCCGAAGGCACCAATCCATCTCTGGAAAGTTCTCTGCATGTCAAGGCCTGGTAAGGTTCTTCGCGTTGCTTCGAATTAAACCACATGCTCCACCGCTTGTGCGGGCCCCCGTCAATTCATTTGAGTTTTAACCTTGCGGCCGTACTCCCCAGGCGGTCAACTTAATGCGTTAGCTGCGCCACTAAAATCTCAAGGATTCCAACGGCTAGTTGACATCGTTTACGGCGTGGACTACCAGGGTATCTAATCCTGTTTGCTCCCCACGCTTTCGCACCTCAGTGTCAGTATCAGTCCAGGTGGTCGCCTTCGCCACTGGTGTTCCTTCCTATATCTACGCATTTCACCGCTACACAGGAAATTCCACCACCCTCTACCGTACTCTAGCTTGCCAGTTTTGGATGCAGTTCCCAGGTTGAGCCCGGGGCTTTCACATCCAACTTAACAAACCACCTACGCGCGCTTTACGCCCAGTAATTCCGATTAACGCTTGCACCCTCTGTATTACCGCGGCTGCTGGCACAGAGTTAGCCGGTGCTTATTCTGTCGGTAACGTCAAAACAGCAAGGTATTAACTTACTGCCCTTCCTCCCAACTTAAAGTGCTTTACAATCCGAAGACCTTCTTCACACACGCGGCATGGCTGGATCAGGCTTTCGCCCATTGTCCAATATTCCCCACTGCTGCCTCCCGTAGGAGTCTGGACCGTGTCTCAGTTCCAGTGTGACTGATCATCCTCTCAGACCAGTTACGGATCGTCGCCTTGGTGAGCCATTACCCCACCAACTAGCTAATCCGACCTAGGCTCATCTGATAGCGCAAGGCCCGAAGGTCCCCTGCTTTCTCCCGTAGGACGTATGCGGTATTAGCGTTCCTTTCGAAACGTTGTCCCCCACTACCAGGCAGATTCCTAGGCATTACTCACCCGTCCGCCGCTGAATCAAGGAGCAAGCTCCCGTCATCCGCTCGACTTGCATGTGTTAGGCCTGCCGCCAGCGTTCAATCTGAGCCATGATCAAACTCTTCAGTTCAATACTGCTTGGGTTTTTAAGAAACCCTAAACTTGGCTCAGCAATCTCAAATGACTATGTGATTTCTCGCATGGCCACTTGTGATGCTGATAATCTTTTTGACTATCAGTCCATACTCACAAGCACCCACACGAATTGCTTGATTCGATTTGTTAAAGAGCGTTTGGTTAAGAGCTTTTCGTCTCAACCGAGGCGCGCATTCTACGCTTTCCTCAGGGCCTGTCAAGCGTTTATTTTGAAGTTTTCTGCGAGAAACTCGTTTAGCTTCAAACACTTGGCTCGCTGCGATCTCTCGTAGCGGGAGGCGAATCATACAGCACTTGGAAGCGCTGTCAACCATCATCTCAACCGCTTTCGATCATTCGATCGTAGCCCTTTCAGCTTTTGCCTTAACTACTTAACTCATTGAATCTCAAGGAGTTTTTCGTTCCGATGTCGCTGGAAGTGGGGCGCATTATAAGGGGATTCGAGAGGGCGTCAACCTTTAATTTCAAGAAAGTGAAATATAAGGGGAAAAGACCGTATCGAGGCTGCCAAGTGTTCGCCACGACAGTTTCAGCGCCTATGAGACCGAGCGCCGCCCGCGCGGCGCTCGGTTTCATAGGCGGTGAATGTCTCAAGCCGGACGCGGGCGGCGCTCGATCTCACAGGCGCTGCAAGGGTTGTGGCGGACACATCTCACCGCCAACACCCTCTCAAAACAGCCCCCTCCCCCTACAACAGCAACCACCAAACCCCAAAAACAAAGCGGGGAGGCCTACCGGCCTCCCCGCTTCTATATAGCTACACCATCCAGGCAATCACTCAGCCTTGAGGGTAACCCGGCCAAACGACTTCTTGCCCGCTTGGCACACATGGGTAGCACCAAGGACAAACATGAAGTCCTTGTCGACCACTGCACCATCAACTTTCACCGCGCCGCTATTCAGCAAGTCTCGCGCCTGTGCCGAGTTCTTGACCAGACCAGCCCGGTTCAGCACCGCAGCAATTGGCAGGTCTTCCGCCGCAGCCACTTCGATCTCCGGCAAGTCTTCCGGCAGCTCGCCTTCCTTCATACGGTTACCGGCAGCACGGTGAGCATTGGCCGCAGCCTCTTCTCCATGGAAGCGCGCGACGATCTCTTCTGCCAACTTGATCTTGATGTCACGCGGGTTGGCACCGTTGGCGACGTCGGCACGGAACTGCTCGATTTCTTCCATCGAACGGAAGCTCAGCAGCTCGAAGTAACGCCACATCAGGGTATCCGGGATCGACACCAGCTTGCTGTACATCACCCCTGGCGCTTCCTGGATGCCGACATAGTTGCCCAGCGACTTCGACATCTTCTTCACGCCGTCGAGCCCTTCGAGCAGTGGCATGGTCACAATGTTCTGCGCTTCCTGGCCATAAGAGCGCTGCAGTTCGCGCCCCATCAGCAGGTTGAACTTCTGGTCGGTACCGCCCAGCTCAACGTCCGCCTTCAGCGCTACCGAGTCGTACCCCTGCACCAGCGGATAGAGGAACTCGTGAATGGCAATCGGCTGGTTGGTGGTGTAACGCTTGTCGAAGTCATCACGCTCCAGCATGCGCGCGACGGTGTACTGCGAAGCCAGGCGAATGAAGTCGGCAGGGGTCAGCTTGTCCATCCACGTGGAGTTGAACGCGACTTCAGTCTTGGCAGGGTCAAGAATCTTGAAAACCTGCTGCTTGTACGTCTCGGCGTTCTCCAGCACCTGCTCGCGGGTCAGCGGCGGGCGCGTGGCGCTCTTGCCGCTCGGGTCGCCAATCATGCCGGTGAAGTCACCAATCAGGAAGATGACCTGGTGGCCCAGATCCTGGAACTGGCGCAGCTTGTTGATCAGCACCGTGTGACCCAGGTGCAGGTCAGGTGCGGTCGGGTCAAAGCCAGCCTTGATGCGCAGAGGTTGGCCGCGCTTGAGCTTCTCCACCAGTTCCGACTCGACCAGTACTTCTTCCGCACCGCGCTTGATAAGCGCCAGCTGCTCTTCAACCGACTTCATAGACAAACCCGCAAGGCTCAGATTCAGGGGGAGCCAACCATACAAGATCGGCCGTCAAATACAAGTTTCGCAAAGGAATGTGACCCGAACACAGGCTTGCGGCGTCTACGCGCCCTTGCGTGAAAATGGATTTGGTTATATTTTATACAGTTATTTCATCTTCATCATGTCATTCATCTTTTCCATTTCACCTTTTTCAAAGTCACCTTGCCCATGACCAACGAACCGCCTAAAGCGCCCCCGCTTTATCCGAAGAGCCATCTGTTGGCCGCCAGCGGCATCGCCGCCCTGCTCAGCCTGGCTTTGCTGGTATTTCCTTCCAGCGAAGTGGAAGCCAAGAAAACTACCCTCAACCTCGAGCTCGAAAGCCCTGCCGAGCAGCTGAAAGACGAATCCCGCGCCGCACCCCTGGTGCAAAGCGAAGGTGAGCAAGGCTCGCCTTTCGCCCAGATCGAAGAGGCTACCCCCGAAACCCAGAAGGCCGATCAACAGGCCCCGGCCGCTGAGCCGGTTGCCGAGGCCGCCAAGGAGCCTGGCCACCGCGAAGTCACCGTGGCCCGCGGCGATACTCTGTCCACCCTGTTCGCCAAGGTCGGCCTGCCAGCCAATGCTGTGCATGATTTGCTGGCCAGCAACAAGCAGGCCAAGCAGTTCAGCCAGCTCAAGCACGGCCAGGTCTTGCAATTTGAGCTCGACAAGGATGGCCAGCTGGCCAGTCTGCACAGCAAAGTCAGCAATCTCGAAACCATTCGCCTGACCAAAACCGCCAAGGGCTACACCTTCAACCGTGAAATCAGCAAGCCGGTGATACGCACCGCCTATGCCCACGGGGTGATCAAGAGCTCGCTGTCTGCTTCCGCCCAGCGCGCCGGCCTGTCCCACAGCATGACCATGGACATGGCCCGCGTGCTGGGTTACGACATCGACTTCGCACAGGATATTCGCCCTGGGGACGAGTTCGACGTGGTCTACGAACAGAAGGTGATGGATGGCAAGGTCGTCGGCACCGGTAACATCCTCTCTGCGCGCTTCACCAACCGCGGCAAAACCTACACTGCCGTGCGCTACACCAACAAGCAGGGCAACACTACCTACTACACCGCCGACGGCAACAGCCTGCGCAAGGCCTTCATCCGTACGCCCGTCGACTTCGCCCGCATCAGCTCGCGCTTTTCCGCCGGTCGCAAGCACCCCATCCTGAACAAGATCCGCGCCCACAAAGGCGTCGACTACGCGGCCCCCCGCGGTACACCAATCAAGGCAGCCGGTGACGGTCGCATCGAACTGGCCGGGCGCCGTGGTGGCTACGGCAATACCGTGATCATTCAGCATGGCAACCGCTACAAGACGCTGTATGGCCACATGCAGGGCTTTGCCAAAGGCATCAAGACCGGCAGCACGGTCAAACAGGGCCAGATCATTGGCTACATCGGCACTACCGGCCTGTCCACCGGCCCACACCTGCACTACGAGTTCCAGGTCAACGGCGTGCACGTCGACCCGCTGAGCCAGAAAGTGCCAATGGCTGACCCGATTGCCAAGAACGAGCGTCAGCGCTTCCTGCAGCAGAGCCAGCCGCTGATTGCCCGTATGGATCAGGAAAAGGCCACCCTGCTCGCAGCGAACAAGCGCTAAGCCATGGCGCTCTACTTGGGGGTGATGTCCGGCACCAGCCTCGATGGCCTGGATATCGCCCTGGTCGAACAAGGCGAGCAGCTTGAACTGCTCGCCACCCACTACCTGCCCATGCCCCCGGACCTGCGCCAGGACCTGCTGGCCCTGTGCAGCAGCGGCCCTGACGAGATTGCCCGTGCAGCACTGGCGGAAAACCGCTGGGCCAGCCTGGCCGGCGAAGGTATCCGCCAACTGCTGGCTCGCCAGGGACTGAAGCCCGAAGCCGTTCGCGCCATCGGCAGCCACGGCCAGACCATTCGCCATGAACCGGCCCGCGGCTTTACTGTGCAGATCGGTAACCCCGCACTGCTCGCCGAACTGACCGGCATCAGCGTGGTCGCCGACTTCCGCCGTCGCGATGTGGCTGCCGGCGGCCAAGGCGCGCCACTGGTACCGGCCTTCCACGAAACCCTGTTCAGCCAGCTTGGCCGACGCCTGGCAATCCTTAACGTAGGCGGTTTCAGCAACCTCAGCCTGATCGAGCAGGACAAGCCGGTTCATGGGTTCGATTGCGGCCCGGGGAACGTGTTGCTGGATGCCTGGATCGAGCGCGAGCACGGCCACCCCTATGATGCAGATGGCGCCTGGGCTGCCTCGGGTGTGGCTCAGCCCGGGTTGCTCAGCGCACTGATGGCTGACCCGTTCTTTGCCGGCAGCGGCCCGAAGAGTACCGGCCGCGAGGTGTTCAACCTGCCTTGGCTGGATCGCCACCTGGCCAACCTGCCGGCATACCGGGCCCAGGACGTGCAGGCGACACTGCTGGAACTGACCGCACGCAGCATCATCGATTCGCTTGGCAAAGCCCAGCAAGGCACCGAGGCGCTGTTGGTCTGTGGTGGAGGCGCCCGCAACGGCGCGCTGATGGCCCGTCTTGGCCAGCTGCTACCTGCGGCCCGTGTCGCAAGCACTGGCGCCTATGGCGTAGACCCGGACTGGGTCGAAGCCATGGCCTTCGCCTGGCTGGCTCACTGCTGCCTGGAGGGTATCGCCGCCAACCGCCCCAGCGTCACTGCCGCCAAGGGCCTGCGCGTACTGGGCGCAATCTACCCGGCATAGCCACTACGCCAGAAAGCAAAACGCCGCGCAATTGCGCGGCGTTTTCGTATGCCCAGCCCTTAGATCGAGAACGACGACCCGCAACCGCAGGTGGTCGCGGCATTCGGGTTCTTGATCACGAAGCGCGAGCCTTCCAGGCCTTCCTGGTAGTCCACTTCGGCACCCGCCAGGTACTGGAAGCTCATCGGGTCGACCACCAGGGAAACGCCCTCGCGCTCGACAATGGTGTCATCTTCGGCCACGTCTTCATCGAAGGTGAAGCCATACTGGAAGCCCGAGCAACCACCACCGGTCACGAACACCCGCAGTTTCAGACGTTCATTGCCTTCCTCATTGACCAGGTTTTTCACCTTCTGGGCTGCCCCATGGGTGAACTCCAGACCGGTAGGGGTGAAGGTTTCGACGCTCATGTTGATTCTCCCGGCGCGGTAGCCGCCATAAAACTCGATGACGCGCATTATCCGCTTTCCCGAGAAAATCGGTCAAGAATTGTGCGGCTTTAGTCGCGACCTGCAAAAAGGCCCGCACGACGCGGGCCTTTTCCAATGCTGGCGGCCTTACGGCAGCAAGCCGGCATGGGACAGGCCCATGCGCTCATCCAGACCGAACAGAATGTTGAGGTTCTGCACCGCCTGGCCGGAGGCACCCTTGACCAGGTTGTCGATCACCGAAAGCACCACCACCAGATCACCACCCTGCGGACGATGAACGGCAATGCGGCAGACGTTGGCACCACGCACGCTACGGGTTTCCGGATGGCTGCCTGCTGGCATCACGTCGACGAACGGTTCATCGGCGTAGCGTTTCTCGAACAGCGCCTGCAGGTCGACCGAGGTATCGACCACGTTCGCGTACAGGGTGGCATGGATGCCACGGATCATCGGCGTCAGGTGCGGCACGAAAGTCAGGCCGATGTCCTTGCCCGCGGCCAGGCGCAGGCCCTGGCTGATCTCCGGCAAGTGGCGATGGCCCTTTACCGCGTAGGCTTTCATGCTTTCGCCGGCCTCGCAGAACAGCGAGCCCACTGCCGCACCACGACCAGCGCCGCTGACACCCGACTTGCAGTCGGCGATCAGGCGCGACGGGTCAGCCAGGCCCGCCTCCAGCAGCGGAAGGAAGCCCAGCTGGGTTGCAGTCGGGTAGCAACCCGGCACAGCGATGAGGCGTGCCTGGCGGATCTTCTCGCGGTTGACTTCGGGCAGGCCATAGACTGCGTCCTTGAGCAGCTCTGGCGCGCCATGGGGCTGACCGTACCACTTGCCCCACTCAGTGGCATCCTGCAGACGGAAGTCGGCCGACAGGTCGATCACCTTGGTGCCAGCCGCCAGCAGCTCACCGGCCAGGGCGTGTGCAACACCATGCGGAGTGGCGAAGAACACCACATCGCAGGCCCCCAGAGCCTTGCTGTCCGGCACGCTGAACGCCAACCCGTCATAGTGGCCGCGCAGGTTCGGGTACATGTCCGCCACCGCCACGCCCGCCTCGGAGCGCGAAGTGATGACCGCCACTTCGGCCTGTGGATGCTGTGCCAGCAGACGCAACAGTTCGACGCCGGTGTAACCCGTGCCGCCGACGATACCGACCTTGATCATAACGCTTGCCCCTTATCAACGAGCCGTCTGGAAAGCGCACGATAATAGGGGCGCAGGGCGCCTGTAACAACTCTTCGGGTGACCCTTCGGGCGCCTGACCACTACTATCTGACGACCGTGACTATCTGAAGGAACTCCCTCCATGCTTTACCTATGGATCAAAGCGCTGCATATCGTCAGCGTGGTCTGCTGGTTCGCCGGCCTGTTCTACCTGCCCAGGCTGTTCGTCTACCACGCCCAGAGCCAGGATAGCATCAGCCAGGAACGCTTCGTGACCATGGAGCGCAAGCTGTACCGCGGCATCATGAACCCGGCGATGATCGCCACCTACGTTTTTGGCGCCTGGATGCTGTACCTCACCCCCGGCTGGCTGAGCCAGGGGTGGCTGCATGCCAAGCTCACCCTGGTCATCCTGCTGACCGGCTACCATCACGTGTGCGGTGCCCAGCGCAAACGCTTCGCCAACGGCACCAACACCCGCAGCCACGTTTACTATCGCTGGTTCAACGAAGTGCCCGTGCTGATTCTGCTGGCTATCGTCATTCTGGTGGTGGTGAAACCGTTCTGACATAGCCACCCGCTCAAGGAGCCTTGCCATGTCGCTACCTGCCTCGCTCGAACAACGCCTGCGGCTGCCCGTGGTTGCCGCGCCGATGTTCCTCATCTCCAACCCCCAATTGGTGCTGGCCTGCTGCGCCAGCGGCGTGGTTGGCAGTTTCCCGGCACTGAACCAACGCGACAGCGCTGGCTTCAAGGCTTGGCTGGAAGAGATCGAGGCAGGCCTGGCTCAACTGCAGGCGCCAGCGCCCTACGCCGTCAACCTGATCGTCCACCCGACCAACCCGCGCCTGCAGGCCGACTTGGCCTTGTGCGTCGAACACCGTGTACCAATCGTTATCACCAGCCTGGGGGCAGTAAAGGAAGTGGTCGATGCCGTACACGGCTACGGCGGCCTGGTGCTCCACGATGTCACCACCCGCCGGCATGCCGAAAAGGCCGCCGAAGCCGGTGTCGATGGCCTTATCGCCGTCGCCGCAGGCGCGGGCGGCCATGCCGGCACCTGGAGCCCGTTCGCCCTGGCCGCAGAAATTCGCCAGTTCTTCGACAAGACCCTGCTGCTGGCTGGTTGCATTAACCACGGCCACGAAATCCTGGCCGCACAACTGCTGGGGGCGGACCTGGCGTACATGGGCACGCGCTTCATCGCCACCACAGAAAGCCAGGCTCAGGGCGCCTACAAACAGATGCTGCTGGATGCCCATGCCGCCGACATCATCCACACACCCGTGGTGTCCGGCATCCCCGCCAGCTTCCTGCGCCAGAGCCTGGAGCAGGCCGGCTACGACATGAACGCCCTCAAAGCGGGGCAGGTGCAAGGCAAGCTCAAGCCGATCGATGACGAAGCCAAGGCCTGGAAGACCGTATGGTCAGCGGGCCAGGGCGTCGGTGCCATCCATGACCTGCCCAGCGCCAGCGCATTGATCGAGCGCCTGCATGGCGAGTACCGGCAAGCCCTGGAGCACTGCCAGGTTCTGCGCGCCCGCGCCTTGTAGCAAAAGGCAACACCTTGCACGGGCAAGTTGTACACTAGGCGCCCTCTTCCGCCCCCAGGAGCCTTGCATGACCCGTTACGCCATGATCACTGGTGCTTCCAGCGGCCTGGGCCTGGCCTTGGCGGAAGCGCTGGCACGGCGCGGGCGCAATCTGATCCTGGTGGCACGCCAACGAGAAACGCTGGAGCCTGTTGCCATCGAGCTGACCCAGCGTTTCGGCGTCGAGGTGCTGTTCCGCGCCTGCGACCTCAGCCAGCCGCTGCGCCTTTCAGGCTTCGTGCTAGAGCTGGAAGAAGGCGAGCGGCGTATCGATTTGCTGGTCAACTGCGCGGGCTTGCGCACCTATGGGCCGTTCCTGGCCCATGAATGGGCCGACGAACAGGATCTGCTGGAAGTCAACGTGCTGGCCCTGAGCCGCCTGTGCCATGCCATCGGTAACCTGATGGCTGTACAGGGTGGCGGGCAGATTCTCAACGTCGCCGGCCTGGCCGGGGTGGCGCCTGGCCCATGGATGGCCGCCTATGCCGCCAGCAAGGCCTACGTGTTGAGCTTTTCCCAGGCCCTGCGCGAAGAACTCAAGCGCACCGGCATCAAGGTCTCGGTACTGTGCCCTGGCCCGGTACGTTCCGCACGCCGGCGCATTGCGCGGCTCGATGGCAAGCCGCGCTGCCTCAGCCCCGAGGAAGTGGCGCTGTACACCGTGCGGGCACTGGACAAGAACCGCGCACTGATCATGCCCGGCCGGCGCAACCGCTGGCTGGCGTTCGCACCGCGGCTGCTGCCGCGCTGGCTGGTGCGCAAGCTGGCCGGGGCCATCCACCGCCGCTATTGCCCCTCAGGCATGGAATAGCCACTGGGCGAGCGGCTCACGGCTGAGTACACTCGGCCCGACCCTCACCATGGAGCAAGTGCTGTGGACGATCTATTCCTCAAAATCATCAACCGGGAAATCCCGGCAGATATCATCTATGAAGACGACCAGATCCTGGCCTTCAAGGACATTGCACCCGCGGCACCGGTACATTTTCTGGTCATCCCGAAAAAGCACATTCGCACCCTCAATGACCTGACCGAAGAAGACAAGGCCCTGGCTGGCCACATCCTGTTCACCGCCCAGCGCCTGGCTGTCGAACAAGGCTGCGAGGAAGGTTTCCGTGTGGTCATGAACTGCAACCCCAAAGGCGGCCAGACCGTCTACCACATCCATATGCACGTGCTTGGCCAGCGCCAGATGAACTGGCCTCCGGGCTGACCCACGGCAAGCGACCCCGCCGCTATTGCGGTAAACTGTCGGGCACATTCTTGCGGAGGTGCCCGATGGCTACCGAACGTCACTACTCGCCGCTCGACCGCTTGTTGCTGCAGGCCGATACCGCCATGCGCACCTTGCTGCCCTTCAGCGGCCAACCCACCCGGCCATCGCCGGCCATCGTCCAGCCAGACGCTGACCTGGACGAGCAGCAGGCCCGTCATATTGCCGGGCTGATGCGCATCAACCATACCGGTGAAGTCTGCGCCCAGGCGTTGTACCAAGGCCAGGCCCTGACCGCCAAGCTGCCCGAAGTGCGCAAGGCCATGGAGCATGCCGCCGAGGAAGAAGTGGATCACCTGGCCTGGTGCGAACAGCGCATTCGCCAGCTGAACAGCCACCCGAGCGTGCTCAACCCTCTGTTCTACGGCATGTCGTTCGGCATTGGCGCACTGGCCGGGCTGGTCAGCGACAAGGTCAGCCTGGGCTTCGTCGCCGCTACCGAACATCAGGTGTGCAAGCACCTCGACGAGCACCTGGAGCAGCTCCCGCACGAAGATGAAAAATCCCGGGCCATTCTCGAGCAGATGCGCATCGACGAAGAACAGCACGCCGAGTCTGCACTGGAAGCCGGTGGTTATCGCTTCCCGGCCCCCGTCCGCTTTGGCATGAGCTTGCTGGCCAAGGTCATGACCAAGAGCACATACCGCATCTGAAGGCATCGCCATGACGGATCGATTCGACGCCAAGGACCTGGCGCGCGCCGTGCAAGCAGGCATTCTCCAACCAGGCCAGGACCAAAGCCTGTTGGCATTCCTGCGCCAGCAACCCGCACCACGTGGCAGCTTTCAGCTGGCCCATGTTGCCTTCTACTTTGGCGCCATGCTGATCATGGCGGCAATGGGCTGGTTGCTCACCGAGGCATGGATGAGCCTCGGTGACGGCGCGCTGTTGATCATCGCCAGCCTCTATATCCTGCTGATCACCTTGTTCGCCCTCCATCTGCAACGCCGCGTCCAGCCCGTCGCTGCTGGCGTGCTGGCAGCAGTAGCCGTCAGCATCGTGCCGCTGGCGGTATTCGCTATCGAACGCATGCTCGGCTGGTGGCCACTGGACGATGCGCAGGCTGACTACCACCAGTACTACACCTACGTGCAAGGCGGCTGGCTGGCGATGGAAGCAGCCACGGTGCTTGCCGGGCTGCTAATGCTGCGACTGATCCCCTACCCGTTCGTCGACATGCCAATGGCCGTGGCCTTGTGGTTCATGTCGATGGACCTTAGCGAGTGGTTCTTCGGCTCACCGTTCAGTTGGGAGCAGCGTCGCCACGTCTCCCTGTGGTTTGGGCTGGGCTTGCTGGTGGTTTTCCTCGTGATAGACGGCCGCACACGTGAGGACTACGCCCGTTGGGGTTACCTCGCCGGGCTGGCAGCGTTCTGGGGCGGGTTGACGCTACTGGACAGCGGCAGTGAGTTGGGCAAGGCCATGTACTGCCTGATCAACATTGCGCTGATGGGCATGGCGGTGCTGCTGCGTCGGCCGGTATTCATGGTGTTTGGTGCGCTGGGGGTGGCGGCTTATCTGGGATATCTGTCGTACGAGGTGTTTGCCCAGTCGTTGCTGTTCCCGGTGGTGCTGACCATGATCGGGCTGGGGGTTATCTGGCTTGGCCTGGTTTACCAAAAGCGCCGGGAGCGGTTGAGCCAGGCGCTAAGAAGCCGTCTTCCGCAATGGTTGCGGATGGCCCTTCCGGCCCTGCGCAACTGAAACTCGCCCGGGCCGCGGGTGGGAGCGGGTTCACCCGCTTCCACAAGGGCTGCAAAGCGGCCCCGGAATCTCAGCCTTAACCCAGCTCTACGATTTCATACCCATGGGTAATCTCAACCCCGGCACGCTCGAGCATGATCGAAGCCGAGCAATACTTTTCCGCCGACAGCTCCACCGCCCGCTTGACCTGCGCTTCTTTCAGCCCACGCCCTTTCACCACGAAGTTCATGTGAATTTTGGTGAACACCTTAGGGTCTTCGCTGGCGCGCTCCGCCTCCAGAAATGCCTCGCAGCTTTCCACTGCCTGGCGCGACTTCTTCAGAATGCTCACCACGTCAAAGCTGCTGCAGCCACCCAGGCCCAGCAACAGCATTTCCATCGGTCGCACGCCCAGGTTGCGGCCGCCGGCCTCGGGCGGGCCGTCCATTACGACGACATGGCCGCTCCCCGATTCGCCGAGGAACATTGCCTCACCGGCCCACTGGATACGTGCCTTCATCTACCCGGACTCCTGATTTTCGGAAAAGGGTGTCAGCTTAGACCTTGTGCGGCTGTGGGAAAAGCACGAGATGTGTCGGTTTAGTACCGAAACATCTCGTAGTGTCTGATAAGCTGGCGCCAAATGACTGGCGCTCTCCGTCAGCCAACCTCTAAAAAAGCCTATGCGTCATATCGAACAGGATTTCGTGATGGTTGCCTCCGCCCTACCCGCCAAGATAAAGAACATCGACAAGCTGCTGGTACACTGCCAGCGCCGCCGCTACACCGCCAAAAGCAATATCATCTGCGCCGGCGACCGGGCCGAGACACTGTCGTTCATCATCAAGGGTTCGGTCACCATCCTCATCGAGGACGACGACGGCCATGAAATGATCATCGCCTACCTCAACCATGGCGATTTCTTTGGCGAGCTAGGCCTGTTCGAGCCCGTTGATGGCGAGCAGCAGCGCAGTGCCTGGGTACGCGCCAAGACAGAATGCGAAGTGGCCGAAATCAGCTACGAGAAGTTTCGCGAGCTGGCGCGCCAGGACCCGGAAATCCTCTATGCCCTGGGTAGCCAGATGGCCCAGCGCCTGCGCAACACTACGCGCAAGGTTGGCGATTTGGCATTTTTCGACGTGACCGGGCGAGTTGCCCGTTGCCTGCTGGAACTGTGCAAGCAGCCCGACGCCATGACCCACCCCGATGGCATGCAAATCAAGATTACCCGTCAGGAAATCGGCCGAATCGTCGGTTGCTCTCGGGAAATGGTCGGCCGCGTTCTCAAGGATCTCGAGGAACGCAGCCTGGTGCAGGTCAAAGGCAAGACCATGGTGGTCCACGGTACCCGCTAGTCCTTGGGCAACTCGGCCAGTACCTTGGCGTAGGCCTGCGAAAGGCGCTCGAACCAAGGTGCTACCGGCGCCACTTCGTGCAAGGCGATGTGCGCATCGGCGCGACAGCGTTGCTCCAGCTCACAGCACTCGTTGAAGCGGTTGACCGCCGCCACCATCGACTCACGCTCGTTGTCCAGCAGCAGCGCACCGTGCACCAGCACCACCGGACGCTTGCCACCCAGGCCCTGACGCCAGCGCTGGGCGGTACCCACCAATTTGCGGCCATTGAGGTTGACGTTGTAGCGGCCATCGCAGAAGGCCCCGTCGATTTCCCCGACTGACGCTACGCCGCCCCACTCGCGCAGCACATCACACAGCGGCAGACACAGGCGCTCGTAGGCATTTTCGATACGGCCGTGGTCGCCTTCACTGCGCGGTGCGGCGTAGACCAGTGCAACGTTCACCGTCGAATGCGACTGAGGCACCGGTTCGCCGCCGGTTTCTCGCAGCAGCACCGGCCAGCCAGCAATAGCCAATTCCGCGCAGGCGACCTCGAAGTTGCCCAGCCGGCTCATGCGCCGAGGCATGACCAGCGCGTGGTCGGTGGGGCGCCAGAACAGCACGCCACTTTCGCGTTCGCCACGGCAGACGGCGGCCAGCAGTTCCTGCTCGGCGTGCAGGCCTTGTTCGACGCTCAGGGCCAGGGGTTGATCGGTCATTGATCCACCTATGATGTTGATTTCACTGGCCTCTTCGCGGGTAAACCCGCTCCTACGACAGGGCGCGTACCCGTGTAGGAGCGGGCTTGCCCGCGAAGAGGCCATTACAGGTACAAAAAAGCCGGCAAAAACGCCGGCTTCATTTGATCAGTCCAGTTGCTGAACAGTCTTCTTCACCTGCTCGGGGAAGAACAGCCGCTGTAATTCCAGGCCAGGCTGCTCGGCGCGCATGAACGCCTCACCCACCAGGAACGAGTAAACCTCGTTGATTGCCATCAGCTCCACATCGGCCCGGTTGAGAATACCGCTTTCGGTAATCGCCAGACGGTCACGCGGAATGCGCGGCAGCAGGTCAAGGGTGGTTTCCAGGCTGACCTCGAAGGTGTGCAGGTTGCGGTTGTTCACCCCCACCAGCGGCGTATCCAGGGTTTTCAGCGCGCGCTCCAGTTCATCGCCATCGTGCACTTCCACCAGCACGTCGAGGCCGACGTCCTTGGCAGTGGCGGCCAGTTCAGCCATCTTCACGTCATCCAGCGCCGACACGATCAGCAGTACGCAATCTGCCCCCAGGGCCCGGGCTTCGACGATCTGGTAAGGGTCGACCATGAAGTCCTTGCGGATCACCGGCAGCGAAACCGCCGCGCGGGCCTGCTGCAAGTACTCATCGGCACCCTGGAAATAATCGACATCGGTCAACACCGACAGGCAGGTGGCCCCGCCCTTCTCGTAGCTGACCGCGATTTCCGCTGGCACGAAGTGCTCGCGGATCACGCCCTTGCTTGGCGAAGCTTTCTTGATTTCGGCAATCACCGCGGGCTGCTTGCGCTTGGCCTGCTCGATCAGCGCGTTGGCGAAGCCTCGCGGGGCGTCAGCGGCCTTGGCCAGGCCCTCCAGTTCGGCGAGGCTGACGTGCGCACTGCGCTCGGCCACTTCCTGAAACTTGCGGGCAATGATCCTTTCCAGCACCGTCGGCACACTCATGCTTCGTTCTCCACCTTGAATACTGCAGTAAAGGCACCCAATTCCTGCAGCTTTTCCCAGGCCAGGCCGGTGTGCAGTACATCATGGGCCAGTTCTACACCGGCTTTCAGGCTCATGGCATGGTCGGCTGCATACAGTGCCGCGCCAGCATTAAGCACGATCATCTCGGCGGCCTTCTGACCGTTCTCGGTCTTGCGCCGGCCCAGCGCATCGCGGATCAACTCCAGCGAAGCCTGCGGGCTCTCGACAGCCAGGCCATGAAGGCTCTGACTCTTCATGCCGAGGTCTTCCGGCTCGACCCAATATTCAGTGATTTCGTCATTTTTCAGTTCGGCGACGAAGGTGGGTGCAGCCAGGCTGAACTCGTCCAGACCATCCTTCGAGTGCACGACCAGCACATGCTTGCTCCCCAGGCGCTGCAGCACCTCAGCCAGCGGGCGGCAAAGGGTTTGCGCGAACACACCGACCACCTGGTGCTTCACTCCGGCCGGATTCGTAAGCGGGCCGAGCATATTGAACAGGGTGCGCAACCCCAGTTCTCGACGTGGGCCAGCGGCATGTTTCATGGCCGAGTGGTGACTTTGCGCGAACATGAAGCCGATGCCCAGGCTGTCGATGCAGCGTGCCACTTGAGTTGGCGTCAGGTTCAGGTAGATGCCGGCAGCTTCCAGCAGGTCGGCACTGCCGCTCTTGCCCGAGACTGCGCGGTTACCATGCTTGGCCACCGGGCAACCCGCCGCCGCCAGGACGAAGGACGAAGCGGTGGACACGTTGAAGATGTTGGCGCCATCACCACCGGTCCCGACAATATCGACGACACCATCGAGGCTTTGCAGCTCGACCTTTTCGGCCAGCTCACGCATCACCGACACCGCACCGACGATTTCGTCGATGCTTTCGCTTTTCATGCGCATGCCCATCAGGAAAGCGCCTATCTGCGCCTCGCTGCACTGACCGGTCATGATCTGGCGCATGACCTCGCGCATTTCTTCGGTAGTCAGGTCCAACTGCCCGACGATACGGCTCAACGCACTCTTGATATCCATGTTCGATCCTTAACGGCGGCCGCCGGTCTGCTTGAGGAAGTTGGCGAACAGTTCGTGGCCCTGCTCGGTCAGGATCGACTCAGGGTGGAATTGCACCCCTTCGATATTCAGCGTCTTGTGGCGCAGGCCCATGATCTCATCGACCGAGCCGTCAGCATGGGAGGTCCAGGCGGTAACTTCCAGGCAGTCGGGCAAGGTTTCACGCTTTACCACCAGAGAGTGGTAACGGGTCACGGTCAGCGGGTTGTTAAGGCTGGCGAACACGCCCAGGTCGCGGTGATATACCGGGCTGGTCTTGCCGTGCATGACCTGACGTGCACGTACAACGTCGCCGCCAAAAGCCTGCCCGATTGACTGGTGGCCCAGGCATACACCAAGGATTGGCAACTTCCCGGCGAAATGCAGGATGGCCTCGATGGACACGCCTGCCTCGCTTGGGGTGCACGGGCCCGGAGATACGACGATGCGCTCAGGGTTGAGGGCCTCAATCTGGGCGATGGTCATTTCGTCATTGCGAATGACCTTGACCTCGGCACCCAGCTCGCCAAGGTACTGAACAACGTTGTAAGTGAATGAGTCGTAATTGTCGATCATCAGTAACATGGTGTTAAACCTCTTGAATCTACTGACTTCATGATTCGAACCTTCCGGCACCAGCCACAGGCGCGGCTTTGCCACAACGGGCGGTAAACGAGAAGGCAAACGGGGACGGGCCGGGCGGGCCGGCAGGAGATAAAGTCAGGCGCGCCAACGCCAACGGGCGTGGGCCTTGATTACGCGCATCAAGAGTTTGCTGACGATCAACACAGGATAGGTCTCGCTCATACGTCCCGGCACAGTAGCCTACCGGGGCGACGGGCGCAATATGCCTGTAAACACGGGGAAACGAATGGACTTGGGAGCGAAGCACGACGATTTGCTAAGGTCGATGGGCTTGCCCTGATAAAAACAAAGAAAAGGATGTTCCCCGATGCGAAAAGCCCCGTTATTGCGCTTTACCCTCGCTTCACTGGCCCTGGCCTGCAGCCAGGCGTTGGCCGGCCCTTCGCCCTATTCAACCCTGATCGTGTTTGGCGACAGCCTCGCCGATGCCGGGCAGTTTCCCGATCTTGTTGGCGGTACCCCAGGCGCGCGTTTCACCAACCGTGACGCCGACGGCAACTTCGCCCCGGTGTCGCCGATGATCCTCGGTGGCCGCCTGGGCGTCGCGCCAGGCGACCTTAACCCGTCGACATCCGTAGGTATCCAGCCCGATGGTAATAACTGGGCAGTCGGCGGGTACACCACCCAGCAGATCCTGGACTCGATCACGACAACGTCCGAGACCGTCATCCCCCCAGGAAACCCCAATGCCGGGTTGGTGCTGCGCGAGCGCCCCGGCTACCTGGCCAACGGCCTGCGCGCCGACCCCAATGCCTTGTACTACCTGACAGGCGGCGGCAACGACTTCCTTCAGGGCCTGGTGAATAGCCCGGCCGACGCCGTAGCCGCCGGCGCCCGCCTGGCTGCCAGCGCCCAAGCGCTTCAGCAAGGAGGCGCGCGCTACATCATGGTCTGGCTGCTACCTGACCTCGGCCAAACGCCCAATTTCAGTGGCACGCCACAGCAAAACCCACTGTCACTGCTCTCCGCTGCGTTCAACCAGTCACTGATCAGCCAGCTAGGGCAGATCGATGCCCAGATCATTCCACTGAACATCCCTTTGCTGTTGAGCGAGGCGCTGGCCAGCCCCAGTCAGTTCGGCCTGGCCAGCGACCAGAACCTGGTCGGCACCTGCTATAGCGGCGATAGCTGCGTGGAAAACCCGGTGTACGGGATCAACGGCACAACGCCAGACCCGACCAAACTGCTGTTCAACGACTCGGTCCACCCGACCATCGCGGGTCAGCAGCTGATTGCCGATTACGCCTACTCGATCCTCGCGGCCCCCTGGGAACTGACCCTGCTACCGGAAATGGCCCACGCCAGCCTGCGGGCTCACCAGGATGAGTTGCGTAATCAGTGGCAGACGCCTTGGCAAGCAGTTGGGCAATGGCAAGCCTTTGTCGCCAGCGGCGCTCAGGACCTGGACTTCGACGGCCAGCACAGCGCGGCCAGCGGTGACGGCCGCGGCTACAACCTGACCGTGGGCGGCAGCTATCGCCTGAACGACGCCTGGCGCCTGGGCCTGGCCGGCGGTGCAAACCGGCAGAAGCTGGAAGCTGGTGAACAGGACTCGGACTACAAGCTGAACAGTTATATGGCCAGTGCCTTTGCCCAATACCGCCAGGACCGCTGGTGGGCCGACGCGGCGCTGACCGCCGGGCACCTGGATTACAGCGACCTCAAGCGTACCTTCGCCCTGGGCGTGAATGACCGCAGTGAGAAGGGCGACACCGACGGCGAGGCCTGGGCAATGTCCGGGCGGCTGGGCTACAACCTGGCGGCCGACACCAGCAACTGGCAGTTGGCACCTTTCATCAGTGCCGACTATGCGCGGGTGAAGGTGGATGGCTACGACGAGAAGAGCGGACGTTCGACGGCGCTTGGCTTCGATGACCAGGAGCGCACGTCACGCCGCCTGGGCGTGGGGCTGCTGGGCAGTGTGCAGGTACTGCCAAGTACCCGGCTTTTCGCCGAGGTGGCGCAGGAGCATGAGTTCGAGGACGACGAGCAGGATGTGACGATGCACCTGACCAGCTTGCCGGCGAATGACTTCACCCTGACCGGGTATACGCCGCACAGCGACCTGACCCGGGCGAGCCTGGGTGTGAGCCATGAACTGGTGGCAGGGGTGCATTTGCGCGGGAACTACAACTGGCGCAAGAGTGATGAGTTGACGCAACAGGGTATTAGCGTGGGGGTTAGCGTGGACTTCTGAATTGCTGGGGGCCGCTTTGCGGCCCATTCGCGGGTGAACCCGCTCCTACGACGGCCTCGTATGCCTGAGGCTTGCGCAACCTTGTAGGAGCGGGTTTACCCGCGAATGGGCTGCGCAGCAGCCCCAATCAATTTATCTGGCGGAAGTCTGCTCGGCCAACGCCACCGCACGGAACATCGCCCGGCGCTTGTTGATGGTTTCTTCCCATTCCAGCGCCGGCACCGAGTCGGCAACGATGCCGCCACCGGCCTGCACATGCAGCTCGCCGTCCTTGATCACTGCGGTACGAATGGCAATTGCGGTATCCATGTTGCCGTTCCAGGCAAAATAGCCGACGGCACCGCCGTAAACCCCACGCTTGACCGGTTCCAGCTCGTCGATGATCTCCATCGCACGGATCTTGGGCGCACCCGACAAGGTGCCAGCCGGCAGAATCGCCCGCAGTGCATCCATCGCCGTCAGGCCTTCACGCAGCTGGCCGGTAACGTTGGAAACAATGTGCATCACGTTGGAGTAACGCTCGATCACCATCTTCTCGGTCAGGCGCACACTGCCGGTCGAAGACACACGGCCGACATCGTTGCGGCCCAGATCGATCAGCATCAGGTGCTCGGCAATTTCCTTGTCGTCCGACAGCAGGTCATCTTCCAGCGCACGATCGGCCTCTTCGGTCGCACCACGCGGGCGGGTACCGGCAATCGGGCGTACGGTGACCAGGTTGTCCTCGACACGTACCAACACTTCGGGCGAGCTGCCGACCACATGGAAGTCACCGAAGTTGAAGAAGTACATATATGGCGTCGGGTTGAAGCAGCGTAGCGCGCGGTACAGGTCGATAGGCGCAGCCTTGAAATCGATCGACATGCGCTGCGACGGCACCACCTGCATACAGTCCCCGGCCAGGATGTATTCCTTGATACGACCGACGGCGTTTTCGTAATCCTCGCGGGTGTAGCTGGAGCGGAACGCCGGCTCGGCCGCCTGCGGGCCGCTCAGGTCCAGGCCGCGGCGCGGGGTGATTGGCTGGCGCAAGGTTTCCAGCAAGCCTTGCAGACGTGCCTGGCCCTGTTCGAAGGCCTGATCTTCAGCTGGGTCGACCAACACGATGGCGTGCATCTTGCCCGCCAGGTTGTCGAACACCACCACCGCGTCGGACACCATCAGCAGGATATCCGGTACGCCCAGCGGGTCTGGGTTGGGGCTGGCCCCCAGGCGCTTTTCTACATAGCGCACGCAGTCGTAGCCAAAGTAGCCGACCAGGCCGCCATTGAAACGCGGCAGGCCTGGGATATCGGCAACTTTGTAGCGGTCCTTGAAGGTTTCAACGAATGCCAGCGGGTCTTCGACCTCACAGCTTTCCACCTCGACGCCATCGTGCAGGATGCTGACACGGTAGCCATGCACACGCATCACGGTGCGCGATGGCAAGCCGATCATCGAGTAACGGCCCCACTTCTCCCCGCCCTGCACCGATTCGAGCAGGTACGAGTTGGGCTGGTCAGCCAGTTTCAGGTAGATCGACAGCGGCGTGTCGAAGTCGGCCAAGGTTTCACAGGCCAAGGGAATACGGTTGTAGCCGGCAGCGGCCAGGCGCAGGAATTCTTCGCGGTTCATGAGTAGTCTCGTGGCAAGCAGCAATAGGTCAGGCAAACGGACGGGCCGGCACACGCCGGCAGGCTGAAGTCAGGCGCGCCAACGCCAACGGGCCAAGGCCTTGATGACTTTCATCCAGAATTTGCCAGTAACCGCCACGGTGGACTCTCTGTCTTGTGAGGCTTGAAGGTCCGCCAACGTTATCCCAGTGGCCGGGTCTGCGCAACCGGGCAGCAATGCGCGCAGGTCGTCGATTACCAGGCTGGGGGATTCGGCGTCGATCGGCCGGCCATGGTTATAGCCGTAGGTCAGGCCCACGCATTGCACGCCAGCCGCCTTGGCCGCCTGCACGTCACTGCGCGAATCACCGACAAACAGGGACTGCTGCGGGGTGACACCGGCCATCTGCATGACGAACAGCAACGCCGCCGGGTCGGGCTTTTTCTGCGGCAAGGTGTCGCCACCAATGATCCAGCGGAAGAAATTACCGATCTTCATCTGGTCCAGCAGCGGGCCAACAAAGCGCTCAGGCTTGTTGGTGATCAGCGCCATCTCCACGCCCTGCTTGCGCAGCCAGCGCAGGGTGTCGCGCACACCGGGGTAGACCACGGTAAGTTCGTGGCTTTCGGCATAAGCGTCCATGAACAGCGCCAGCGCCTGTTCTGCCAGCGCATCGTCCACGTCGGCATGGTCGATGCCCCCCGCCAACGCGCGGCGCACCAGCACCTGGGCGCCATTGCCAACCCAGTGGCGCACGGCCTCAAGGCCAGCAGGCGGGCGCCCCAGTTCGAGCAGCATGCGGTCCACGGCGGCGGCCAGGTCAGGCACGGAATCGATCAGGGTACCGTCCAGATCGAACATCACCAGCCTTGGCAGCGTCCCCGGGAACAGCTGCTCGAAGCCACTCATGGGCGGGCCAGGGCCAGTTCGGCGCGCATCTTGGCGATCACTTCCTGATAGTCCGGGGCGTTGAAGATCGCCGAGCCGGCCACGAAGGTGTCGGCGCCAGCCGCAGCGATCTCGCGGATGTTGTTGACGTTCACGCCACCATCGATCTCCAGACGGATATCACGGCCACTGGCGTCGATCAGCGCACGCGCTTCGCGCAGCTTGTCGAGGGTGCCGGGGATGAACTTCTGCCCGCCGAAGCCTGGGTTGACGCTCATCAGCAGCACCATGTCGATCTTGTCCATCACGTACTTCAGGGCGTCCAGGCTGGTGGCCGGGTTGAACACCAGGCCGGCCTTGCAACCACCATCCTTGATCAGCTGAAGCGAACGGTCGATGTGCTGCGTGGCTTCAGGGTGGAAGGTGATGTAGGTGGCACCCGCTTCGATAAAGTCGCCAATGATGCGGTCAACCGGGCTGACCATCAGGTGCACGTCGATCGGCGCAGTAACGCCGTACTTGCGCAGAGCGGTGCAAACCATCGGGCCGATGGTCAGGTTGGGGACATAGTGATTGTCCATGACATCGAAGTGGACGATGTCTGCACCCGCAGCCAATACCTTGTCGACGTCCTCACCCAGGCGGGCGAAATCGGCAGAGAGAATGGAGGGGGCAATAGCGTAGGGCTGCATGGCGCACCTGTTGGCAAATTCACGGTGGCGCGCATTGTAACTCAGGGAAAGCGATGAAGGCTGATTGGTATCAATTGGTGTCGACCAACGCAACCTGTGCCGGCCTCTTCCGGCTTTAGCCGCGAAGAGGCCGGTACAGGCAAGCCATCATCAAGCCGGCTGTTGAGTCCTCAGCTTCTCGCTACGCCCACGCAACCACTCCAGGGTCAGCAGCAACAACACCGAGAACGCAATCAGCAAGGTCGCCGCCGCGGCAATGGTCGGGCTCAGGTTCTCGCGAATACCGCTGAACATCTGCCGCGGCAGTGTTGCCTGCTCCGGCCCGGCGAGGAACAGCGTCACCACCACCTCGTCAAACGAGGTGGCAAAGGCAAACAGGGCTCCCGAGATGACACCGGGCGCAATCAGCGGCAGGGTCACCCGGCGGAAAGCCAGCAGAGGTGAAGCGCCCAGGCTGGCCGCCGCACGCACCAGATTGTAGTTGAACCCCTGCAGCGTCGCCGACACGGTAATGATGACGAACGGCACACCCAGTACCGCATGCACCAGAATCAGCGAGGTGAAACTGTTGCCCATACCCAGAGGGGCGAAGAACAGGTAACTGGCCACCCCGATGATCACTACCGGCACCACCATGGGCGAGATCACCAGCGCCATCACCAGCGACTTGCCGGGGAAATCGCCACGGGTCAGGCCGATGGCCGCCAACGTGCCGAACACCATGGCCAGCACCGTGGCCGCCGGGGCAACGATGATGCTGTTTTTCAACGCACGCATCCATTCGGCCGAGCCGAAGAAGTCCTGATACCACTGCAGCGAGAAGCCCTGCAGCGGATACACCAGGAAGCTGCCACTGTTGAACGACAGCGGCACGATCACCAGCACTGGCAAGATCAGGAACAGCAGGATCAAGCCGCAGAGAATACGCAGGCTGTAGAACCAGACCCGCTCCACGGGCGACATGTATGGGCTCAGCATGACAGGCTCCTCAGCTCAGGCGCAGACGGCTGGCGCCGACCAGCCAGCTATAGATCAGGTACAACAGCACGGTCGCCAGCAGCAACAGCCCGCCCAATGCGGTGGCCATGCCCCAGTTGATGCTGGTGTTGGTGTAGAAGGCGACGAAGTAGCTGACCATCTGGTCGTTCGGACTACCCAGCAGCGCCGGGGTGATGTAGTAACCGATGGCAAGGATGAACACCAGCAGGCAACCGGCGCCCACACCGGCGTAAGTCTGCGGGAAGTACACCCGCCAGAAACTGGCGAACGGGTGGCAGCCCAGCGAGATCGCCGCACGCATGTAGCTCGGGGAAATACCCTTCATCACGCTGTACAGCGGCAGGATCATGAACGGCAGCAGGATGTGCACCATCGAGATGTAGACGCCTGTGCGGTTGAACACCAGTTCCAGCGGCTGGTCGATGATGCCCATGGCCATCAGCGCACTGTTGATCAGCCCGCCCGACTGCAGCAGCACGATCCACGCCGCCACTCGTACCAGGATCGATGTCCAGAAGGGCAACAGCACCAGAATCATCAGCAGGTTGCTCTGCCGGGTCGGCAGGTTGGCCAACAAGTAGGCCAGTGGGTAGGCCAGTACCAGGCAGATAGTGGTAATCACCACGCCCATCCACAGGGTACGGACAAAAATGTCCAGGTAAATGGCCTGGTCCGGGGTGGCCTTGGCTAGCTCACCAAGGTCATCGATGCGATGGTCCACCGAGGCCAGCAGGTAGAAAGAAGTCACCGAACTGGTATTGCGGCGTATCGCCTGCCAATAAGCCGGGTCGCCCCAACGCTCGTCAACAGCCTGCAACGCCTCTTTATAAGAGGCAGGCTCAGCCTTGAAGGGCAGCGCACGGGCAGTCTTGGTCAACAAGCTGCGGTAACCGGCCAGCTCCATGTTCAAGCGTTTGGAAAGGTCACCAAGGGTCTGGTTCTTGCGCGACTCGGCCAAATCCTGGCTCAACGCCTTGTAAACGTCCTCGCCTGGCAGGCTTTTGCCATCCCACTGGCTGATGATTTCCACCGTGCGCGGCAGGCCGCCGACCACTTCAGGGTTGCCGACGCTCTTGTACAGCAGCGCCGCAATCGGCACCAGGAACACCAGCAGAAGAAACAGCGCCAGCGGCGCGATCAACGCCTGCGCCTTCCAGCGGTTGACCCGCTCGGCGTGTTTGAGGCGCTGCTTGAGACTTGGACCTGCGCCTTCGTTGAGGGGCACTGCAATGGCCATGGCGAACTCCGCAATACAGGCTGAATTGGGGGCCGCTTTGCGGCCCCACACACTGGACGTTTACTTCTTCGCCGCCCAGGCGTTGAAGCGTTGCTCCAGCTGCTCGCTGTTGTCGGCCCAGAACGCCACGTCGATCTGCACCTGGTTGGCAATGTTCTCAGGCGTGGTCGGCATGTCTTTCTTCACTTCGTCCGACAGCAGGCTCACGGCCTTGGAGTTGGCCGGGCCATAGGCGATGTTTTCGGAGTAGATCTTCTGCTGCTCGGGCTTGACGCTGTAGGCGATGAACTTCTTCGCCTCTTCGACGTTTTTGGCGCCTTTGGGAATTGCCCATGCATCGAAGTCGTAGATGCCGCCGTTCCACACCACCTTGAGGTTGCTCTCTTTCTGCACAGCGGCAATACGGCCGTTGTAGGCAGAGCTCATGACCACGTCGCCAGAGGCCAGGAACTGCGGTGGCTGTGCACCCGCTTCCCACCACTGGAGCTGGGCTTGAGTTCGTCGAGTTTCTTGAAGGCGCGGTCCTGGCCTTCCTTGGTTGCCAGCACTTTGTAGACGTCCTTGGGCGCAACACCGTCGGCCATCAGTGCAAATTCCATCGTGTACTTGGCGCCCTTGCGCAGGCCGCGCTTGCCCGGGAACTGCTTGGTGTCCCAGAAATCGGCCCAGCTGGTGGGGGCGGTCTTGAGCTTGTCGGCGTTGTAGGCCATGACCGTGGACCAGACGAAGAAGCCCACACCGCAAGGCTGAATGGCACCAGGCACGTAGTCGGCCTCATTGCCGAACAGGGCTGGGTCGAGCTCTTCGAACATGCCTTCGTCGCAACCGCGCGCCAGCTCTGGCGACTCAACCTCTACCAGGTTCCACGACACACTCTTGGTGTCGACCATTGCCTTGACCTTGGCCATTTCGCCGTTGTACTCACCCG
Source organism: Pseudomonas alloputida (assembly GCF_021283545.2). Taxonomy (NCBI): domain Bacteria; kingdom Pseudomonadati; phylum Pseudomonadota; class Gammaproteobacteria; order Pseudomonadales; family Pseudomonadaceae; genus Pseudomonas; species Pseudomonas alloputida. The sequence continues at coordinate 479,943 of NZ_CP128540.1, read as the reverse complement.
CGACAATCTTGCCATTACCCGCTTTTTCCCAGGGTTCGTAGAACGCTTTGACCTGGGCAGCCTTGTTGGCGCCGCCGAACGAGATCACGGTGAGGTCTGCGGCCATGGCCTGGCCAGCGGTGAACAGCCCCAAAGCCAGGGCGGTCAGTTTCAACTGCTTGCGCATTATTATTCTCTCCACAGTACAGGGTTGGTGAAGCAATCCATCAATGGGCTTCGGCAATCGGATCGAGCGCGCGGGCGTGCTCCACCTCCCAGCCCAGCGGTACTACATCGCCCACGGCCAACGCCGGGTCGAGCTCGGCAATCGGCTGCTTCACGAAGAAGTCGCCTTTGCCGCAAACCTCCAGACGCACCCGCACGTGGTCGCCCAGGTAAATGAATTCGGCCACCCGGCCAGAGAACCGGTTGACGCAGCTTTCACTGTGGCCGTTCAGGCGCACGCGCTCCGGGCGTATCGACAGGGTCACCGGCTCGCCGGCCTGGCCGACATTCACCGCCAGCGCCTCGACCCGCTCGCCGCGAGGCAACTGCACCTGGCAACGTTTGCCATCGCTGGCCAGCAGGGTGCCGCTGATGCGGTTGTTCTCGCCGATGAAGTTGGCGACGAAGGTGTTGCAGGGCTCTTCGTACAGCGTGCGCGGGTCGGCGATCTGCTGGATTTCGCCCTGGTGGAACACCGCCACGCGGTCGGACATGGTCAGCGCTTCGCCCTGGTCGTGGGTCACGTACACCACGGTCACACCCAGGCGCTGGTGAATGTGCTTGATCTCCATCTGCATGTGTTCGCGCAGCTGCTTGTCCAGCGCGCCAAGTGGCTCGTCCATCAGTACCAGTTGTGGCTCGAACACCAATGCCCGGGCCAGCGCCACACGCTGCTGCTGGCCGCCAGACAGCTGGCCGGGGTAGCGTTTGGCGAAAGCGTCGAGCTGCACCATGTTCAGCACGCGTTTGACCCGCTCGCTGATGTCGGTCTTGCTCAGGTTGCGCACGGTCAGCGGAAAGGCCAGGTTCTCGGCCACGGTCATGTGCGGAAAGAGCGCGTAGTTCTGGAACACCATGCCGATATCACGTTTGTGCGGCGGCACGTTGTTGATCGAGCGCCCGCCAAGCTGGATTTCACCGGCGGTGGGGGTCTCGAAGCCCGCCAGCATCATCAGGCTGGTAGTCTTGCCCGAGCCGGACGGGCCAAGCAGGGTGAGAAACTCGCCCTTGCGGATATCCAGGTTGAGGTCTTTGACGATCAGCGACTCGCCGTCGTAGCTCTTCTGCACACCACGGAAGCTGACCAGCGTTTCGCCGGTTGCAGCGTTCGACTTCGCCTCGCTCATGCCTGCACCTTCTTGTTGGATGACTGCGTAGGCAAAAGAGTAGAAGAGACGCAAGCGCCCGAAAATCGGGGGTACTGAGAGAATGCCATCATCCGGATGGAAGATTTGTTGTAGGGATCGCCCTACAAGGATGGCGGGATTGGAATGCCCTTGCGAGCCAACCACGAAACCTGTGGGAGCGGGCATGCCCGCGAAGAGGCCGGCTCAGCCATAGAGATCAGCAGGCCAGGCCCGTTCGCGGGCATGCCCGCTCCCACATAGGCTTCGGCAAGTTTCGGGCACCCGTATGTCGCAATCAGATCAGCTTGTGCTCCATGGCGTACTTCACCAGCTCCGCCAGCGAGTTCACTTTCAACTTCTGCATCAGGCGTGCCTTGTGGGTGCTGATGGTCTTGCTCGACAGCGCCAACTGCTGGGCGATGTCGTTGACGTTGGCGCCCTGGGCCAGGCGCTCGAACACCGAAAATTCCCGCTCCGAGAGCAGTGTGTGCAACGGCCGGGATTCGGTGAGGCCTACTTCGAACACCATGCGGTCGGCCAGCGACGGGTCAATATAACGCCCGCCACCGGCCACCCGACGAATCGCTGTCAACAACAACGCCGGATCACTGTCTTTGGTGGCATAGCCCGCCGCACCGGCCTTCAGCGCCCGCGCCGCCATCTGTGCCTCATCGTGCATCGACAACATCAGGATCGCTGGAGCATCGTGCAGCGCACGGATACGCGGGATCGCCTCCAGGCCGTTCACACCCGGCATCGAGATGTCCAGCAGTACCACCTCGCACGGTGTGTGGCGCAGGGTTTCGAGCAACTGCTCGCCATTACCGGCCTCCCCCGCCACTTGCATGTCCTTGGCCAGGCCAATCAACTGCTTGATGCCTTCACGGACAATGGTGTGGTCTTCGGCCACCAGTACTCGAATCACGATTGCTCTCCTACTCCAACGGAATGGCCACACTCAGGCTGGTGCCTTCGCCCGGCTCGCTTTCCAGCGTCATGCTCCCCCCCAGCATCAGCACCCGCTCGCGCACACCCACCAGGCCAAATGAGGTGGGCCGGGTCTGCTCGCGGCAAAAGCCTTGGCCATCATCACTGACCGTCATGCGCAACTGTCCGCCCTCACGTACCAGCTCAATCTCTACGCTGTGCGCCTGGGCGTGACGCATCACATTGGTCAGCGCCTCCTGGAGGATACGAAACAGCCCGGTGGCCTTGGCATCACTCAATGCTGGCAGATTATCGGGTACTTGCACCAGACAGGGGATTTGCGTACGTGCCTCGAAACGCCGCGCCTGCCATTCGATGGCCGAGGCAATGCCGGCATCGAGGATCGGCGGACGCAAGGCAGTGGCGACATCGCGTACCAACTGGAACAACTGGGCGATCAGGCGTTTCATGCTCGCCAGGCGATCATTCAGGCCAGGGTCCAGCTCGGCATAGGCCAGCTCGCACATCGACACTTCCAGCTTGAGCACGGTCAGCATCTGCCCCAGTTCATCATGCACTTCCCGGGCGATACGGGCTTTTTCCTCTTCACGCACGCTCTCCAGGTGGGCCGAGAGTTCGCGCAGCTGCTCCTGGGACTTCGCCAGCGCCAGCTCGGCCCGCTTGCCCTGTGTGATGTCCCAGACTACACCGTCCCACACTACCTGGCCGTTGCCCAGATGCCGGGCGCTGGCCTTGATATCGGCCCAGCGCTGTTCGCCCTGCCGGGTGAGGATGCGCCCCTGCCAGGACCAGTCCTGGTCGCTGGCCAGGGCCAGGTCCTGCACCCTGTGATAATCAGCACGGTCCTCGGGGTGCACCAGGTTGCGCAGGCCCATCTGCGGGTGCTGGATCTCGCTGGGTGCATAACCCACCAAAGCCTCGCTACCCTCACTGATATAGGGGAACTCCAGATCGCCCTCGGCCGGGTCACGCTCCAGGCGAAACACCAACCCTGGTACGTTGCCAGCAATGCCCTTAAGCCGCGCCTCGCTTTCGCGAAGGGCCGCCAAGGCACGGTGGCGCTCGGTGACATCGGCGAGGTAGACCACCAGATATTCGGAATCACGAAAGCGCAGAAAGCTCAGCGACAGCTCCACGGGTAGCAAGCTTTGATCAGCCCGCCGGCATTGCGTCTCAAACTGACCGACACCCCCCGCCCCTGTCCGCGCACCCTTCCACAGCTCTAGCCAACGGTCCATGTTCAGGCTTGGCTCGAAGTCGCTTAGCGGCCGCTCCAGCAACGCCCCTTCGCTGTAGCCCAACATGCGCTCGGCGGCATGGTTGGCGTAACGCACATGGCTGTCCCAGTTGACCCAGAGGATACCCACGGTGCTCTGATCGATGGCGAACTGGCTCAGCCGCAACGCCTCTTCGCGCACCTGGCGCTCAACAAGGCTTTCTCGCGCGGCCAACAGGCTGCGCTCCAGCTGGCGCTGCTGACGGCGTTGCCACACCAGCGTGGCCAAGGCACACAACAGCAACAGACCGAACAACAAGGCCATGTTCTGCCAGAAGCCCGGCGACTCGCTCAGGCGCGGGTATTTCGGCTGCAACCAGCGCTGATGCAGTTGCTCCAGCTCCTTGGCCGGCACGGCCTGCAAGCCACGTTCAAGTACATCGGCCAGCATCGGCCAGTCGCGCCGCGAACCGATACGCAACAGTTGCGGCAGGCCAATATCGCCGACCACCGCCAGCTCACCGAACTCGCTCTCGCGCGACAGGCGGCTGAGCTGCGCTTCATCCAGCACGGCGAAACTGGCCTGGCCACCTACCACCAGTTGCAAGGCCTCACGATCGTCGGGCACCCCCTGCAGGTTGAGGTTGCCGTAGTTGCCGCGCAGGTAATCCGCCAGCGGGCTGGGCATGCGCACCGCCACGCGTTGCTCGGCTTCAAGCTTTTCCAGTTCCACGGCCATGGCCCCGGTGCGCGGCCCCACCACCAGCTGTGGCACGCGCATGTACGGGTCGCTGAATAGCCACAGGCGCAGGCTGGCCGGCGTCTGGGTAAGGCCAGGGGCGAAGTCGATTTCGCCGCTCTGCAGGGCATGTTCCAAACTGCCCTGGTCAGTGAAGTTACGCCAGGTGAGGTCCAGTCGCAGCGTCTGCGCCAGGCTATTCACCAGTTCCACATTGGCCCCGTACAGTTGCTGCAGACGCCGGTCGAACTGGGCGTAGGGCGCCTGCAACACCAGGCCGACACGCAGGCTGCGGTGGGTGTCCAGCCACTGCTGCTGGTCAGGCTCCAGCACCACAGAGGGCAGCGCCTCGGGCTTGGCCCAGGCAATCAAGGGCAGCCACAAGCAGCCGATAACCAACAGGCGACGCACTCGCTTCATCTATACGCTCGACTTGGCAAAGACGGCCATGCAGCATGGCCGTCACGGGCAAATACTATTAGGCTGCCGGTTTCATTCTGGCCTTGGGTTGACTCATGTCCACACTTTATCGCACGACGCTGGCAATGTGCTGCCTGGCCTCGGTCCTTCCACTCGGCGCCCTGGCCGCCGATGCCGAAAAACCACCTGCAAATGCCATGGCACCGGCTGCCGAGGCCCCACGCCCACCCTTGCTGGAACGCAGCCAGGAGGATGCACTGGCGCTGGAACGGCTGCTGCCCAAGGCTGAGCAGCAGACCCTGCAGGCCGGTGCCGACAGCTTCCTGGCCCTGTGGAAGCCGGCCAACGACAACGATCCGCAAGGGGCGGTGATCATTGTCCCTGGTGCAGGCGAAACGGCCGACTGGCCAAATGCAGTCGGCCCACTGCGGCAAAAATTCCCTGATATCGGCTGGCACAGCCTGAGCGTCAGCCTGCCCGACCTGCTCGCAGACAGCCCGCAAGCGCGGGTCGAAGCCACACCACCGGCAGCGCCTGCGCCAGACAAAGGCGAAAGCGCACCGGCCAAGGACGTGCCGGCCGACGCCAACGCCAACGTGGCCCAAGCCACCGCAGCCGATGCCGACACAGCAGAAAGCACCGATGCCGAACAAGCCAGCGAGCAGGCCGACCCGGCAGATGCCGAACGCATCTTCGCCCGCCTGGATGCCGCCGTGGCGTTCGCCCAGCAACACAACGCCCGCAGCATCGTACTGATCGGCCATGGTAGCGGTGCGTATTGGGCGGCGCGCTACCTGAGCGAGAAGCAGCCACCACAGGTACAAAAACTGGTGATGGTCGCTGCACAGACCCCTGCACGGGTGGAGCAGGACCTGGAAAGCCTGGCCCCAACCTTGAAGGTACCCACGGCCGATATCTACTACGCCACCCGCAGCGCTGACCGCAACGCAGCCCAGCAACGGCTGCAGGCCAGCAAACGGCAGAAGGATAGCCAGTACCGACAATTGTCATTGATTGCCATGCCAGCAAACAAAGCGGCGGAACAAGAGCAATTGTTCCGCCGGGTGCGGGGGTGGATGAGCCCTCAGGGCTGAGTCAGGCTTGATCCCTGTGGCGGGGCGTCAAAGGCCGCGCCGCTTGCGGATCATGGCATAGGCCTGGTGCAACTCACGGGTACGCGCGGTTGCTTCACGCACCTGCGCCTCGCTGGCACCGGTACCTGCCAGCTTGTCCGGGTGATGCCGGCTGACAAGCCGACGATACGCCTGCTTGACCTTATCGGTGTCGGTGTCTGCGTCCACCGCCAGCAAGCGCAACGCTGCCGCGTAGGTCATGGGCACGCTTTCTGCTCCCGTGGCCTTGCGCGGCTCGTACTCCAGGGACATGGCCTGCACCTGGCGCCGGCTCATGCCCAGCTTCTGCCCCCAGTCCAGCAGCAACTCACGCTCCTTGTTGCCCATCTTGCCGTCAGCCCAGACCATGCGCCAACAGGCCCGCAAGGTACCTTCCGCCGCGTGGGGCTGCTGACTGATGCGCCGCAGGTGCCCGCCAAGCCGGTCCTTGCCCGCCTTGCCACGGTTGAACGCATTGATGGCGCGCAACCGGGCTGCCTCGGCCAGGTCCAGGCGCACCATCTCCTGACGCGCCTGCTGGATATGCTGCTCGGCTACCCGGCCATCGCACTTGGCCAGGCGCCCGAGCATCACGAACAACAACTCGTCGTCGCGTAATGCAGGGCGCCCACCCAGGCGTTCGCGCATGTCTTCCCAGCCTTGCAAGCGCAGCCGGCGGTCGATGGCCTGCCCAAGCAACGCACCGAGCAAGGCACCCGGTATGCTCGCAACGGCAAAGCCGGCACCCACGCCTATCACCGTGCCTGGCCACCACATGTCAGGCGCGCTCGCCAATCAGAGACTCAGCCTCGGCCAGGCGTTCAAGCGTGCCAACATCCACCCAGTGCCCACGGTAGTGTTCGCCAGATACCTTGCCGGCCGCCATCGCCTGGCGCAGCAACGGTGCCAGTTTGAAGGCACCCGCCTGGCAACCTTCGAACAGCGCCGGGTGCAGCACGGAAATGCCGCTGAAGGTCAGCGTGCCGGGCGCGTCATCGCCGTCAACGACCTGCTCGCCCACCAGGCGGAAGTCACCACGGCCGTGATGGCCAGGGTTGTCGACCAGTACCAGGTGAGCCAGGCCTTGCAGGGGAGCCTGCAAACGCGCGAAGTCGTAGTCGGTCCACACATCGCCATTCACCAGCAGGAACGGCGCATCACCCAACAAAGGCAGGGCCTTGAAGATGCCGCCGCCGGTTTCCAGCGGTTCACCTTCAGGTGAATAGCGAATGCTCAGGCCGAAGCGGCTACCGTCGCCCAGATGGTCTTCGATCTGCTGGCCAAGCCAGGCATGGTTGATCACCACTTCGGTCACGCCCGCTGCCGCCAGGGCGCGCAAGTGGTACTCGATCAGCGGCTGGCCGGCGACCGGGACCAACGGTTTTGGGGTGTGCAGGGTCAGCGGGCGCATGCGCTCGCCCTTCCCCGCAGCCAGGATCATGGCCTTCATGCACGCGCTCCGGCCTGCAACTCGGCAATCAGTTCACCCAGCTCCGCCAATTCGGGCCGGCGACCGATCACTTCATTTATATAGGCGAAGAAACGCGGCACGTCGCCCAGGTAACGCGGCTTGCCGTCGCGGTGGCAGATGCGGGCAAAGATGCCGATCACCTTCAGGTGCCGCTGCACGCCCATCAGGTCACTGGCGCGGTGGAAGGCTTCGAACTCGGCGTGCACCGGGATGCCAGCCGCCTGCGCCTGCTGCCAGTAGTCGCCCAGCCAACCTTCGACCCGCGCCTGCGGCCAGCTGACAAAGGCGTCCTTGAACAGGCAGGTAATGTCGTAGGTGACCGGGCCGTATACCGCATCCTGAAAGTCCAGCACACCAGGGTTGGGGGTGCTCTGCATCAGGTTGCGCGGCATGTAGTCACGGTGTACCAGCACCTTGGGCTGCGCCAGGGCGCTGTCGATCAGCAACTGGCTGACGCGCTGCCAGGTGGCCTTCTGTGCATCGGTGAAGGTCAGGCCCAGCTCACGCCCCACGTACCATTCGGGGAACAGTTCCACTTCACGGCGCAGCAGGGCGTCGTCGTAGCTGGGCAGCGGCGCGTCCATTGGCAAACGCTGGAACTTCAGAAGGGCATCGATGGCGTCGGCGAACAGGCCATCGGCGTTGTCGGCATTGATGATGTCAAGGTATGTCTGAGTGCCCAGATCCCCAAGCAGCAAAAAGCCGCGTTCCAGGTCCTGGGCGTGGATCAGCGGCACATGTACGTCAGCGCTGGCCAGCAGGTGGTCGATGGCGACGAACGGTCGGCAGTTCTCCTGCGGGGGGGGCGCATCCATGATCACGAAACTGTGGCCAGCGCCCTGCCAGCGGAAATAGCGGCGGAAGCTGGCGTCGCTGCTGGCAGCGGTCAGGCTGCCTGCAGGCACCTCGCCCCAGGCGTTGTCACGGAAAAGATCATTGAGCTGCTCATCGAGCCAGACCGTCAGTTGTTGCAGGCGTACATCGTGTTCAGGCATTGCAAGGGTCTCCGACGGCCCTAGCCGTCAAGCGGGTCATGCTTTATTATCCAGCATCTTGTGCGACACGCGTAGCGTGTCTCCTCCACCAAGCTGTATGGTCAGCTTGATGGGATTTCCGGGAGGAAATCGAATACTTGGGTATCCATCCCCAAGAAACAAAACCAGCCCAGAAGTTCATTGCCTTCAAGAACTTACCGCTGCGGCGGATGGCAAAACCCAAGGTCGTTCAGCTCTCGGTAGCACGACCGCAAAACCAGCAACATCCGGTTTTGGAGAGCCCTCTACATACCAACCCAAGCGGGGGATCTGACCCCCGCAGGGGTCTCCTCCTGCTCATTTTGAACCAGGAGGCATCTACTTTCCGACCAACGGCTATCTTGCTGTCTTGGTTCGGTCTTTCAGGAGGCATGAGCGAAAGCTCTGTCTGTCATTGTCCAACTGCCGCCTCTATGGAGCAGTAGCGGACTCGTTGTGCGACCAACGGTAGCCTACGACGGCATGCATCACTGGCAACGGTGGTGTGTGAAGCCCGTCAGACAACGTAGCCCCCATATGGGTGCATCTCTTCCGCGAGGAGGAATGCAGAGACTCGGAGCAGTACCGGGTTGAGGCGCTAGGCTGGCTGGTACGGCCAACACAAGTGAATCGCTGATAAACACCGTAAGGATAACCATGCCAAAACTGCTGTTAGGCATGAACCAAAATGGTACGAGGTTGGATATCCCTGTGGGATGTGGGGATACGTCGCCATCAGAACCTCCGGTGAAAAGGCGGGGCCTAACCCAGTCGTGTGACAGAGAGGGAACGTGGTAAGCCCGTATCGCTGCCCTTTGGGCAGGTGAACCGTAAGGAACACTGTTGGCGGTGCGGGTATGGGATCGCAGAGAAAGCGAACGCCAGGCTGTAATGGCTTGGATAGGGGTTGGAACATCACCCCACGGGAAACCGGGCAGACTTCTGCGTGGTCTTTCGTTGCAATAACTCTGACTGAGACCGTCTCATTAACCTCAGGACCTAGCTTCATTGGCCCTTGATAATCCTACCCTGACGGGGTGCATGCACCCCTCAGGGGGTACGTGCGCCTTCCGCTCGGGTGGTTTCACTTTGAGAGGAAAGCAGCATGAAAGAGCTCAGCCAGCAAGGTGAGTCTGCGCTTTCCGACACTCCGCAACAGTGGCACGACGTCGATTGGCGCCGAGTCCAGCGGAACGTCCGGGGAATGCAGATGCGAATTGCGAAGGCTTGTCGGGAAGGCAAATGGCGCAGAGTCAAATCTCTGCAACGGATGCTCACCCGCTCGAAGTCGGCCAGATACCTGGCTGTACGGAGAGTCACGGAAAATCAGGGGAGCCGCACGGCGGGAGTCGATAAGCAACTCTGGGATACACCCAACGCAAAATGGATTGCGGTTGGTCAGTTGAAGACGCGGGGATACAAGGCTCGGCCACTACGGCGAGTCTACATCCCAAAGTCGGACGGACGGGAACGCCCATTGGGCATACCGACCATGACGGACAGAGCCATGCAAGCGCTGTACATGCTGGCCCTGTCTCCCATCGCCGAAACCCAAGGAGATCCGAACAGCTACGGCTTTAGGATCGAACGCTGTACGGCGGATGCGATGGCGCAGTTGTTCTTGTGCCTATCCAAGCGGGCCTCGGCTTGCTGGGTATTAGACGCGGACATCGAGGGATTCTTCGACAACATCAACCACGAATGGCTATTAAGGAACGCCCCCACGGATACACGGATGCTTCGGCAGTGGTTAAAAGCTGGAGTCATTCACAAGGGGCAGCTGCACGCGACGAACGCAGGTACGCCACAGGGGGGAATTATCTCCCCAACGCTGGCAAATCTGGCACTGGACGGTCTGGAAACACTCCTCAAGGAACACTTGGGGGTGACAAGGGCGAAGAAGCTGAAGGTGAATGTGGTGCGATACGCCGACGACTTCGTAATCACCGGCACCTCCCCGGAGGTGCTGGAGAATGAAGTAAAACCTTGGGTAGAGCAGTTCCTCGCAACGCGCGGGCTGCGGCTTTCACTCAAAAAGACGCGGATCGTCCACATCGACGAAGGCTTCGACTTTCTTGGATGGAGTTTCCGGAAATACGATGGAACGTTACTGATCAAGCCGAGCAAGAAGAACGTCAAGGCGTTCTACAGCAAGATCAGAGAGGCGATCGACTCTCATAAGACGGTCAGGCAGGAGGATCTGATCCGAATGCTCAACCTGAAACTGAGAGGCTGGGCGCTGTACCACCAACCAGTAGTCGCGAAGCAGGCGTACAGCCGAATGGATTACAGGGTGTTTATCAAACTCTGGCGTTGGGCGAAAAGGCGACACCCAAACAAGACCCTAGATTGGGTGAGGAAGAAATATTTCCGATCCTCAGGCGATAGAAACTGGGTGTTCGCCACCACGGTAACTGATGAAGCTGGAACAAAACGGGAGGTCGAGCTGTACACGCTTGCGAGTACACCGATCGAGCGACATAAGAAGGTGAGTGGGGACTACAACCCCTACGACCCAACCATGGAGGCTATGGGTGAAAAACTGAGGACTGACCGGATGCTGAAACAGCTGAAATACCGGAAACAGATCGGCACCCTATTCTCCAGCCAAAGCGGTCTATGTCAGCTATGCGGGCAACCGATTACTAGGGAAACGGGGTGGCACGATCACCACATCACTTACCGCTCTCTGGGCGGTGGCGATGAACTAGGCAATCGGGTACTCTTGCACCCCAATTGTCACAACCAGCTCCACACGCGTGGTCTGCACGTGAGCAAACCGGCTCCCTCTGGGAGCTTCGTAAAGGCTTGAGCCGTATGCGCTGAAAGGCGCACGTACGGTTCTTAGGGGGGAATTGGCCAGCAATGGCCAGTTCCCACCCGACTTTCAGACCATCGAGAGGCGTGCGGCCCCACACGCGGGCAGATGGCACGCAGGAAGCCCGGACTAATAAGATGGCATTGAAATCCCCCGCGTTTCGTAGAAAGTTTCCGTTGCTGGTAACCGGCGGTCTGCTGGCCCTGCAACCTCTGGCCACCTCATACGTAGTGGCAGCCGAACAGTTCGACTGCCAAGTGTCCGCCGCCGGTGGTTGGGACTGCAAGCCCAAAACCCCAGTCAACAACTTGCCACCGCGCCCGGTGCACGAAGGTGCAGCCGTCAGCTCCGGCACCGAAGCGGCGGGCGAAGCCGAAACTGCGGACCGGCCCGTGCTGGTTACCGAGGCCAAGGGCCGTGGTCTGAAGTCGCGCAGCGAAGACTACAGCCACCTGGACTGGGTGCCGCGTGAAAAGCTCACCGCCGCGCAGCTGGCTGAAACCGGCCCGTACTGCGGTGGCGCGTATATCGAGCCAACCCGCCCGGGCATGGCCGACACCACGCCGAAGGACGAGTCGCCGACCTACATCAATGCCAAGGTATCCAAGTACCAGCAGGAGCAGCAGATCGCCACCCTCGCCGGTGACGTGGTGATGCGCCAGGGCAGCATGCAGGCCGAAGCCGACGAGGCCAACCTCTACCAGGCCGAAAACCGTGGCGAGCTCAAGGGCAACGTCAAGATCCGTGACAACGGTTCCCTGGTGGTCGGTGACGAGGCCCAGATCCAGCTCGACACTGGCGAAGCCCAGGTCGACAACGCCGAATACGTGATGCACAAGTCGCACATCCGCGGCAGTGCCCTTTACGCCAAGCGTGGCGAAAACGCCATCATCCGCCTCAAGGACGGTACGTACACCACCTGCGAACCGGGCAGCAACGCCTGGCAGCTGAAGGGCAACAACATCACCCTGAACCCGGCCACCGGTTTCGGTACTGCGACCAACGTTACGCTTCGGGTCAAGGATTTCCCGGTGTTCTATACACCGTACATCTACTTCCCGATTGACGACCGTCGCCAGTCCGGTTTCCTGCCGCCCTCGTTCAGCACCAGCAGCGACACCGGCTTCATGCTGGTCACGCCGTACTACTTCAACCTGGCGCCTAACTACGACGCCACGTTGTACCCGCGTTACATGGCCAAGCGCGGCCTGCTGATGGAAGGCGAGTTCCGCTACCTGACACCTTCCAGCGAAGGCCAGTTCGGCGGCGCCTACTTGAACGACAAGAACGACGACCGCAAAGATCAGACTGATTACAAAGATCAGCGCTGGATGGTCAACTGGCAGCACAAGGGTGGCCTGGATGAACGCCTGATGACCGAGGTGGACTACACCGACATCAGCGACCCGTTCTACTTCCAGGACCTGGAATCCGACCAGATTGGCGTGGAAAGCCGCGACCTGCTGAACCAGCAGGGTGCGTTGACCTACCGAGGCGACAGCTACACCGCGCGGTTGAATGTGCATGCCTACGAGATGGCGACCATCTCGCAGATCACGCCGTATGATCGCCTGCCGCAGCTGACCCTGAACGGTACGCTGCCGTTCCAGCCTGGCGGTTTGAACCTTGGGTACGAGACTGAAGCTGTTCGCTTTGATCGTGATCTGAAGGACAGTGCCGTCTTTGATGAAGACGGTAATCCAGATTTGACTGCTGGACTAAAGCCCGACGGCATAGGTGGTCGGCGACTGGATGAAAACATCTTCGGTGTAGCGCGTGCCAACGGTACCCGCCTGAACGTCGCCCCGTCCATCAGCCTGCCGATGGAGGCCAGCTACGGCTACATCACGCCGAAGCTGAAGTACATGTATACCCATTACGACCTTGACCTGGATAGCAAGGGCAAGGGCGACATTGCAGGCGCGAACGCAGACACACTGGACGTGTTCGGCGACTACAAAAGCAACCTGAACCGCGATATCCCGATTTTCAGCGTCGACAGCGGCCTGTATTTCGACCGCAACACCTCGTTGTTCGGCACCAACTACCGCCAGACCCTCGAACCGCGCATGTTCTACCTCTATGTCCCGTACAAGGACCAGATGGACATCCCGCTGTTCGACACGGGTGAAACCCTGTTCAGCTACGACTCGCTGTTCCGTGACAACCGTTTCAGCGGTACCGACCGCATCGGCGACGAGAACAAGCTGTCGCTGGGCGTGACCACCCGCTGGATCGAGGAGAACGGCTTCGAGCGTCAGAACTTCAGCATCGGCCAGGCTTACTACTTCAAGGACCGCAAGGTCCAGCTGCCAGGCATCGACTACCGCACCCGCAAGGACGCGCAGTCCGATGTATCGCCATACGCTCTGGTGTACAACTACTACTTCAACCGCGACTGGCGCTTCAATTCGGACTTCAACTGGGACCCGGACAGCCGCAGCACCCGCTCGGGCAGCGCGATGTTCCACTACCAGCCTGAAGACAACCCGAACAAGATCGTCAACCTCGGTTATCGCTACCGTAACGACACCATTGCCTACGACTCGACCACGGGTACCTGGAAAGTGGGCGGCGGTGACTATGGCACCCCGGGCGATCCGAACTACATCAAGGATTACTACAAGATCCAGCAGCACGACTTCTCGGTCATCTGGCCGATCGTGCCGCAGTGGAACGTAATCGCCCGCTGGCAGCATGACTACAACCGCAACCGTACCCTGGAAGCCATGGGTGGTTTCGAATACGACAACTGCTGCTGGAAGCTGCGCCTGATCAACCGTTACTGGATCGACTACGACGATTTCAGCCAGGCCCTTCCACAGAACGAAAAAGGCGACCACGGTGTCTTCCTTCAGATCGTCCTGAAAGGCCTCGGCGGCGTAGTTGGCAACAAGGTCGAGTCTTTCCTCGACCAAGGCATTCAAGGTTACCGTGAACGTGAAGACCAAGCTTATTGATCGTCTGCGCCCAGTGTTGCTGGGCGTCGCTTTGCTGAGTGGCGCGGTGCATGCCGCGGTGCAACCTCTTGATCGCGTGGTGGCTATCGTCGACAACGACGTGGTCATGCAAAGCCAGCTGGACCAGCGTGTCCATGAGGTCCAGCAAACCATCGCCAAGCGCGGCGGCGGCGTGCCGCCGACCAGCGCCCTGGAACAGCAGGTCCTGGAACGCCTGATCGTCGAGAACCTGCAGCTGCAGATCGGCGAGCGCTCTGGTATCCGCATCACCGACGAAGAGCTGAACCAGGCCATTGGCACCATTGCCCAGCGCAATGGCATGTCGCTGGACCAGTTCCGCGCGGCGCTGGCCCGTGACGGCCTGTCGTTCGACGACGCTCGCGAGCAGGTCAAGCGCGAGATGATCATCAGCCGCGTGCGCCAACGCCGCGTTGCCGAGCGCATTCAGGTGTCCGAGCAGGAAGTGAAGAACTTCCTGGCCTCGGACCTGGGCAAGATGCAGATGTCGGAAGAGTACCGCCTGGCCAACATCCTCATCCCGACCCCGGAAGCCGCCAACTCGGACGATATCCAGAAGGCTGCGCGCAAGGTCGGTGACGTGTACCAGCAACTGCGCCAGGGTGCCGACTTCGGCCAGATGGCGATTGCCAACTCGGCCAGCGAAAACGCCCTGGAAGGCGGCGAGATGGGCTGGCGTAAAGCCGGTCAGCTGCCACCCGACTTCGCCAAGATGCTCAGCAGCATGCCAGTGGGCGAAATTACCCAGCCTATTCGCATCCCCAACGGCTTCATCATCCTCAAGCTCGAGGAGAAGCGCGGCGGCAGCGAGAACGTGCTGCGCGACGAAGTGCATGTACGCCACATCCTGATCAAGCCAAGCGAGATCCGCAGCGAGGCGGCCACCGAGCAGCTGGCCGAGCGCCTTTATGATCGGATCAAGAACGGCGAAGACTTCGGCGAACTGGCCAAGAGCTTCTCGGAAGACCCGGGTTCGGCACTCAACGGCGGCGACCTCAACTGGGTCGATCCGAACAGCCTGGTACCGGAGTTCCGTGAACAGATGGCCAATGCCCAGCAAGGCGTAGTGACCAAACCGTTCAAGACCCAGTACGGCTGGCACGTTCTGGAAGTGCTGGGCCGCCGCGCCACCGACAGCACCGAGCAAGCTCGCGAACAGCAGGCCCTGAGCGTACTGCGCAACCGCAAGTATGACGAAGAGCTGCAAACCTGGCTGCGCCAGATCCGCGACGAAGCCTACGTTGAAATCAAGCTGCCTGGCGCTGACCAGGCCGCCCAGTGAAGCCCCTGCGCTTCGCCGTCACCCCCGGCGAGCCGGCCGGCATAGGCCCCGACCTGTGCCTGCTGCTCGCCGCAGACGCCCAGCCCCACCCCCTGATCGCCATCACCAGCCGTGACCTGCTCGCCGAGCGGGCCACGCAGCTGGGGCTGGCCGTCAGCCTGCTGCCGGTAGCCCCGGGCCAATGGCCTGACCTCCCGGCACCCGCAGGTAGCCTGTACGTCTGGGATACCCCCTTGGCGGCCCCGGTGGTGCCAGGCCAGCTCGACAAGGCCAACGCAGCGTTCGTGCTGGAAACCCTGACCCGCGCCGGGCAAGGCTGCCTGGACGGGCACTTCGCCGGGATGATCACGGCCCCGGTGCACAAGGGTGTGATCAACGAAAGCGGTATCGCCTTTTCCGGGCATACCGAATTCCTTGCCGAACTGACCCGCACCGCACAAGTGGTAATGATGCTGGCCACCCGCGGCCTGCGCGTGGCCCTGGTGACCACGCACCTGCCACTGCGTGATGTTGCCGACGCTATCACTGCAGAGCGCGTCGAACGTGTAACCCGTATCCTGCATGCCGACATGCGCGACAAGTTTGGCATTGCCAACCCGCGTATCCTCGTGTGCGGCCTCAACCCGCATGCGGGCGAGGGCGGCCACCTGGGCCGCGAAGAAATCGACATCATCGAGCCGACCCTGGCCCGCCTGCGCACCGAAGGCATGGACCTGCGCGGGCCGCTGCCGGCCGATACCCTGTTTACCCCCAAATATCTGGAGCACTGCGATGCGGTGCTGGCGATGTACCACGACCAGGGCCTTCCCGTACTCAAGTACAAAGGCTTCGGCGCAGCAGTGAACGTGACCCTGGGCCTGCCGATCATCCGCACGTCGGTTGACCACGGCACCGCCCTGGACCTGGCCGGCACTGGCAAAGTCGACACCGGCAGCCTGCGCGTCGCACTGGAAACCGCCTACCAGATGGCCGAGAACCGACCATGAACGAGCAATACCAACACCGGGCGCGCAAGCGCTTCGGCCAGAACTTCCTGCACGACGCCGGTATCATCGACCGCATCCTGCGTGCCATCAACGCTAAGGCCGGCGAACACCTGCTGGAAATCGGCCCGGGCCAGGGCGCCCTGACCGAAGGCCTGCTGGGCAGTGGCGCACAGCTGGACGTGGTGGAGCTGGACAAAGACCTGGTGCCGATCCTGCAGCACAAGTTCGCCGATCGCAGCAACTTCCGCCTGCACCAGGGTGACGCCCTGAAGTTCGACTTCAACCAGTTGGGTGTGCCGCCACGCAGCCTCAAGGTGGTTGGCAACCTGCCCTACAACATCTCCACCCCGCTGATCTTCCACCTGCTCAGCCACGCCGGGCTGATCCGCGACATGCATTTCATGCTGCAGAAGGAAGTGGTCGAGCGCATGGCCGCCGGCCCTGGCGGCGGTGACTGGGGGCGCTTGTCAATCATGGTGCAGTACCACTGCCGCGTGGAGCACCTGTTCAATGTCGGCCCTGGTGCCTTCAACCCACCTCCGAAAGTGGATTCGGCAATCGTCCGCCTGGTGCCGCACGAAGTGCTGCCGTTCCCGGCCAAGGACCACCTGCTGCTGGAGCGTGTCGTTCGCGAAGCGTTCAACCAGCGCCGCAAGACCCTGCGCAACACCATGAAAGGCCTGCTGGACAGCGCCGCCATCGAGGCTGCTGGCGTTGATGGCAGCCTGCGCCCTGAACAGCTCGACCTGGCAGCCTTCGTGCGCCTGGCTGACCAACTGGCGGATCAGCAACAAGCCTGATTTAGCCCGTACCGGCCTCTTCGCGGGCCACAAGGGATCGCACAACCCTCAAATCCTGTGCGACCCCTTGTAGGAGCGGGTTTACCCGCGAAGAGGCCGGCACAGACAACACCCCCCCCAAGCCCGATCACCGCTGGCCCTCCCCCCTCCCAATGGCCTAGACTGCATTATTGCGTCAGTTCGCCCAAGGCCCTTGCATGTCCGACCCCCGCTATCAAATCGACGTCAGCGTCGTGACCCGCTACCTGAAAGAACAATCCGACCCCGAAAACAGTCGCTTCGCTTTCGCCTACACCATTACCGTGCAGAACAACGGCTCGCTCAGTGCCAAGTTGCTGTCGCGCCACTGGCTGATCACCAACGGTGACGGCGAGGTAGAGGAAGTACGCGGCGCCGGCGTGGTCGGCCAGCAACCCAACATCGACCCTGGCCAGAGCCACACTTACAGCAGTGGTGCCGTCATCAGCACCCGCGTTGGCACCATGCAGGGCAGCTACCAGATGTTCGCCGAGGACGGTAAGCGCTTCGACGCCGAGATTGCCCCCTTCCGGCTGGCAGTGCCCGGAGCGCTGCACTGATGGCCACCTACGCCGTCGGTGACCTGCAGGGCTGCCTGCAGCCGCTCAAATGCCTGCTCGATCGCGTCAGTTTCAACCCCGCCGTCGACCGCCTGTGGCTGGTCGGCGACCTGGTCAACCGCGGCCCCGAGTCACTGGAAACCCTGCGCTTCCTGTACTCGATCCGTCATTCACTGGTCTGCGTGCTGGGCAACCATGACCTGCACCTGCTGGCCGCCTGGCACAACGTCGAGCGCCTCAAGAAAAGCGACACACTGCGCGAGATCATCGAAGCGCCGGACGCCGACCAACTGTTCGACTGGCTGCGCCAGCAAAAGCTGCTGCATTACGACGAGCCCCGCGGCATCGCCCTGGTTCACGCCGGCATACCGCCACAATGGACCCTTGGCAAAGCCCTGGAACTCGCCGCCGAGGTCGAGGAAGTGCTGCGTGACGACACCCGCCTGCAGCTGTACCTCGACGGCATGTATGGCAACGAGCCGAACAAGTGGAGCAAGAACCTCGCCGGCGTCGAACGCCTGCGGGTCATCACCAACTACTTCACCCGCATGCGCTTCTGCACGGCCGATGGCAAACTCGACCTCAAGAGCAAGGAAGGCCTGGGTAGCGCGCCCAAAGGCTACAAAGCCTGGTACGCGCACAAGGACCGCCGCTCACGCCACGTGAAGATCATCTTTGGCCATTGGGCCGCTCTGCAGGGTGAGGTCACCGAGCCCGACGTCATCGCCCTGGACACTGGCTGCGTATGGGGTGGCGCCATGACCCTGTACAACGTCGACAGCGGCGAATACCACCGCTGCGACTGCGCCGACGACGGCACCCTGCGCCAGCCGGCACAACCCACTACACTCAACGACCACACCTGAAGGAAGTAGTACCCATGAGCGAATTCAAGCGCATCCCTCCTGAGCAGGCCTTGGAGCTTCGCAAGAAAGAAGGTGCGGTCGTCGTCGACATTCGCGACCCGCAGGCCTTCGCCGCCGGCCACATCACCGGCGCCCGGCACCTGGATAACCACTCGGTCGCTGATTTCATCCGCAACGCCGACCTCGACGCGCCCACCCTGGTGGTCTGCTATCACGGAAATTCCAGCCAAAGTGCTGCCGCCTACCTGGTAGGCCAGGGTTTCTCCGACGTGTACAGCGTGGACGGAGGCTTCGAACTGTGGCGCGCGACCTACCCGGCCGAGACCGCCCAGGGCAACGCTGAATAATTTTTTATTTTCCCCTGCAGCCCGTGCGCCGCGCGGGCTTGCGGCTTATCTGACGAACGGTCGTTCGTAACTTCTGCCTTTCTCACCCCTTTACCTTGCAGATAACCAACTACGCTTAAGCTCAGGCCATCCAAAAAGGGGAGAGCCGGTACACCGGCGTGCGGGTCATCGGTAGCGTTACAGGGTGTTCTGGGGGGTATACAGCAATCGGCCAACCCGGTTGCATGCCAGCATCAGCTGACTGATCCGGCGTCGTCTCCACGTATCGAGCGAGGTGACGTCATGAGTATTTTTAGCCACTTCCAACAACGTTTCGAGTCTACGCGCCAGGAAGAACTCTCGCTGCAGGAGTACCTCGAGCTGTGCAAAGAGGATCGCAGTGCCTACGCATCGGCGGCCGAACGGCTGTTGCTGGCCATCGGTGAGCCAGAGCTGATCGACACCTCTACCAACTCCAGGCTGTCGCGCATCTTCTCCAACAAGGTTATCCGCCGCTATCCGGCCTTTGCCGACTTCCATGGCATGGAAGAGTGCATCGACCAGATCGTGTCGTACTTCCGCCACGCCGCCCAAGGCCTGGAAGAGAAGAAACAGATCCTCTATCTGCTGGGCCCGGTAGGCGGCGGCAAGTCCTCGCTTGCGGAAAAACTCAAGCAGCTGATGGAAAAGGTGCCCTTCTACGCGATCAAGGGCTCGCCGGTATTCGAGTCACCTCTGGGCTTGTTCAATGCCACCGAAGATGGGGCCATTCTCGAGGAAGAGTTCGGCATCCCACGGCGCTACCTCAACACCATCATGTCGCCTTGGGCCACCAAGCGCCTGCAGGAGTTTGGCGGTGACATCTCCAAGTTCAAGGTGGTGAAGCTGTACCCGTCGATTCTTAACCAGATCGCCATTGCCAAGACCGAACCCGGCGATGAAAACAACCAGGACATCTCGGCCCTGGTCGGCAAGGTCGATATCCGCAAACTTGAGGAATACCCACAGAACGACGCCGACGCCTATAGCTACTCGGGCGCGCTTTGCCGGGCCAACCAGGGCCTGATGGAATTCGTCGAAATGTTCAAGGCGCCGATCAAGGTCCTGCACCCCTTGCTCACCGCCACCCAGGAAGGCAACTACAACAGTACCGAAGGCCTTGGGGCGATCCCCTATACCGGCATTCTGCTGGCGCACTCCAACGAATCGGAGTGGCACACCTTCCGTAACAACAAGAACAACGAAGCGTTCATCGACAGGATCTATATCGTCAAGGTGCCGTACTGCCTGCGGGTCAGCGATGAAATCAAGATCTACGACAAACTGCTGGTCAACAGCTCGCTGTCCAAGGCCCACTGTGCGCCAGATACGCTCAAGATGCTGGCTCAGTTCACAGTGCTTTCGCGCCTGAAAGAGCCCGAGAACTCCAATATCTATTCCAAGATGCGCGTTTACGACGGGGAAAACCTCAAGGACACCGATCCAAAGGCCAAGTCGATCCAGGAATACCGGGACTCTGCGGGTGTCGACGAAGGCATGAACGGCCTGTCGACTCGCTTCGCCTTCAAGATCCTGTCCAAGGTGTTCAACTTCGACCCACACGAAATTGCCGCCAACCCGGTGCACCTGCTGTATGTCCTCGAACAGCAGATCGAACAGGAGCAATTCCCGGCTGAAGTGCGCGAACGCTATCTGCGCTACCTGAAGGAATACCTGGCACCTCGCTACATCGAGTTTATCGGCAAGGAAATCCAGACTGCCTACCTGGAGTCCTACAGCGAATACGGCCAGAACATCTTCGACCGCTACGTGCTGTATGCAGATTTCTGGATCCAGGATCAGGAATACCGCGACCCGGAAACCGGCGAAATTCTCAACCGCATTGCGCTCAACGAGGAACTGGAGAAGATCGAGAAACCGGCTGGCATCAGCAACCCGAAAGACTTCCGCAACGAGATCGTCAACTTCGTACTGCGCGCACGCGCCAACAACAATGGCAAGAATCCAAGCTGGCTGAGCTATGAAAAGCTGCGGGTCGTGATCGAGAAGAAAATGTTCTCCAACACCGAAGACCTGCTGCCGGTCATCAGCTTCAACGCCAAGGCCAGCAAAGAGGACCAGAAGAAACACAACGACTTCGTCACCCGGATGGTGGAGCGTGGCTATACCGACAAACAGGTGCGCCTGCTGTCGGAATGGTACCTGCGGGTCAGGAAATCGCAATAAAGCGGCAAGCTACGAGCCGCAAGCTGCAAGCTGCCTGGCGTTGGCATTGCTGCCCGCGTCACAGCTTGCAGCGGCGGTGGCTGCTCTTTCTTGCAGCTTGAAGCTTGTGGCTTGCAGCTTGTGGGTTGCAGCTGCATCCAGTCACCGGAGGGACCATGAGCTACGTTATAGACCGACGCCTGAACGGCAAGAACAAGAGCACGGTCAACCGCCAGCGCTTCCTGCGGCGGTACCGCGAACATATCAAGAAGGCCGTCGAAGAGGCGGTGAGCCGCCGTTCCATCATGGATATGGAACATGGCGAGCAGATCAGTATTCCCGGGCGCGACATCGACGAACCGGTCTTGCATCATGGTCGTGGGGGCAAACAGACCATCGTGCATCCTGGCAACAAAGAATTCACTGCCGGTGAACACATCCCACGGCCGCAAGGCGGTGGAGGCGGTGGCGGTCGCGGCAAGGCCGGCAATTCCGGCGAGGGCATGGACGAGTTCGTCTTCCAGATCACCCAGGAAGAATTTCTCGAATTCATGTTCGAAGACCTTGAGCTACCCAACCTGGTCAAACGTCACCTGACTGGCGCCGACACCTTCAAGACTGTTCGCGCCGGCATCGCCAACGAAGGCAACCCGTCACGCATCAATATCGTGCGCACCCTGCGCTCGGCCCATGCCCGGCGTATCGCCCTGACCGGCAGCAGCCGCGCCCTGCTGCGCGAAGCACAAAAGGAACTCGATCGCCTGCGGGTCGAAGAGCCGGACAATTTCACCGATATCCAGGAAGTCGAACAGGAAATCGAGCGCCTGAAGGCACGTATCAACCGCCTGCCCTTCCTCGACACCTTCGACCTCAAGTACAACCTGCTGGTCAAGCAACCCAACCCCAGCTCGAAGGCAGTGATGTTCTGCCTGATGGACGTATCCGGTTCGATGACCCAAGCCACCAAGGACATCGCAAAGCGCTTCTTCATCCTGCTGTACCTGTTCCTCAAGCGTAACTACGAGCGCATCGAAGTCGTGTTCATTCGCCACCACACCAGTGCCCGGGAAGTCGATGAAGAAGAGTTCTTCTACTCGCGGGAAACCGGCGGCACCATCGTCTCCAGTGCCCTAAAGCTGATGCAGGAGATCATGGCCGAGCGTTACCCGGCCAGCGACTGGAACATCTATGCCGCGCAGGCTTCTGATGGCGACAACTGGAACGACGACTCACCCATCTGCCGCGACATCCTCTCCAAACAGATCATGCCGCATGTGCAGTACTACACTTACGTTGAGATCACCCCCCGTGAACACCAGGCGCTGTGGTATGAATACGAGCGTATCGGAGATGCTTTCCCCGACACGTTCGCCCAGCAGCAGTTGGTATCGGCCGGCGATATCTACCCGGTCTTCCGTGAACTCTTCCAGCGCAGGTTAGCCACATGACCGCCAGAGCACAGAGACGCCAACCCATTTCCACTGGGTCCGAGTGGACGTTCGAGCTGATCCAGACCTACGACCGGGAAATCAGCCGCTTGGCCGAGCGTTACGCCCTGGACACCTACCCCAACCAGATCGAGGTCATCACTGCCGAACAGATGATGGACGCCTACGCCTCGGTCGGCATGCCGCTGGGCTACCACCACTGGTCCTACGGCAAGCAGTTCCTCAGTACGGAAAAGTCCTACAGCCGCGGCCAGATGGGCCTGGCCTACGAGATCGTGATCAACTCCGACCCTTGTATCGCCTACCTGATGGAAGAAAACACCATGTGCATGCAGGCACTGGTGATTGCGCACGCCTGCTACGGCCATAACAGTTTTTTCAAAGGCAATTACCTGTTCCGTACCTGGACTGACGCCAGTTCGATCATCGACTACCTGGTGTTCGCCAAGCAGTACATCGCCCAGTGCGAAGAGCGCCACGGCATCGATGCTGTGGAGGACTTGATCGACTCCTGCCATGCCCTGATGAACTACGGTGTCGACCGCTACAAGCGGCCTTACCCTATTTCTGCGGAAGAAGAGCGGCGCCGGCAACAGGAGCGCGAAGAGCATCTTCAGCGTCAGATCAACGACCTTTGGCGGACAATTCCGAAAAACGCCGAAAAGGGTAACGACCGCGATGAGGGGCGCTTCCCCGCCGAACCGCAGGAAAACATCCTGTATTTCATCGAGAAGAACGCCCCACTGCTCGAACCCTGGCAGCGTGAAGTAGTGCGCATCGTGCGCAAGATCGCCCAGTACTTCTACCCGCAGCGCCAGACCCAGGTCATGAACGAGGGTTGGGCAACCTTCTGGCACTACACCCTGATGAACGACCTGTACGACGAAGGGCTGATTACCGAAGGCTTCATGATGGAGTTCTTGCAGTCGCACACCAGCGTGGTGTTCCAGCCCGGCTTCGACAGCCCGTACTACAGCGGCATCAACCCCTACGCACTGGGCTTTGCGATGTACACCGACATCCGCCGCATGTGCGAAAACCCCACCGAGGAAGATCGCCACTGGTTCCCCGAAATTGCCGGCAGCGACTGGCTTTCTACCATCAAGTTCGCCATGAGCAGCTTCAAGGACGAGAGCTTCATCCTGCAGTACCTGTCGCCCAAGGTGATGCGCGACCTCAAGCTGTTCAGCATCCTCGATGACGACCAGCGCGACGACCTGCTGGTGCCCGCCATCCATGATGAGGCCGGCTACCGGGTGATTCGGGAGCAGCTGGCAGCGCAGTACAACCTGGGCAACCGTGAACCGAACGTTCAGATCTGGAGCGTCGACCGCCGCGGAGACCGCTCGCTGACCCTGCGACACCAGCAACACAACCGCAAACCGCTGGGCGACTCGACCGACGAAGTGCTAAAGCACCTGCATCGCCTGTGGGGCTTCGATATCCACCTGGAGACCGTGCAAGGCGAGCAAGTGATGAGTACTCACCACATGCCGCCGCGCGGCGAGCATAGCGAAAGCGCCGACTATGGCCGCATGGACCTGGCTGTTATCCACCACCTCTGATGCAACCCCATGACCGCCGACGGGTTATCCTGTCGGCAGTTATGGAGAGCTGCACATGCACATCTACAAAGTTGGCGGCGCCGTGCGCGACCGTTTGCTCGGCCGCCCTGTCAGCGATATCGACTGGCTGGTGGTGGGCGCCACCGTCGAAGAAATGCTAGCAAATGGCTATCGGCCGGTGGGAGCCGATTTCCCGGTGTTCCTGCACCCGAAAACCGGTGAGGAATACGCCCTGGCGCGCACCGAGCGCAAGAGTGGGCGAGGCTACGGCGGGTTCACTTTTCACGCCAGCCCCGACGTAACCCTGGAAGAAGACCTGATCCGCCGCGACCTCACCATCAATGCGATGGCCGAGGATGAGGCGGGCACAGTCTACGACCCCTACCAAGGCAAGAACGATCTGGATCAACGCCTGCTACGCCATGTTTCCCCGGCATTCGCCGAAGATCCTTTGCGGGTGCTGCGCGTTGCACGCTTTGCTGCCCGTTACGCACCACTGGGGTTCCGGGTTGCCGATGAAACCTTGGCGCTGATGCGCCAGATCAGCGCCTCAGGCGAACTGCAGGCACTCACTGCCGAGCGCAGCTGGAAGGAAATCGAGCGCGCGCTGATGGAAGTGCAACCGCAGGTATTCTTCAAGGTGCTGAGCGCGTGTGGGGCCCTGCAGGAGCTGCTGCCTGAGCTCGATGACGGCTCCCGGACATTGGCGGCGCTGGAGCAGGCGGCGGCGCACGAACAACCGCTGAACGTGCGCTGGGCCTGCCTGTTGCGGGGGTTGCCACCGACATCGATCAAAGCCGTCAACCAGCGCCTGAAGGCACCGCGAGAGTGCCAGGAACTGGCCATGCTGACCGGGGAATGCCTGGCGCAGGGTAATCAGGCGCTCGAACTGCCTGCCACGGCACTGCTGGAGCTGTTGCAGAAATTCGATGTTTACCGACGGCCGCAGCGATTTGAGGATTTTTTGACCGTTTGCGAGATGGCGGCGCGGGGCGATGGCGAGCAGGGTTACCCACAGGCCGATTACCTGCGAGGCGCAGCAGCGGCGGCGCGAGCGGTGGATGTGAAGCCGTTGGTGCAAGCCGGGCTGACCGGTCAGGCACTGGGCGAAGCACTCAAAGGTGAACGGCTGAAAGCGCTCGAGGCTTACCAGCGCGGTTAGACCTACCGGCCTCTTCGCGGGTAAACCCGCTCCTACAGGGGGCACACATCAGAGGTTGGGCTCAGCCCGTCGTAGGAGCGGGTTTACCCGCGAAGAGGCCGATACAGGCTCAAGCGGGCGTCAACTGCAACCCGCGCCACTCAAAGGCCACGGGGGCCAGTACCTGATCGATCTGCGCTTCCTGCCACAGCTGCGCCATGCACTTGCCCACACCCGGATGCACCAGGTCGGGCGCCAGCAACGACAGCGGCCACAGCACAAAAGCGTTCTTCAGAATCTCGGCCCGGGGCAATACCAGCCCATCGAAGGTACCGTGCAAATCGTCATACATCAGCACGTCGATATCCAGCGGCAACCCTTTGCGGTCCGGTGCATAGCGGCCATTGTCGGCCTCGATGAACTTCAGCCGGCGGTCCAGCTCGATCAACGGCAACGCGGTTTGCCCCGTCACCACGAAGTTGATGAACGGCCCGCTCTTGATGCCCACCGCCTGGCTTTCGAAGGCCGGCGAACAGCGCATGTCAGTCAGGATGCCAGCCAACGCATCGAGCCCGGCGCACAAATGCGCCTCACGGTCGATGTTGCTGCCCAGGCCCAGGTAAACCGTGCTCAGAGACATCCGCGCTCGATCTCCACGCCAACACCACCACGGGCCGCCGGCACCGCGCCCGGCTTGGTCAGCTTCAAGCGCACCCAGGGGATGTGGAACTCGTCCATCAGGGTTGCCACCAGGCGCTCGGCAAATGTCTCAACCAGCTCGAAACGGGCCTGTTCGGCAAACGCCTGGATGCGCGCCGACACACTGGCGTAATCCAGCGCCAGGTTCAGGTCGTCTCCGGCGGCGGCCGGGCGGTTGTCCCAGGCAAAGCTCAGGTCCAGGCGCAAGCACTGGCGAATATCCCGCTCCCAGTCATAGGCACCGATGACGGTATCGACTTCCAGGCCTTCGATGAACACTCTGTCCAAGCACTTCTCTCCACAGCACGACAAGGGCGACTGGCGCCGTTAGAATCAGGGCGTCCTCGCCCGGAATAGTTAGCATGTTTTGGTTACTGGCGTTGCTCGCCTACCTGCTCGGCTCGCTGTCCTTCGCCATTGTTCTCAGCCGCCTCTCGGGCAGCCCGGACCCGCGTTCCAGCGGCTCAGGCAATGCCGGCGCCACCAACATGCTACGCCTGGCAGGCCGTAAACTGGCGATCCTGACCCTGCTAGGCGACCTGTGCAAGGGCCTTTTGCCTGTATTGCTCGCCCGCGCTGCCGGGCTGGACCTGCACGCGCAGGCCTGGGTGGGCATATGCGCAGTGCTGGGCCACCTGTTCCCCCTGTACTTCCGTTTCAAGGGCGGCAAGGGCGTGGCGACGGCTGCCGGCATGCTCATGGCCCTGTACTTTCCGGCCGCGCTGCTGGCCATCGGCGCCTGGCTGCTGACCTTCTACCTCACGCGCACCAGCTCACTGGCCGCGCTGATTGCCACGCCACTCACCTTGCCATTGCTGGCCTGGCGCGAGCCCGAAGCCCTGCTGCCGATCAGCGTACTGACAGTGATGATCGTGTGGCGCCACCGCAACAACCTGCGCGACTTGTTTGCAGGGCGCGAACGGCACTTCTGAACCTTCGACGCGCTACCTTACAGCGGCGGCAACTGTTCCATCGGCCAGCGTGCCTGCACGCTGATCGCCAGGTCTTGCTGCTGCCCGGCCAGCAGGCGCTGGCAACCGGCGTAGGCGATCATCGCACCATTGTCGGTACAGAATTGCGGACGCGCGTAGTACACGTTGCCCTTGATGCTACCGAGCATGTCCTCCAGGGACGCGCGCAGGGCCTTGTTGGCACTCACGCCACCCGCGATGACCAGCCGCTTGAGGCCGGTCTGCTTGAGCGCCCGCTTGCACTTGATGGTCAAAGTCTCCACCACCGCCTGCTGGAATGCCAGGGACAGGTCGCAACGGGTTTGCTCACTGTCGTCGCCAGCATTCTTGCATTGCTGCCAGGTGTTCAGGGCGAAGGTCTTGAGGCCACTGAAGCTGAATTCCAGGCCTGGCCGATCGGTCATTGGCCGCGGGAACACGAAGCGCCCAGGCACACCTTGCTCGGCCAGACGCGCGATTTCCGGACCACCAGGATAATTGAGGCCGATCAGCTTGGCGGTCTTGTCGAACGCTTCACCGGCAGCATCGTCCAGGCTTTCGCCCAACAGTTCGTACTGACCGATGCCATCGACCCGAACCAGCTGGGTATGTCCACCGGAAACCAACAAAGCGACGAACGGAAACTCTGGCGGGTTTTCTTCCAGCATGGGTGCCAGCAGGTGACCCTCCATGTGGTGCACACCGATCGCCGGGATGTCCCAGGCAAAGGCCAGCGCCTGGGCGCAGGAAGCGCCCACCAGCAAGGCGCCGACCAGGCCGGGGCCTGCGGTGTAGGCGATGGCGTCGATTTCGGTGGCAACGCAACCTGCCTCGTCCAGCACCTGGCGGATGAGCGGCAGCATGCGCTTGACGTGATCACGCGAGGCAAGCTCGGGCACCACGCCGCCGAAGACGCGGTGCAGGTCGATCTGGCTGAACAGTGCGTCGGCCAACAAACCGCGTTCACTGTCGTATAATGCGACGCCGGTTTCGTCGCAGGATGTTTCCAATCCCAGTACTAGCATGGGCTCGTCCCTTGTGGGGGCTGAATTCGAAGCCGCGCATGATAGTCCCCGTGTCGGGTGCCGACCAGCGGTTTTCGATCAGAGGCTTTGCATTCCGGCTTGCTAAGGGTTAACATCCGCAACCCTTGAAAACCGACGTTCTCCAGCACACCTTTGTTTTGCCAGGAGCACGTCTACCCCGGTAATGAATTAAGGTAGCCCTGGATGCCAGCCGTCAAAGTTAAAGAGAACGAACCCTTCGACGTAGCTCTGCGTCGTTTCAAGCGCTCCTGCGAAAAAGCCGGTGTACTGGCTGAAGTTCGTAGCCGCGAGTTTTACGAGAAGCCGACCGCAGAGCGTAAGCGCAAAGCAGCTGCTGCTGTTAAGCGTCACGCCAAGAAAGTTCAGCGCGAACAGCGCCGCGCCGTTCGTCTGTACTAATACAGGCGTTCAACGCAAAGCTTCTGCCCTGCCCGGCTAACCCCCGGGCGATGGCAGTGGTCGTTTCAAACTTGAGCAGCTAGCTCAAGGCCCTGCACAAGCTTCATGCGAACTGCATCATGGGCAACCTGCCTGAAACGTCAGAGCTGGTCCTCCTTGCTGTATGACCAGACGTGCACGTCCGACTGACGAGCCCTTAGGGGCTGGCGACGAGCACACATTCCCTCGCACTTCCCCAAGCAGCACTCGCCCCCTTCGGCGCGTGAGCGATTAGACTTGCCAGTTGCCAGATAACGAGACTGCCATGGCCGGGCTGATTCCCCAGAGTTTCATTGACGACCTGATCAACCGCCTCGACATCGTCGACGTGGTGAGTTCGCGCGTCCAGCTGAAAAAAACCGGCAAGAACTACTCGGCCTGCTGCCCGTTCCACAAAGAAAAAACCCCGTCCTTCACGGTCAGCCCCGACAAGCAGTTCTACTACTGCTTCGGCTGTGGCGCCGGTGGCAACGCCTTGGGCTTTGTCATGGACCACGACAACCTGGACTTCCCCCAGGCCGTCGAGGAACTGGCCCGCGCCGCCGGCATGGAAGTGCCCCGCGAGCAAGGCCGCCGCGACCAGAAGCCGCGCCAGCCCACTGACTCGCCACTGTACCCGCTACTGGACGCCGCCTCGGAGTTCTACCGCCAGGCCCTGCGCAGCCACCCGTCCCGCAAGGCAGCGGTGGACTACCTCAAGGGCCGCGGCCTGTCCGGGGAAATTGCCCGCGACTTCGGCCTGGGCTTTGCCCCGCCCGGCTGGGACAACCTGCTCAAGCACCTGGGTGCCGACACCCTGCAGCAGAAGGTGATGATCGATGCCGGCCTGCTGATCGAGAACGCCGAGAGCGGCAAGCGCTACGACCGCTTCCGCGACCGGGTGATGTTCCCGATACGTGACAGCCGCGGGCGCATCATCGCCTTCGGTGGCCGGGTGCTCGGCGACGACAAGCCCAAGTACCTGAACTCCCCGGAAACCCCGGTTTTCCACAAGGGGCAGGAGCTGTACGGGCTGTACGAGGCGCGCAAGCACAACCGCAACCTCGACGAGATCATCGTCGTCGAGGGCTACATGGACGTCATTGCCCTGGCCCAGCAAGGCCTGCGCAATGCCGTGGCCACCCTTGGCACCGCCACCAGCGAAGAGCACCTCAAGCGCCTGTTCCGCGTGGTGCCCAGCGTGCTGTTCTGTTTTGACGGCGACCAGGCCGGGCGCAAGGCCGCCTGGCGCGCACTGGAATCGACATTGTCGAACCTGCAGGACGGCCGTCGCGCGCGCTTCCTGTTCCTGCCCGAAGGCGAAGACCCGGACAGCCTGGTGCGCGCCGAAGGTACCGACGCCTTCATGGCCCGTATCAACCAGCATTCCCAACCGCTGGCCGACTACTTCTTCGAGCAACTTGGCGTAGAAGCCGACCCGCGCTCGCTGGAAGGCAAGGCGCATATGGCGACCTTGGCCGCACCGTTGATCGAAAAGATCCCCGGCGCCAACCTGCGTCAGCTGATGCGCAACCGCCTGAAGGAAATCACCGGCCTCGACCCGCAGCAGGTCGAGCAGCTGGCGCAACAAGCGCCGGCGACCAGCAGCATGCCGGACTACGACCCTGGCTACGATTACGACGCCATGGCCAGCTACACCCCCGACTACGGCGACATGCCGCAGCACGACTATGCCCCCGTTCATCAGGAGCAGGCATGGAAGCCCAACAAGGGGGGCAGCAAGAAGCCGTGGAGCGACAAACCCTGGGACAAGAACCGCAAGGGCGGCAAGCCCTGGCAGCAACGCGACGAAGCGCCTCCCCGCGTGCCAGCGCCGGTCGAGCCGCCCACGCTGGCCGCCCTGCGCACCCTGCTGCACCACCCACTGCTGGCCGGCAAGGTGGAAGATGCCAGCCACTTCGCCGACGAAGAACACCTGTACAGCCAGCTGCTGGTGGCATTGATCGAAGCCGCGCAGAAAAATCCTGGGCTAAGCTCAATGCAGTTGATCGCACGTTGGCATGGCACCGAACAGGGCCGCCTGCTACGCGCCCTGGCGGAAAAGGAATGGCTTATCGTGGCCGACAACCTTGAACAACAGTTTTTCGACACTATAACTAGCTTGTCCGCCCGCCAACGCGAGCGCAGCCTGGAACAACTGCTCAGGAAATCACGTCAAAGCGAATTGACCAGCGAGGAAAAAACCCAGCTCCTCGCCCTGCTGAGCCGAAATGTTCCCGCACAAACGCCGACCTCATCTGGCGCGTGAGGCCCATGCTCGGGTATAATCCTCGGCTTGTTTTTTGCCCGCCAAGACCTTCAGTGGATAGGGTGTTATGTCCGGAAAAGCGCAACAGCAGTCTCGTATCAAAGAGTTGATCACCCGCGGTCGTGAGCAGGGCTACCTGACTTACGCGGAGGTCAACGACCACCTGCCTGAGGATATTTCAGATCCGGAACAGGTGGAAGACATCATCCGCATGATCAACGACATGGGGATCAACGTATTCGAGAGTGCTCCGGATGCGGATGCCCTTCTGTTGGCGGAAGCCGACACCGATGAAGCCGCGGCCGAAGAAGCCGCTGCTGCATTGGCGGCAGTTGAAACCGATATCGGCCGCACGACCGACCCGGTGCGCATGTATATGCGCGAAATGGGTACTGTCGAGCTGCTGACCCGCGAAGGCGAGATCGAAATCGCCAAGCGTATCGAGGAAGGCATTCGTGAAGTCATGGGCGCCATCGCCCACTTCCCGGGCACTGTCGACTACATTCTCGGCGAATATGACCGCGTCACCACCGAGGGTGGCCGCCTGTCGGACGTTCTCAGCGGTTACATCGACCCTGACGACAACATTGCCGCGCCAACCGAAGAAGTGCCGATCCCAGGTGCCAAGGCCGCTGCGGCGAAGGAAGAGTCCGACGACGACGAAGAAGAATCCGAAAGCGGTGACGACGAGGAAGAGGCCGAGAGCGGCCCGGATCCGGTCGTCGCAGCCCAACGCTTCGGTGCGGTATCCGATCAGCTTCAGGCAACCTCCAAGGTCCTGAAGAAAAATGGTCGCAACCACAAGGAAAGCATCGAGGCCCTGCAGGCCCTGGCTGACCTGTTCATGCCGATCAAGCTGGTACCGAAGCAGTTCGAGGTACTGGTCGAGCGTGTCCGTGACGCCCTGAACCGTCTGCGACAGCAAGAACGCGCCATCATGCAGCTGTGCGTACGTGACGCCCGCATGCCGCGAGCCGACTTCCTGCGCATGTTCCCAAGCAACGAAACCGACCAGACCTGGAGCGGTGACCTGGCCAAGCGCAACACCAAGTGGGCTGCCGCCCTGGGTGAAAAGAACGCTGCCATCGTCGCTTGCCAACAGAAGCTGATCGACCTTGAGACCGAAACCGGCCTGACCGTTGCCGAGATCAAGGAAATCAACCGTCGCATGTCGATCGGTGAAGCCAAGGCCCGCCGCGCCAAGAAAGAAATGGTCGAGGCGAACCTGCGTCTGGTGATTTCCATCGCCAAGAAGTACACCAACCGTGGCCTGCAGTTCCTCGACCTGATCCAGGAAGGCAACATCGGTCTGATGAAAGCGGTGGACAAGTTCGAATACCGTCGCGGCTACAAGTTCTCGACCTATGCCACCTGGTGGATCCGTCAGGCGATCACCCGTTCGATCGCCGACCAGGCACGCACCATCCGCATTCCGGTGCACATGATCGAGACGATCAACAAGCTCAACCGTATTTCCCGCCAGATGCTGCAGGAAATGGGTCGCGAACCGACTCCGGAAGAGCTGGGCGAGCGCATGGAAATGCCTGAGGACAAAATCCGCAAGGTATTGAAGATCGCCAAAGAGCCGATCTCCATGGAAACCCCGATCGGTGACGACGAAGATTCGCACCTGGGCGACTTCATCGAGGACTCGACCATGCAGTCCCCGATCGACGTGGCCACGGTCGAAAGCCTCAAGGAAGCCACCCGTGACGTGCTCTCGGGCCTGACCGCACGTGAAGCCAAGGTGCTGCGCATGCGTTTCGGTATCGACATGAACACCGACCACACCCTCGAAGAGGTGGGCAAGCAGTTTGACGTAACGCGTGAGCGGATCCGTCAGATCGAAGCGAAGGCGTTGCGCAAGCTGCGCCACCCGACTCGCAGCGAGCACCTGCGCTCCTTCCTCGACGAGTGATGACAAAACCCCGGCCCAGGCCGGGGTTTTTCTTTAGTGGCCCGTGACATAAAGCCCGCCTTCCGTTGCACACCTGCGGCAATGCCCGTCTACACTCGACTTCAGACCACCTGAGTGCGAGGCTGCCATGTCCTTGAAGCCGGCCATTCTGTTGCTGATCCTGATTTTGTGGAACACAACGGCCGGCGCCCTGACCCTGACAGATGAGGAGAACGCCTGGCTGGCTGCCCACCCGCAGCTGAAACTTGGCGTAGACGCCTCTTGGCCACCGTTCGAGTTTCGCGACCAGGAGGGCCGGTACCAGGGATTGGCCGCCGACTACATCGCCATGATCCAGCAGCGCCTGGGCGTGACGTTCAAACCGGTCGAACCCAGCAGCTGGACCGAGGTGCTGGCGCAGGCGCGGGAAAGCCGTATCGACCTGCTGCCCGGCATCATGTCCACCCCCGAACGCCAGGGCTTCCTGGCTTTCACTCGCCCGTACCTCGACTTCCCCATTGTGATCCTCGCGCACAAAGGCGGCGCACAACCGCGCAAGCTGGCTGACCTGTACGGCCTGAAAATTGCCGTGGTCGAGAACTACGCCCCGCACGAGTTGCTGCGTACCCACCACCCGGACCTCAACCTGGTTGCCCTGCCAAACGTCAGCTCCACGCTGCAAGCCCTGGCCACCGACCAAGTGGATGCCGTGGTCGGCGACCTCGCTTCCAGTATCTGGAGCCTGCGCCAACTCAAGCTCGACGGCCTCTACGTCAGCGGCGAAACGCCCTACCGCTACCAGTTGGCGATGGCCGTTCCCCGCGACAAGAGCGTGCTGGTCGGCATCCTCGACAAAGTGATGGCCGACATGAGCAGCAGCGAAATCAGCCAGATCCAGCAACACTGGGTGGGCAATGTGGTCGACCAGCGGATGTTCTGGTCCGACCTGCTGGTGTATGGCCTGCCAACGGTGCTGCTGCTGATGGCTGTGCTGGCAGTGGTCATTCGCATCAACCGCCGGCTCAGCTCGGAAATTTCCCGGCGCATCGCCCTTGAGCAAGAACTGCGCAGCAGCGAGTACCACTACCGCGGCCTGGTCGAGAGCCTGTCAGCCATCGCCTGGGAAGCCGATGCCAACGACTTCACCTACAGCTACGTTTCACCCCATGCCGAAGACCTGCTTGGCTACCCATTGAGTGACTGGCTCAGGCCCGGTTTCTGGCGCAGCATCCTGCACCCGGAGGACGCGCTCTGGGCTCAGGCCTACTG
Organism: Pseudomonas alloputida; assembly: GCF_021283545.2. Taxonomy (NCBI): domain Bacteria; kingdom Pseudomonadati; phylum Pseudomonadota; class Gammaproteobacteria; order Pseudomonadales; family Pseudomonadaceae; genus Pseudomonas; species Pseudomonas alloputida. Next base: position 446,153 of record NZ_CP128540.1, on the reverse strand, counting down.
CGACAGCGAGACCGCAGCGGGGCGCGACCACAGCCTGGACTACCGGGTGATCCGGGCTGACGGTCAGCCCCTCTGGGTACGCAATATCGTCAGCATGATCGAGCACGGCCACCAGCCAGTGATGCGCGGGCTGATGATCGACATCAGTGAAACCAAGCGCACGGAGGACGCCCTGCGCCTGTCCGAACAGAAGTTCGCCTCGGTATTCCAGCAGTGCCCCGATATCTTGCTGATCGCTCGCCACAGCGATGGCTGCCTGCTGGAGGTGAACGAGGCTTTCGAAGAGCAGATCGGACTGCCCCCAGACCAGGTCATTGGCCGCACTGCCACCGACCTTGACCTGTGGGGCGTAGAGGGCAGTGGCCCGCTCCTGCTTGAAAGGTTGCACCAAGGTGGTATCCGTAACCTGGAAATGAGCTTCCGCCGCAGCAACGGCCAACTGTTCACTGGCCTGACTTCGGCTGAAACCTTCGAACTGGACGGCACGCCCGCGCTGGTAGTGGCAGTACGCGACATCAGTCAGCTCAAGGAGACCCAGCAGCAGCTGCAAACTTCAGAAGAAAAGTTCGCAAAGGCTTTCCACGCCTCGCCCGACGGCCTGCTGCTGTCGCGCCAGAGCGACGGTTTGCTGCTGGAGGTGAACGAAGGCTTCTGCCGCCTCACCGGCTACGACCTCAACCCAACCATCGACCAGACCTCGCTGGACCTGGGTATCTGGGTCGACCTCAACGAGCGCAAACGCCTGGTCGACCAGCTAAACCGCGACGGCTTCGTGCGCGACTTCACCTGTCATATCCGCCGCAGCGACGGGCAGATCCGACTGTGCGAGCTTTCCGCCCGGCCCCTGCCGATTACCGGCGTTGACTGCATGCTGACCATCGCCCGCGACATCACCGAGCGTCACCTGATGCAAGAAAAACTGCAGCTGGCCGCCACGGTGTTCGAGAACACTGCCGAAGGGGTGCTGATTACCGACATTGACCAGCGCATCAGTGCCGTCAACCGCGCCTTCAGCGAAATCACCGGCTACAGCGAGATCGAGGCCCTCGGCCAGACCCCGCGCCTGCTCGCCTCTGGCCAGCACGACAGCGCTTTCTACCTGGCCATGTGGCACCAGCTTACCGCCGAGGGCCACTGGCAGGGCGAAATCTACAACAAGCGCAAGAACGGCGAACTTTACCCAAGCTGGCTGACCATAAGCGCCGTGCGCAACAGCGACCGCGAGATCACCCACTTCGTGGCGGTTTTTGCAGACATCTCCAGCATCAAGCACGCCCAGGCCAAACTCGACTATCAAGCCCACCACGACCCGCTGACCGGCCTGCCCAATCGCACCTTGTTCGAAAACCGGCTCCAGGGCGTACTCACCTGTGCGCAGGTGTCCAACCGCCAGGGCGCAGTGCTGTTCCTGGACCTCGACCGCTTCAAGCACATCAACGACAGCCTTGGCCACCCGGTCGGCGACCTGCTGCTCAAGGGCATCGCCCAGCGCCTGAAAGAGCAGGTACGCGACGTTGACACCGTAGCCCGCCTGGGTGGCGACGAGTTCATCATTCTGCTGCCCGGCTTGCACAAGCCCAGTGACGCCAGCACTATCGCCAACAAACTACTGGCCTGCTTCAATGCACCGTTCCAGGCCGGCGAGCATGAGTTTTTCACCAGCGCCAGCATCGGCATCAGCCTCTACCCACAGGATGGCACCGACGTCTCCACACTCATCCGCAACGCCGACGCCGCCATGTACCGCTCCAAGGCCAAGGGCCGCAACCGCGTCGAAGCCTACACCCGCGACCTCACCGCCCAGGCCAGCGAGCGCATCGCCCTGGAGCATGAGCTGCGCCGGGCCGTCGAACGCAACGAAATGAGCCTGTGCTTCCAGCCCAAGCTCAGCCTGAAGACCCAGAGCCTGGTGGGTGCCGAAGCGCTGATCCGCTGGAGCCACCCGACCTTTGGCGAGGTACCGCCGGAACACTTCATCCACTTGGCGGAAGAGAACGGCACCATCCTGCAGCTCGGCGACTGGGTACTGGAGCAAGCCTGCCGGCAGATGCAGGCCTGGAAGCAGCACTACCAACCCTTCGGCCCGCTGTCGATCAACCTTGCCGGCGCCCAGCTGCGCCACCCGCACCTGGCACGGCGCATCGAACAACTGCTCAAGCACCATCAGCTGAAGGCCGGTGACCTGCAGTTGGAAATCACCGAAAACTTCATCATGAGCCAGGCAGAAGAGGCCCTGGCCGTGCTGTACCAACTGAAGAAACTCGGCGTACAGCTGGCCATCGATGACTTCGGCACCGGCTATTCCTCGCTCAGCTACCTCAAGCGCCTGCCGCTGGACATCCTCAAGATCGACAAGTCGTTCATCCGCGGCCTGCCCGACGATCCACATGACGCCGCCATTGCCCGGGCGATCATTGCCCTGGGCCGCAGCATGCAGCTGACCATCATTGCCGAAGGCGTGGAGAACCAGGCCCAGCAACGTTTTCTGGCGGCCGAGGGCTGCGAGCAGATCCAGGGCTACATCGTCAGCCTCCCGCTACCACCAGAGGAATTCGCGGCCGCGTTTCTTCGCATAGCACTATCGGATCTTTCAGATGGCACAGGTGCGAAACCCTCGTTATAATCCGCCCACTTACTGAGGGCCTATAGCTCAGTTGGTTAGAGCAGAGGACTCATAATCCTTTGGTCCACGGTTCGAGTCCGTGTGGGCCCACCAATAAAATCAATGGCTTACGCTTAATTGGCGTAGGCCATTTGTGTTTTGGGGCATAAATTTTCCCCGTTTTGTCCCCGTTTCGTCATCCGGTCTCTCGAACGTACTGAGCATCTCGATGCCCCTGGGATACGATGGCTGGAGCGCTCCGACTTTTGCTCTCGGGGTTCGCTCGCAGCTTTGATCACCAAGCGCACAGTGCGCGCACTAGGCTTAGTCCGGGGCGAATCTGCATTGGTTTGCGAAGCACGAGGCTCAGCCCCTACAAAGGTTCTTTCTCGGCCTGCCTTTGCTCACTAGGGAGGTCCTTATACCGAAGCAAATGGGACCAGGCCAAGATCACATGGTGATTTCTTATTCACTATCTTGTTCTCTGTTATCCCATGAAAAGCCTGCGAAAAATACTGAATGATCCGATTTATATTCTTTAATGAAGCCAGAAACTATTTCTTCAAGCTCAGGCCTCCCATTATCGAAACCGGCCGGCCACACTAACTTACGGACAAGCAATGGGCGACCGACCACCTTCTGCTTAGAAGTGACCTGCCCCGCTATGACGAAAAATCCGATTATGTGATGCTCGCCTAAAAATGCATCAATAACAGACAAACACGCAGCCTTGCTTCCAACTTCAGCTTCTTTGTCGAAGCCACAAGTAACAGGGTGATAATCCGGATTTATCAACCTATATAGGTCATATAGCCGAGCCTTGTGCGAATACAAGGACTCCATGGTAATTACTATATCGTCTTCTATCTCGAATTTTTCAGCCAAATACTGAGCATAATTAGGAAGCCTTAAGGGGCCTTGTTGCTCGTCCTCAGTCCCGTTTATCCGGCAAGTTGCTAGCCTTCCGCAGTCCGAACTTACGAGCTCCAAAATACAGCCCTCACACCTGAGCTGCCTCATAGCCTTTATGACTTTATTGAGAAGCCTTAAGGTTATTTCCGTAGTAGGTGTAATCCTGGACTCAATATGGAAACTACCCCCTTCAATAAGGATTGTGAAGTAGTCAGTCTTTATGTAGCTTCTTGTCGGAGGAAATTCCTGAGCGTTGATATCAAAGAACCCATCGCAAGAAAACGTGTGTCCCGGACTACTCGCAGACGCCTTAATAACAACGCTTCCCGACCAATTCGGAGATGTACGTGTCACCTCCATCGTACCAGCGGGCAAGTCTAGAAAGGGTGTACTAGAAAGAATACCAAACCGTTGCTCATGAGCCTTTATATTTATAACCGGAACAGCCCCAGCGATGCCAAGCAACATATCCTCAAAAGACTTTATATTCTCTTGACCCTCAATTGTTATTTGAACATTTGCCGCGCCATCCTCATACCCTACCTCTCTCAAAAATTCTTTCTTCCTAACAATGTAGGAATCATAGTCATCCCCTATAGCACCCAATAACTTCTCCTTAAGCAATAAAGAGCTTATCTTCTCCAGCTTTTCGGCAGCAGAAAAAGTTATGGATTTGGTGCAGCTATTGGGTTTAAAGCCAGCCTCACTCACCTCTCGCTCACGCATTTTCTTTAGGAATTCACGCGAAAAAACTTCATCAACATGTTTCACATAGATATCAGAAACCTGATCTGCATCTTCCTCGAAAACAAGCAAAACGTAAAACGAAGGGATTGAGCAAGTTGCAAGACTGTGAAGATTTGAGTACTCGATATCGTGCGAGAGCCGGCCCCTTTCTGTTGACTTAATCTGAACACGGCACTCAATCGCACTTCTATGCATGCTTCCTGCATCGCCGGCTTGCCGTTGAACCGGCATTTCAAGATGATAATCCCAGCCTCGCTTATCTACTAACGAAGGATTGGCGATTATTCCTCTTGCTGCACAAAGCCCATAGAACTGGCTCTGCCCCAACTCACCAAGATCTCGCATTCCTACTCTCCATGATACGGAAAACATTCTCGAGAAGCCTTACGCAAAAAAGATCCTGCAGCAAGAAAAAATATGCGTGATCTCCCTCCCACCCATAAAAAAACCCGTCCGAGCCGAAGCTAGGACGGGTTCCCCAGGCGAACTCTTAGTTACAGTTCATCCCAGTTGTCGCGGATGAATTCATACAGGCGATAGCACCGGTACAGGCTCATCAAACCACTCAGAGCACGAAGGAATTTCTTCATACTTAAAGGCCTCTGAATGGCCTGCCTCCAGCGTTTTTTCCGGAACACATACGCCTTCGGGCCTGCTCGTTGAAGCGCCCTGTGAGGAGGCCGGTTGATGGCCCCTCAATCAGATCCGGCGCGGGTTACTAAGCCGCGTTGAGGGGGAAAGGGTCACCCCCCCAATGGATGTCATCCGGTCCTCACAGGACACGAGCGCGATCATGGTACCGTATCCACAACTGCCAAGCCCACCTGTTTGCAGCTGATCCGCTCCGGTTTGCAGGCAACAGCTATCGGGCGTAAACTCAGAAAACGTTGAAGCGCCCTGTGAGGTCAGCAAGCCAGCCACTAACTGCGTTTGCGGAAATAACCGCCCCTACTAAGGCGGTTTTTTTTCGCCTTTCGGAAAGTGACAGGCCGTCCAGGGGCGCCGCCCAACTGCCGATTCTCCGCCCACATCAGCTCCATCTGAAAAATCAGCCGCGAAAAAAAAACGGGGCAGAAAATCACTTATCCCCCTCCCGCCGACGCGCTTTACGTCGCAAAAAAGTGCAAAGGCCGTGGGTAGTGCAACTAAACGCCCGGCCCAGGCCCGCTGCGGGCTCTGGCAGCTGATTGGCCATTGCACTGAGTGCAAAGTTTTGCAAAGGAATGCAAAGCCATTGCGCGTAAAACTGCCCGCCCCTGATAACCCACTGCGGCCATCACACCCAATGGCAATAGGGGTGAGCCCAGATTTTTTCAGAATGCGCCGCTCAATTTTGGCGCTGCCTTTTCTGATCCAACGGGCGCTGGTGAATCGCCCGTAGCCCCGTGACGGCAAAGGTTTCAGGCTTGGTAGTAGGGTTTGAGCGGTTGCACTCAGTTGCACGTCAGAGCTTGGTGCGGGGACGCAGAGTGATGAGCTTCGCTCGCTCAACGGACGCTGCGAAAAACCCGCAAACCCACCGAGGCCGATTGCACGGCCCCGGCAGCTATCGTGCTAGCAGCTTTTCGAACCAGGTGGAGGTAGGTTCAGGATTTGGCGTTCAGGGTCTTGAGCTTGTGCAACGTAGCGGGCGAGTTCACCGCCACCTCGTTCGAGAGTGCGCTAGGAACTGTAGCCAGGGCTGGCGGCACTGTGTCCTTCTCAGCACCGTCAAATAGCTTCTCTAACTCTTTCCCAAACTCCATCCAGACAAGTTCATTCTTCTTTGCTTCTCTTTCACGCGATCCGTTACAGTGACGCAACAAACCTTCATTTATTTTTAGGTCACGGAGGCATATTGCCCTGGACAATACAAAAATTTGCATCAACTCTTCGCGCAACCCCTCACGGGCTAGCATTTTGGCAAGCTGGGATTTCCAATACTCATTATTGAGTGTCAGAGGCTCATTTGACAAATTCCTACGCGCCTCTGCCAATCGCATAATCAAATTATTCTCAAGACCGGCCCGCGCCTCAACAGTGGCACGCATGGCTTGAGCTTCTTTCCTAAGCTTTTCGGCGCGCTCAATTTCTTCATTGACTTTGGCTTGGTCGATCTCTCCCGTACCTGCTAGCCTTCTCCAGGACGCATCAGTTCGATCAGCCTGCCGTTCAAACTCAGCGGCCTTTTGTAGCAGACGCTGGTTTTCTTGCGTAACCTCAACAAGTTTATTTTGAAGATCGACGTACGCAGCTTTATTAGTTTCAAAGCAAGTCAAGCGATGTTGCAGCTCAGGGGTCAAACTCTGCACATCAAAGGCTTGGATACTCATATGGTTTACCTGAATGGTTGAATTGATATTGAAAGCGCCAAAGTAGGCCGGTGGTTAGAGAAGTCGCTTCGTGGTCTTGGCCTTGTACTTGCCGCGAGATCTCAAAGCGCACACTTGAGCGCTCAACTCCCGCGTAACGCGCTTCAGGCTTGCGGCCAGCACCTTGCTCATGGGTGCAGGACGCATCGGCATAGCTTTCGTGCGATAGGTGGCGGTATTGGCTTTTCTGGAGAAAAAGAGTTCTTGGGTACCGAGACTGGTGGGCTCATCAGTCACAGAAAGGCCTGTCATATAAGCCCGTCCAGACCCAGCAAAGTTTGGCGTTATCTCGACGCTAGAAAATAACTTGTCCCCGTGGCGATTCAACTGGAGCAAGCGTGCGTTTGGCTTCATCTGCACTTCTAACGCTACTTGGCCCTTGGCAAGCTCGGGATCATTATCAATCAGGCGCACAGAATAAACCGTACCGTGCGCGCCGATGTCGCGCTGGCTATCGTTCCAGATAACCGCGGTATATTTAGATGGCGAATAGGTTTCGGCACAGTCACGTAAGTCCTGCGCTTTGATTTCTCGCCCGTCAGCAGTCGGCCCGCTCGTGGCGACACGCTTCCAGGAAGTAACAAGTGACCGGGGCATTAGGAGCCTCACTTAGCGAAGGTAGTTAGTCTAAAAGTGCAATCACTGGAAACATGCGCAGCATGTCGCACCAGCATGTTAATATTAACATACACCAGACAACTATCCGTCCTTTTGAGGCTTAACGAATGCGGGTTTATTGTGGATCTTGTGGAAAAAAAGCACGTATTTCTAGAGTGGAAGAAGAGTCACCAACCTATGCGAAACTCTATTGCATGTGTCTTGAGCCGCACTGCGGGCACAGCTTTGTTTCAGAGTTCAGCTTCTCTCATACTCTAAAGCCTGCAAATTCAAAGGCAGTAGGAAACACAATAATTGATCGAATTTTGCAACTCACTGAGGAACAGCAAACACAGATACTCCAGCAGCTGGACTTATTGACATGACTAGGGCCGTACCTGGTGTGCTGACGTTCCAGGACCTTCAGCAGGTTACAGGTTATCAACGGCGCTCCGATGTTGAGCGGTGCTTAATAGATCAAGGGGTAAGGATATTCCGTGGTCGCTCGGGCCCCTGGACAACTATCGATCTAGTCAATCAGGCGGGAGGTATCAAACCGGACAGCGATGATAAGTATGGGGCAGACATCATTTAATGCCAGACGGCAACGGCTCAAAGCGGCTCGCCAAGGGGGTCGGGGGTCACGGTCGGCGGCTTGCCTCAACCCCACCACCTGGCGTGCAAAACACTCGCCTAGATCAAAGCTTCAGGTATATGTCAACAAAAACCACCGACACCCACTATTTACCGCGTCTGATTTCAAAAAAACGGGGGAACGCGGGATTTTCGGGAAAACCCTTCTAGAATGCGGCCTCCAGAGCATTTTTCTGTTCCCGCAATTTTTTGACCGGGAACAAAATGGGTGGGACGTACCCTATTAAACAGAGTTGTGTTCCCATGTTCCCACTCTTGTGTTTTAAATGGGAACGCCAGAAGCCCCGTATTTTCTGGCCGTTCCCGGTGTTCCCGGTGTTCCCGATCAAAAACAGCACTGCGCTCGTGACTTATGGGGGAGCGCGGCCGGCTTACCCCTCTTTCTCTAGCCTATCGGGGTCAATCACGTAAAAACGGGAATTCCCGCCACCTGGCGTGCGTCGCTTTTTCGTCCACCGATTGTCTTCACTATCCATTTGCACCAGGGCGTCCACGCCGATCAAGGCGCGTACTATTCGAGCCTGGCTAAATCCAGATGCTGCCTCTTTAAGACCAGGTGGGTTAAACAAATAAAGACGCTTATCGGAATCAACCTGGTAATAACCAGCACGTTCACGAACAGTTACATTGGCATGTTCGGCGTAAATGTCTGAAAAACGACTATCACTGTGTAGGGCGATAAATTCGCTGATACCACTAAGTATTTGACGATCTTCTGCACTACCGTCACCCATCGTTTGCAGCCATTCGTTGAACAGCGTTTGGCAGCCCTTGATGGCAGTCCCTTTCGGCCATTTCAGCAGTTTGCGACGAATAGCCGATTCACCAGCCAGCGCCATGATTGCGAAGCGATCCGCTACCCGGCCTGCCTGTGAACTCTCGGTGGCAAAGGCTTCCCGTACCTGCCGGAATGCGCTGTGCAGATCTTCCGGATGCTGAATCAGCGACTCCACGAACGCTGGGCCTACGTGGCCGTAATGCTGGGTGACGGCATCACTCACAACCCGGTGGAATTCTTGCCCGGTCAGCCCGTGTACGTCGTCGAAGGCGCGGTGTGTGCGGGTGCCAGCATTGACATCCACCATGCGCAGCTCGGCACCGGCGTGGGCGTTGCTGCCACCAATGGCGGCGTGGTCTGACAGTGAACGCTCCCCGCTGGATAGCGCCAGGACACGCCAGGTCAACTTGGCACGGCCCTCCCGCTCCCTGGTCATGGTGCCCTTACCCATACCGTTGGCGATGGCATACGCCATTTCCTGAACCCGCTTTGGGTCAGCCCGCTTGATTTCGTCCAGGATCAGGATGGTGTCATTACGAGATGCGGCCTCGATCTCGATACCGCCCTTCGATACGTCCCAGGACGCGGCGAACGCCCCAGGATTGCCCCACACGGACGCTGCGAGGAGCTGGGCAAGGGATTTACCACTCGACGAATCACCCACCAGGTGCACGCCGCCGCCATTCACCCCCACCTTGGCGAGCAAAGGGCCCGCCAGGGCACAGCAAACTGACAGGATCAACACGGGGTTGCCCACACACCGGGCGGCAATTTCGGTCTGCCAGCCGTCGACGGTGCCCTTGCTGGTGAAAATGTTGGCCGCCCTGCCAGAGTCTTGGAAACGCACGTTGTCCCCGCCAATGACGCGAGACGGCAGTACAAACGCTCCCGACTCATGCCAGCCCGGCTTGCTGGTGGTAGCGATCACCAACTCAGGTGACTGGTGGCTGGCCAAGTAGGGCACGATCTGGCGGCGCTGGTGGTGCTCGATGACCAGGCCGCGACTCAGCAGCACCTTCAATACCTCATCACCCTTCCCACCCAGTGCCTCCATAGGCATGACCCATTCGATGCGCCGTCCCCGGTGAGTGAACGACAGCAAGCGGCCTATGGTGCCGTCCTCTGAATTAATCGTTTCAGCTTCCACATTCAGGGGGGCACAGATCCAGTGATCAACCGGAATGGCCTTCTCATCAGGCCCGCTTTGCTTCAATCCGTGATACCAGGTGCCGGCCTTGTAGAGCTTGCCCTCCACGGTGCAAGGGTTCTCGTAAACGGCGTAGCGGGGCCGCTCCAGCTTTTCGAATGCAGGTGCTTGTGGCTCGCCCACCAGGCACAAGGTCGGGGGCTTTTCATGTGTGCTCATGGCTTGCAGCTCTTGTTGGATTGACCCGCAAGCCAGAGGTGCAGGTCGTTGAAATCGGATAGGGCGGAGGGGGCGTCAGAGGGCCACTCAGGGAAAACCACACGAGCATCGGCAGCACGAGCGGCTTGGTTGGCAGCACGCTTTCCCGGATTACTAGCCGTGCTGCGGTCATCGTCACCGGCAATAACTAGGTCAAGCGTGGCGCCATAGCGCTCACGCATGGCCATGGCTACAGCCTTAAGGTTTCCGGCATTCATCGCACAGACCACCGGACACCCGGTGGTTTGGTGCAGCGTGGCGCCCGTTGCCCAACCCTCACACACATACAGGCGGCATCCCTCGGAGAGTTTGCCCAGTGGCGAATAGCAACCTTGGACACGCCCCCCCATCAGAAAGCGTTTGCTGCCATCCGGCGTGATGATCTGCAGGTTCACCAAGCGCCCGTTATCACAGAGCGGCACCACCAACCGCCCTTGCCCCAACTGGCGCACCAGGTGCGGTTTCACCCCCTTGGCCAACAGGTAGGTGTGCAGTGGATCAGCGGCCTTCGCTACTTTCCAGAGCTGCGCGGCTTCACGGGCAGCCTGGAGCTGCTTTTCCTCCTGGAGCTGTTGTTCACGCAGGCGCCAAGAGGCACGCTCGCGCTCGGACACTTGTTGGCGTTCCTGTAGCTGCTGAGCATCCGTAACCGTAAGCTTGGAGAGGCCCAGGCCCAGGCGCTCGTCCACTTCCTTGGCCGCATCCAGTTGACCGCATCCACGCAGATAGGCCAGCAGCGACACTAGGTCGCCGCCATGGGCACCGCTGTCAGCGAAATCATTCCACCGGCCTGTGTCGAGCGATACACCGAAGGAACCGGCTTGCCGATCCCCGCGAGCGATGTTCGCCGCCACCCATTCGCGGCCTTTACGTTTGCCTTCAGGAAGCCACTCGGCCAAAAGCACATCAGCCGCACTCAGGGCTCCAGCTGCTGCATGACGGATCAATTCAACAGGTCGCAAGTGGCTCATCATTTCTGCTCCTTTCGGAGAAGGCTTGTCCCTCGGGCTTGGCGTAGAGCTTCTTCGGCTTGCTGCGTTGCTTGCTGCGCCAAATCTTCCATGTCGATGAACACGCCTTTTGTGCCGTCAGGATTTGGAATGGTGCGGTAGACCCCATTCTTGATCTCACGACGAATCGAAGCGGTGGACTGCCCTGAGAGCTGTGATAGCTGCTCGATCGTAAGAGGGTTGGTTTTAACGCCAATTTTCATTGAACGTCCCCCTGGCAAGCGCCCACAGCGATGAAGCGACGGTTTTTGCCCAGCTTGTACAAAACTCCGGCCAACAAACCTTTCTCACCTATGTAACCAACAGCGGTGCGATAGCGCTGTGCCCGACCGTCCCAATACTTGAGCCGAATTTCCCCCTGCTCGCCGGCACAGACCGCTCCCCCGATTCCTGCGCTGGCTGTCCCCTTGTCACCGGTAGAAGCAGTACCGTAATCACCGGCATTTGCTACCCCACAATGACCAGCAATGGCGATACCGCAAGTAAGAACAGAAGCCACACCACCGTCACCAACTGTGGCACGCCCCCACTCCCCAGCACTTGCTGTCCCGAACATTCCTGCCAGCGCTGAGCCCCTGTCTCCTACCACTGCCGTTCCGCTTTCGCCGGTCATGGCAGTGCCACTGTCTCCGCCAATTGCTGTTCCGTAGTCGCCTGCCTGGACGCTATCTTGGTCACCGACCAAGCGATATGTCCGAACGGGCTTCACATACCCAACTTGAGCGCTGTGCGCGTCCAGGTGCAGCACATCAAAGGCTTTTTCCAGGCAAGCCGAACCCTTCAGCGCATCAGTGCGCTCTTGGAAAATGTTCATCTCAGTCGTCCCGTAATGAGGGGAGGAAGATCACAGGTCTGATACGCCTATAACCCTCTTCGCAACAGCTCAAATCAATGGCAACCAGTGCCCCAGGTGATCAATCGGCCGGATTTAGCCGCAGCGATTTGCAGCCCATGGGTGCAGGGCACTGCCCTGCCGGGGTGTGGGCGAGCAGCCCACGCTGGTAAAGAGTCGAGCGTAGCGAGCTGAGCCCCGTAGGGGCGAAGGCATCAGGGTTGTTGATTTGGTGCTTGCTCATTGCGCACCCTTGGCTTTCCAGGGTTCGAACAATGTTCATGTGGGCGTTGTAGCGCTTGAGACGTACAGAAAGAGATGAATTTGCGCGGAGGGCGCTCAAAGCCATGCGACGGTGAGCGAGTGCGCGGATTGCAGGCGGAATGAGGGCTTTCATTGGTGGTACTCCTAACGTAGCGTTGGAGCTGCCACTGATCGTCGCCAAACGATTTAGGGTGGCAGCTGTGCGCAGGTTGGCGAACCGGGACGTTAGGCACCCGGCAGACCCGAGGGTCTCCCGCGCACAGCCACCATAAACAAGATGTACGGGCACAAAAAAAGCGCCTGCAATCGTGATGGGGGCGCCTGTGCGCCTAACAGTAATCGGGTCGCCAAACCCGGTCGCTGAATTGGCAGCGACGAACGAACGATAGCGGCGCACGCGTAACTTTGCAACCCTCGGTGGGGTCGCTGTGCGAATCGGCATGGCTCAACCCTTCCTGTTTGTGAGGAAGGCGTCTACGGCGTCTGCATCCCAGCGCAGGACGCGACCAGCACGGATAGGTACGGGGAAGTTGTCGGCTTTCGTCCAGCGCCAGAAGGTGGTGCGGCTTATCTGGTAAAGAGTGCATAGCTGCTCGGTGGTGGCACGGATACCAGCACGCGGAACGTTCGGAACAGGTGCATTGTCAATGGCGGGCGTCATCGTCGATTTCTCTAAGCGCTATGAAAAACCGAGACGGTGGAGCACGGGTGGAAGGCAGATGTTGCATGGCCCCCCCACTCGCAATACAGTTCCGGCTGGGCTTACGACCCAAGTCGAAATCTCTGCAACCGCTTCACCTCTCGGAACGTGTACTGGTTTTTCCATGTACGCAGGAGGGCGCTGATATCGCCTTCATCTGATAAGCCCCGGTACGGCAAATACCGGGGTTTCTTTTTGCCTGCAGTACACACAAATCCACGAAGTCATTCCGGTCAGCACCGTCTAATTCGGGTGTTTCAGAGCTGTTCGTGGAGGTCATCCAGTGATCGAATGGTATCTACGGTTTCTCACTTAAAACAATGCGCAGAGAGCGGAGAGAAGCCGGTCAAGCAGCTGATTTAGAAGGGTTTTAGCTTTCTGGTTATCGCTCTGGGGGATATGCACGGATATGTGGGCCACATATCCATCAATCGAGACGAACTTACCGTTCGTCGGATTTTTTTGAGCGGCGGGTTAACAACACCACATTGGCAGGTGAATCGCCGTTGACCAGGCTATCTAAGTACCTACCCCACTGCTCCAGAGCCGCGCGCTTCTCAGGCAGGTAGCTATAACGGTCGTAGTGCTTTGCCTGCACTCCACTGCGGCCATGTGATAGCAGCCAAGCCCGCACCTCAGCGCCGACGCCCAGGTGTGCCAGGAGTGATTCAGCCGTCACGCGGACATTCTTCCAGGTGAACGCACGGGACTTACCGGCTGCCGAAAGTGATCGACCTGCATCGATAAACATGGCCGAGACAGTATTTGGATTAGCAGACTTCCCGAGCGTCAGCGAGAAAGGCCCAGGGCCAATGCGGTCATCTAGCAGCGGCTCGAGGATCTGGCCGATTCGCTCGGTGATCGGTAGCAAATGCTCCCACGCTTGCATCTTGCGCCCTTTCCCGTCCATAAGGCACAGCGTGTCGTCTGTGACGGCCTCCCAAGGCACAGTGCATAGCTGGGTGAGGCGTTGACCACCCAGGTAAATGGCTGCCTTGGCAATCGCCGCGTGCCTGACGGGCAGTGTGTCGAGGTGCCTCAGAAGGGCTCCCAACTCATCAGGTGTGAGCGACTCGGTGTCACCGGCCCCAGTTCCTTGAGTGACAGGAATATCCCTCACTGGGTTGGAGCGGATCGAAAATACCTTGCCCTCATTGGCTATCCGCTCAGGAGCAAGGTGGGCTTTTGCAGCATGGCTGAAGGCGGCTTGCAGGTAGCGGCGGAGCTTGTCGCACGTCGTGCGCATGCCGTTGGCCGATGTCCCTGCAGCCCTATGGCCGATCCCCCGCCCCTTGGGTTTACGACCCAACACACCTGCCAGGATGAGCTGTATGTCCTCTGGCTCAATGTCGGCAGCCGCACGGTCTACCAGTCCCGGATGGTAGTCTTTCACATGCAGCCGAAACATGTTGTCGATTTCCTTGGCGCTTACCCTGCCCTCTGCCACCATTTTGCTCACGTAGCTATCCAGCAGCTCACCAAAGGTGCCGCGCCGCGCCAAAGCCTCTGCCTGGCGCTGTAGCCGAAGCCTTTCCACCTCCATCGCCGCGCTGTGCTCTGCCAACTGCTCCAGGTACTTCCCAATCCCGCCTGCGGCCCCTACCTCGCCAGCCAGGCGCATAGCATCAGACCTCAGCTCATCTAATGTTCGCTCGCCTGTTCCTGGTCGGGGCTTGCGGGCTAGCGTGCCAAGCGGCAGACGCTGATCGCTGGTAGGCGTTCTCTCCCGGTAGTAGGCGTTAATGGCACCGGATGCCTTGCGCTCCAGGAGCAACGTTCCTTTGCCTCGCGAACCGACTGGCTCCGACTTCCTGGTCTTGACCGCATGAGCTTCCAGGTCGGTCAACCTTGCACGTTTTGCCATTGCCTTCCCCGTTCCTTCCCCGTTTCGGACGAAAAACTAGGGTACTGACTGAAACACCGGAAAACAAAGGAACGTGAAAACTAGCTGTTTTTACTGGATTTTATGGATTAGCAGGAACGGTAAGCGACACATAGAAACCCCACCTTAGCTCGCTCATAATCCTTTGGTCCACGGTTCGAGTCCGTGTGGGCCCACCAGATACGACAAAGCCGCGCGATTGCGCGGCTTTTTCATGCCCGCAAGAAATAAATGGTCAGGGGCGCGTACATCCAGCGCAGCGGCGCCGAGCGCATGACCTTGGAAGTAGCGCTAAAACGGTATCTCAGCGAAATCAGCCCCACCAAGAAGCCGGTCACCCAGCGCGCCGATAATCGCGGAAAGGTGCCCTATCGATACTTCAAGCCAAACACCCTAGCTTGAGGATCGGACAATGAGCCGAATAGCCGCCCTTATCAGCTCACAAAATGAGCCGAATATGCTCGCTAATCGGCTCACAGATGAGCAAGCCCCATGAATGAACCTGGGCCTGCCCCGTGACAACGGACGCCAGGAAGCTGGCTACAGAGCCAACTGCCTCAAGCCTTTGCGTATTCGTTCGGTGCGCTCATCACTAACGCGGCGCCTGGGCTAAACGAAGGAGGCCGCACCACTGCACGTTCCAGTCCATCGGGCGATGGCCATCAACCATGGGCAAACCCATAAGAACCCTCCCAGCCTGCTCCACCATCCCCTCTGCCAACGTCCGCAAATGTACCGCTGTTGGTTAATCCCCTCCCGGACGCATCTCGACCTGCCGTGGGTTGTAGAAGGTCATGCCAGGCGGAATATCCCGCGTAACCAACGACATCGCGCCGATCACTACGTCATCGCCAATGTCGATGCGATCAGCAACGATGCAACTGTTGGCGCCCATGCTCACGTTGTCACCAATGCGCAGTGCGTACTCCTGCAACCCCAGGGTCTTGATGCCGATCGAGCAGTTCTGCCGGATGAAGAAGTTGCGCCCGATGCTGACGTACCGGGTAATCACCACCCCCGGCAGGTGCGCGATGCGCAGGCCAGGGGCAATCTGGGCGCCGATGTCGATGTCCACCCCATACTTGAGGTTGAGCCGCTGTTGCATGCGCCGGGCGTGACGCCGGGCAAGGCCGCCGCGGGCGTCGAGGTACTGGGCCAGGCGATAGGCGAAGAGGAAACGCAGTTTGTTGTCCTTGCGTGCGCGGCGCAGCACGTTGAACAGCAGGCTGATAGGGCGTCCGGGCCTTTTCTTGTTGGAGACTTCCAGTCGCCAGCATTCGAGCAGGTGGTCAAGGTTCACGCTGAGGTTCCCGTTGGACTAGCGCTTCATCATGCCGAATTAGTGCCGAAGACGCAGCCTTCGGACATGCACGGCCGTTCTAACCCAAAGTGCCAAGCCGACGCCGTCAACGGTGATCGACTGTACCTGGCCTTGCCCTGATTGGCACAGGCTGGCTAGGCTAGCGGGCCAACCGTAGAGACTCGCCATGTCGGATTCCCGCTCCATCACGCTGGATGAAATCGATCGCCAGCTGATCGCCCTGCTGCAGATCAACGCCCGCGAAAGCGTCGCCACCCTCGCCCGCCATTTGGGCATCGCCCGCACCACCGTCAATTCGCGCCTGGAGCGGCTGGAGAAAAACAAGGTTATCTCTGGCTATGGCGTACGCCTGGGCCAGAGTGTGATAGGCGGCGGGTTGCAAGCGTATGTCGGGATCAAGGTGCAGCCACGCTCCGGCAAGGACGTGGTGCGGCGCCTGAGTGCCATGGGCCAGGTGCAGCAGCTGTGTGCGGTAAGCGGCGAATTCGACTATGTCGCCTGGCTGCGTACGGACTCGCCCGAGCAGCTGGATCAGTTGCTCGACCAGATTGGCAGTGTCGACGGGGTGGAGAAAACCACCACGTCGATCATTCTCAGCAGCAAGGTGGACCGTGGACAGCCGCTTTGAACGGGCTGGCGCTCGGGTGGGGTTATCGATGAGGCCGGTTGTAGGAGCGGGTTTACCCGCGAATGGGGCAGAGAATCTACCGACCGCCTGCCTCGTCTTAATGAACATAAGCTTAATCATTACGACGAAACTAACTACATTCAGACAACACTCTGCACCTTAATTACGAACACCCCACTCCCTAAAATGACAGCCAGGCATCTCCTATACTCAGGCTCCGCTCCTCGCGCAGCCTCTCTGGCAAGGTCATTTCATGAACAAGAAGAACCGCCACCCCGCCGACGGCAAGAAGCCGATCACCATTTTCGGCCCGGACTTCCCTTTTGCTTTCGACGACTGGCTGGAACACCCGGCAGGCCTGGGCAGCATTCCGGCTGAGCGCCATGGGGAAGAGGTGGCCATTGTCGGTGCCGGTATCGCCGGCCTGGTAGCGGCCTACGAGCTGATGAAGCTGGGCCTCAAGCCGGTGGTGTACGAGGCTTCCAAGCTGGGCGGCCGGCTGCGCTCGCAAGCCTTCAATGGCACTGACGGGATCGTTGCCGAGCTGGGTGGCATGCGCTTCCCGGTGTCGTCCACCGCCTTCTACCACTACGTCGACAAGCTGGGCCTGGAGACCAAGCCCTTCCCCAACCCGCTGACCCCGGCTTCGGGCAGCACGGTGATCGACCTGGAAGGCCAGACCTACTACGCCGAGAAGCCCACCGACCTGCCGCAACTGTTTCATGAGGTAGCCGACGCTTGGGCCGATGCTCTGGAGAGCGGTGCGCAGTTCGCCGATATCCAGCAGGCCATCCGCGACCGTGATGTACCGCGCCTGAAGGAACTCTGGAACAAGCTGGTGCCACTGTGGGACGACCGCACCTTCTACGACTTCGTCGCCACCTCGCGCTCTTTTGCCAAGCTGAGCTTCCAGCACCGCGAAGTGTTCGGCCAGGTCGGTTTCGGCACCGGCGGTTGGGACTCGGACTTCCCCAACTCGATGCTGGAAATCTTCCGCGTGGTGATGACCAACTGCGACGACCACCAGCACCTGGTGGTCGGGGGCGTGGAACAAGTGCCACAAGGCATCTGGCGCGACGTAACGGAACGCTGCGTGCATTGGCCAGAGGGCACCAGCCTGAGCACGCTGCATGGCGGCGCACCGCGTACCGGGGTCAAGCGCATTGCCCGCGCCGCCGATGGCCGCCTGGCGGTCACCGACAACTGGGGCGATACCCGCCACTACAGCGCAGTACTCGCCACCTGCCAGACCTGGTTGCTGACCACCCAGATCGACTGCGAGGAATCGCTGTTCTCGCAAAAGATGTGGATGGCCCTGGACCGTACCCGCTACATGCAGTCGTCGAAAACCTTCGTCATGGTCGACCGCCCGTTCTGGAAGGACAAGGACCCGGAAACCGGCCGTGACCTGCTGAGCATGACCCTCACCGACCGCCTCACCCGCGGCACTTACCTGTTCGACAACGGCAACGACAAGCCCGGGGTGATCTGCCTGTCGTACTCGTGGATGAGCGACGCGCTGAAGATGCTGCCGCACCCGGTGGAAAAGCGCGTACAACTGGCCCTGGATGCGCTGAAGAAGATCTACCCGAAGACCGATATCGCCGGGCACATCATCGGCGACCCGATCACGGTTTCCTGGGAGGCCGACCCGTACTTCCTCGGCGCCTTCAAAGGCGCGCTTCCGGGCCATTACCGCTACAACCAGCGCATGTACGCGCACTTCATGCAGCAGGACATGCCGGCGGAGCAGCGCGGTATCTTCATTGCCGGTGACGACGTGTCATGGACCCCCGCCTGGGTTGAAGGCGCGGTGCAGACGTCGCTGAATGCGGTGTGGGGTATCATGAACCACTTTGGTGGCCACACCCACCCCGACAACCCCGGCCCGGGCGATGTGTTCAACGAAATCGGCCCGATCGCCCTGGCGGATTGAGACAAGGAGGCACCATGCGCATCGCTCTGTACCA
>NZ_CP128540.1:0-122500 GCF_021283545.2 Pseudomonas alloputida | reverse complement strand
GTACCTCGCCAGCATCCAGCCCCAACACTTCCCCCAGCACCACTTCGGTATGCTCGCCCAGCAGTGGTGGCGCCCGGCGATACTCCACTGGCGTCTCCGACAACCGTATCGGGCTCGCAACTTGCGGCACACTACCCGCCAATGGATGCGGGATATTCAACGCCAACCCGCGCGCCAGCACCTGGGGGTCCTGGAACATCTGCGCCAGGTTATTGATAGGCCCACATGGCACTCCTGCAGCCTCCAACTGGGCCACCCACTCAGCCGTGGTCTTGAACACCGTAGCCTGGCGAATCAAAGGTATCAGCTCAGCCCGGTTGGCGACCCGCAGCTTATTGGTAACGAACCGAGGGTCCTCCGCCCATTGCGGCTGCCCGGCCACCTCAGCGAACTTGCGGAACTGGCTGTCATTACCGACGGTAAGAATGAAATCGCCATCTGCCGTCGGAAAGTCCTGGTAAGGGACTATATTAGGATGCGCATTACCCAGCCGACGGGGAGGGGTGCCCGTGGTCAGGTAGTTCATCGCCTGGTTCGCCAGACAGGCCACCTGCACATCAAGCAATGCCATGTCGACATGCTGGCCGACCCCTGTCTGATCCCGATGGGCGAGGGCAGCCAGCATGGCGACCGCGGAATACAACCCGGTCAGAATATCGGTAAGCGCCACACCCACCTTGACCGGCCCTGCGCCTTCTTCACCCTCCGGACGGCCGGTCAGGCTCATCAGCCCACCCAACCCCTGGATCATGAAGTCATAGCCAGCGCGCTTGGCATAGGGCCCGGTCTGACCGAAGCCGGTAATGGAGCAATAGATGAGCTGCGGGTTTACCGCCTTGAGGCTCTGGTAGTCCAGGCCATAGGCAGCCAGCCCACCCACCTTGAAGTTCTCTATGACGATATCGCACTTCGCCGCCAGCTCCCGCACCAGCCGTTGCCCCTCCGGCTGGGTAAAGTCGATGGTCACTGAGCGCTTGTTGCGGTTGGCCGACAAGTAGTAAGCCGCCTCACTGGTGTCCTCACCTTCGACATCCTTGAGGAAAGGCGGCCCCCATGAGCGGGTATCGTCGCCACTGCCTGGGCGCTCGACCTTGATCACGTCGGCACCAAGGTCAGCCAGAATCTGACCAGACCACGGGCCGGCCAACACGCGCGAAAGGTCTAGCACCCGCAGATGTGATAGCGCGCCCATGGCTTGCTCCTTATTAATAGAACGCCTGGATACCAGTCTGCGCACGCCCCAGGATAAGTGCATGCACGTCGTGGGTACCTTCATAGGTGTTGACCACCTCCAGGTTAACCAGGTGGCGGGCCACACCAAACTCGTCGGAGATGCCATTGCCGCCCAGCATGTCACGCGCCATACGGGCGATATCCAGCGCCTTGCCGCAGGAATTGCGCTTCATGATGGAGGTGATTTCCACCGCAGCCGTCCCTTCATCCTTCATGCGCCCCAGACGCAGGCAGCCCTGCAGCGCCAGGGTGATTTCGGTCTGCATGTCGGCCAGCTTCTTCTGTATCAACTGGTTGGCGGCCAGTGGACGACCAAACTGCTGACGATCCAGGGTGTATTGGCGGGCGGTGTGCCAGCAGGCTTCAGCGGCACCCAGCGCACCCCACGAAATACCATAGCGAGCCGAATTCAGGCAGGTGAACGGGCCCTTGAGGCCACGCACGTCCGGGAAGATGTTCTCTTCTGGCACGAACACATTGTCCATGACGATTTCGCCAGTGATCGAGGCGCGCAGGCCAACCTTGCCATGAATTGCCGGGGCACTCAGGCCTTGCCAGCCTTTTTCCAGTACAAAGCCACGGATATCGCCCGCATCATCCTTGGCCCACACCACGAACACATCGGCGATGGGGCTGTTGGTGATCCACATCTTGCTGCCGGTCAGCCGGTAGCCACCGTCGACCTTTCTCGCCCGGGTAATCATCGAGCCAGGATCGGAGCCATGGTTAGGCTCGGTCAAACCGAAGCAACCGATCCACTCGCCACTGGCAAGCTTGGGGAGGTACTTCTGCTTTTGAGCTTCGGTGCCAAATTCGTTGATCGGCACCATCACCAGCGACGACTGCACACTCATCATCGAGCGGTAACCCGAGTCGATGCGTTCCACTTCGCGAGCAATAAGGCCGTAGCACACATAGTTCAGGCCGCTGCCACCGTATTGCTCGGGGATGGTTGCACCCAACAGGCCGACTTCACCCATCTCGCGGAAGATCGCGGGGTCGGTCTGCTCGTGACGGAAGGCCTCGAGCACACGCGGCGCCAGCTTGTCCTGGGCGAACTGATAAGCGCTGTCACGCACCATGCGCTCTTCTTCAGTGAGCTGCTGATCCAGCAGCAACGGGTCGATCCAGTTGAAACTTGCTTTACCGACCATGAGCGAATCCTCGAAATAGGGGTCAGTTTCTTGTGCCTTTGAGCCTAGGCCTGATCGGCTGCGGCGACAAACGAGGATTGCGCACCGATTAGTGATATTTTGTCACTCCGTAAATCGGCAAAACGCCTTATTGACAGCCTTACAAGTGAGGTTGACGTACATGCGCCGTAAGATCCCCAGTACCGCCGCCCTGATTTGCTTCGAGGCGGCAGCCCGTAACGAGAGCTTTACCAAGGCTGCCCAGGAACTCGCGCTGACCCAGGGTGCCGTCTGTCGGCAGATCGGTGGCCTGGAAGCGTTCCTTAATGTGGAACTGTTCCGTCGCTCGCGCCGCGGCGTAAGGCTGACCGAAGCCGGCCTGTCCTACAGTCGCCAGGTGGCGGCCCAACTGGACGCTGTGGAGCGCGATACCTTGTCGGTAATGCGCCAGCAAGGCGCCAATGTGATCGAGCTGGCGGTAGTTCCGACGTTTGGCACTCAATGGCTGCTACCACGGCTCAAGGACTTCCAGCAGCGCCACCCGGAGGTCACAGTCAACCTCACCAACCGCACCCGGCCATTCCTGTTTGCCGACACTACCTTCGATGCCGCCATCTATTTTGGTGATGCGGACTGGTCAGGCACCCAGTCGCACCAACTGATGGGTGAAAACCCGGTACCTGTGTGCAGCCCGGCGCTGCTGAACGGCCAAGGCATGCTCGAGGCACGCCACATCGCGCAGCTACCACTGCTGCAACAGAGCACACGCCCGTATGCCTGGCGGCAATGGTTCGGCAGTGTGGGCATGAATGTGGAGCGCGACATGACAGGCCCGCGCTATGAACTATTCTCG
Organism: Pseudomonas alloputida; assembly: GCF_021283545.2. Taxonomy (NCBI): domain Bacteria; kingdom Pseudomonadati; phylum Pseudomonadota; class Gammaproteobacteria; order Pseudomonadales; family Pseudomonadaceae; genus Pseudomonas; species Pseudomonas alloputida. The sequence continues at coordinate 119,281 of NZ_CP128540.1, read as the reverse complement.
ATGCTCGCCCAGGCGGCCATGCACGATATGGGCATTGCCCTGATACCACCGTTCCTGATCCAGCGAGAGTTGGAGGAGGGAAGGCTGGTGGTCGCTAACAGGCATGCCCTGAGTAGCGACAAGGCCTACTATCTGATGATTCCAGAGCGCAAGGTGGAGTCGGCGTCGCTACGCGCCTTTCGCGACTGGCTGGTAAGCCAGGCTCAGGCCTACATAAATAGCTCAGGGACAAACGCGGCAAATTGACCCTGTAGTCAATTATTTTAAACACCTACAGATGTATGTATATGTCGCATATTCGCAAACTGTAACGCAAGCACAAAAACACCCTTTAACCGTGCTCAGTACGCGGCTTTGCGGGTTATTTTGCGACATCCAACTAGTCGTAAGCGAATTGGCCGCTTTTTTTTTGATTTTTTCTCCTAATCTGCCAATGGCGCATGTTTGACGGGCTGCAACCCTATCGCTGCGACAAGCGGTCACAGGGTGACTTGTAGTTTTGACTTCGTTTCGCTCCAGAACCGGTTGAAGGCCTTCGGGTTCGTCTGCAAAATGCTTCGCCCCGCCCGGGATCCGGCGGGTTGGCGCTCCACAGCCGCCCCAGCGCACCATCCGAAGTGTGTTGGCTTCTACAAAGACAAAAGGTCACCGCAGGAGAAATAGTCGTGCACATTGGTGTTCCTCTCGAGACGCAGACCGGTGAGACAAGGGTCGCTGCGACCCCCGAAACCATCAAGAAACTGATTGGCCAGGGCCATCAGGTCACCGTTCAACGGGGGGCAGGGCTCAACGCCGCCATTCCGGACAGTGCCTATGAAGCCGTGGGTGCTTCCCTTGGGAGCGCCGCCGATGCCTACGGCGCCCAATTGGTACTCAAAGTGGTCGCCCCCAACGACCAGGAACTGGCCCTGATCAACAGCGGCAGCCTTCTGGTGGGCATGCTCAACCCCTTCAACGGTGAACTGATCGGCAAGATGGCCGAACGCGGCATTACCGCCTTCGCCCTGGAAGCCGCGCCGCGAACCTCGCGGGCGCAGAGCCTGGACGTGCTGTCGTCGCAGGCCAACATCGCCGGCTACAAGGCCGTGTTGCTGGCAGCCCATCACTACCCACGCTTCATGCCAATGCTGATGACCGCTGCCGGTACCGTTAAGGCCGCCCGAGTGCTGGTACTGGGCGCCGGCGTTGCCGGCTTGCAGGCCATCGCCACACCCAAGCGCCTGGGTGCGGTGATCGAAGCATCCGACGTTCGCCCGGCAGTGAAAGAGCAGATCGAATCACTGGGTGCAAAATTCATCGACGTGCCATACGAGACCGACGAGGAGCGAGAATGCGCCGAAGGTGTTGGCGGCTATGCCCGACCAATGCCGGCCAGTTGGATGCAGCGCCAGGCGCAAGCCGTGCACGAGCGCGCCAAGCAGGCGGATATCGTCATCACCACCGCGCTGATCCCCGGACGCAAGGCGCCGACCCTGCTAAGCGCCGAAACCGTGGCGCAGATGAAGCCCGGCTCGGTGGTCATCGACCTGGCTGCAGCCCAAGGCGGCAACTGCCCGCTGACCGTCGCAGACCAGGTGGTGCAGGAGAACGGCGTGATCATCGTCGGCCCGACCAACCTGCCGGCCCAGGTGAGTGCCGATGCCTCGGCACTGTACGCACGCAACCTGCTGGACTTCATGAAGCTGCTGTTCGACAAGGATGGCGCGCTGATCATCAACCTCGAAGACGACATCGTCGCGGCCTGCCTGATGTGCCGTGATGGTCAGGTCGTCCGCAAAAACGGCTAAGGAGCACGACAATGGAAGACATGCTGATTTCCCACGGCATCTACAACCTGATCATTTTCGTGCTGGCCATCTATGTGGGCTACCACGTGGTGTGGAACGTCACCCCGGCGCTGCACACCCCACTGATGGCGGTCACCAATGCCATCTCGGCAATCGTCATCGTCGGCGCCATGCTGGCCGCGGCCCTGACCGTGACCCCAGCTGGAAAGCTGATGGGCACCCTGGCCGTGGCCCTTGCCGCAGTCAACGTGTTCGGTGGCTTTCTGGTCACCCGCCGCATGCTTGAAATGTTCAAGAAGAAAACCAAGAACGAGGCGAAGAAGTAAGCATGAGCATGAATCTGGTAACGCTCCTCTACCTCGTCGCCTCGGTGTGCTTCATCCAGGCGCTCAAGGGCCTGTCGCACCCGACCACCTCGCGGCGCGGCAATCTGTTCGGCATGATCGGCATGGGGCTCGCCATCCTCACTACGGTTGGCCTCATTTATAAGCTTGGGGCTGAACTTGCCACAGCCGGTATCGGCTATGTCATCGTCGGCCTGCTGGTCGGCGGCACCGCCGGTTCGATCATGGCCAAGCGCGTCGAAATGACCAAAATGCCCGAACTGGTCGCTTTCATGCACAGCATGATCGGCCTGGCCGCGGTGTTCATTGCCATCGCCGCCGTGCTGGAGCCACAGTCGATGGGCATTGTGGCTGCCATCAGCGATCCGATCCCCACCGGTAACCGCCTGGAACTGTTCCTCGGCGCCGCCATTGGTGCCATTACCTTCTCCGGTTCGGTGATCGCCTTTGGCAAGCTGTCGGGCAAGTACAAGTTCCGCCTGTTCCAGGGCGCACCGGTACAGTTCGCGGGCCAGCACAAACTGAACCTGATCCTTGGCCTGACCACCATCGCCCTGGGCCTGCTGTTCACTTTCACTGGCCACTACAGTGCCTTCACCCTGATGCTGGTCCTGGCCTTCATCATGGGTGTGCTCATCATTATTCCGATCGGCGGCGCCGACATGCCAGTGGTGGTGTCGATGCTCAACAGCTACTCGGGCTGGGCAGCGGCCGGCATCGGCTTCTCGCTGAACAACTCGATGCTGATCATCGCCGGTTCCCTGGTAGGTTCGTCCGGTGCCATCCTCTCGTACATCATGTGCAAGGCGATGAACCGTTCGTTCTTCAACGTCATCCTTGGCGGCTTCGGTGGCGATACCGACACTGGCGCGGCGCAAGGTTCGCAAGAACAGCGGCCGGTGAAGTCCGGTTCGGCTGACGATGCCACCTTCCTGCTCAGCAACGCCGACAGCGTGATCATCGTTCCGGGCTACGGCCTGGCGGTAGCCCGCGCACAACACGCGCTGAAAGAGCTGACCGAGAAGCTGACCCACAACGGCGTGACCGTGAAGTATGCGATTCACCCGGTGGCGGGCCGTATGCCCGGGCACATGAACGTACTGCTGGCCGAGGCTGAAGTGCCGTACGATCAGGTATTCGAAATGGAAGACATCAACGCCGAGTTCGGACAGGCCGACGTGGTGCTGGTACTGGGCGCCAACGACGTGGTCAACCCGGCGGCGAAGAACGACCCCAAGTCGCCAATCGCCGGCATGCCGATCCTCGAAGCGTTCAAGGCCAAGACCATCATCGTCAACAAGCGCTCGATGGCCAGCGGCTATGCCGGCCTGGACAACGAACTGTTCTATCTGGACAAGACCATGATGGTGTTCGGTGACGCCAAGAAGGTCATCGAGGACATGGTCAAGGCGGTGGAGTGACACCAGCCGCTGCAAACCAGCTGATATAAAGGAAGCCCCGGTCAGAATCTGCCGGGGCTTTTCTTTTATTGATCCGGATCAACGACTCAAATACAAGGCTTCTCATACGACCATGGTCGTGGGACGGCAATGGGCGAAATCTCTAGACTGCGCTGCAGTAGTTTCAGTAGCCCGAGATAACAATCCATGTACCGTGATCGTATCCGCTTGTCCTCCCTGCACAGCAAGGTAATGAGTGCGGCTGATGCCGCTGGTCTGATCGAGGACGGCATGACTGTCGGCATGAGCGGCTTCACCCGCGCCGGCGAAGCCAAGGCCGTACCGCATGCATTGGCCGAACGTGCCAAGCAATCGCCACTGAAAATCAGCCTGATGACCGGCGCCAGCCTGGGCAATGACCTGGACAAACAACTGACCGAGGCCGGTGTGTTGGCCCGCCGCATGCCGTTCCAGGTCGACAGCACCCTGCGCAAAGCCATCAATGACGGCCAGGTGATGTTCATTGACCAGCACCTGTCGGAAACCGTCGAGCAACTGCGCAACCAGCAGCTGAAGCTGCCGGACATCGCGGTCATCGAAGCCGTGGCCATCACCGAGCAAGGCCACATCGTGCCAACCACTTCGGTGGGCAACTCGGCCAGCTTCGCGATCTTCGCCAAGCAGGTGATTGTGGAGATCAACCTCTCGCACAACACCAACCTCGAAGGCCTGCACGACATCTATATCCCAACCTACCGCCCGACTCGCACGCCAATCCCGCTGGTCAAGGTAGACGACCGTATCGGCAGCACCGCGATCCCGATCGATCCGGCCAAGATCGTCGGTATCGTCATCAGCGACCAGCCGGACTCGCCGTCCACTGTGCTGCCGCCAGATGATGAAACACAGGGCATCGCCGACCACCTGATCAACTTCCTCAAGAAGGAAGTGGATGCAGGCCGTATGACCAACAAGCTCGGCCCGCTGCAAGCCGGCATTGGCAGCATTGCCAATGCGGTGATGTGCGGCCTGATCGAGTCGCCGTTCGAAGACCTGACCATGTACTCCGAAGTGCTGCAGGACTCCACCTTCGACCTGATCGATGCCGGCAAGCTTAGCTTCGCATCCGGCAGCTCGATCACCCTGTCGACGCGCCGCAATGCCGATGTGTTCGGCAACCTGGAGCGCTACAAGGACAAGCTGGTGCTACGCCCGCAGGAAATCTCCAACCACCCGGAAGTGGTACGTCGCCTGGGCATCATCGGTATCAACACCGCACTGGAGTTCGATATCTACGGCAACGTCAACTCCACCCACGTCTGTGGCACCAGGATGATGAACGGCATCGGTGGCTCCGGCGACTTCGCCCGTAACGCCCACCTGGCAGTGTTCGTCACCAAGTCGATTGCCAAAGGCGGGGCGATTTCCAGCGTGGTGCCAATGGTCAGCCATGTCGACCACACCGAGCACGACGTGGACATCCTGGTCACCGAGCAGGGCTTGGCGGACCTGCGTGGCCTGGCGCCGCGCGAACGGGCGCGAGCGATCATCGACAACTGTGTGCACCCAGACTATCGCGCTGCGCTGAACGACTACTTCGACCGCGCCTGCCAGCGTGGCGGCCATACACCGCACATCCTGCGCGAAGCCCTGAGCTGGCACGAAAACCTGGAAGAAACCGGGCGCATGCTGGCCAGCTGATCCGGATGTGGTACGGAACGGCGGCCCTGCTTCCGCTGTTCCGGCCTCTTCGCGGGCTTGCCCGCGAATGGGCCATAACAGTCAAACCCTTCTATCACTACGCCACCCCTCTACTAGCAGCATAATCTGTACTACTGTGCTGGTTCTTTCAGACCTTCCCGACTGACAAATCCCCTTCTTCGAATCAAAACGCACCAAATAAGTGCGGACCAGTACAGTTACGCCTATTTCGAGTGCAACAGTAGGGTTACACAGTTAACTGAGCCATCGTCTTTCCACCGAACTGTATCTACTGTTATGGACGACAGAGGAGGATCATTGGCATCAGTTAAATCACTACCTAATGCCGCCATAAGCGGAAGGATGAAGCATCATGGAACGTACCCTCAGTTCCGGTCTGGTTTTTGAAAGCAACGCCCAGCAATCCAACACTTCGCTGCCACTGCGCGCATTGTCGACCCTGCTGCTGTGGCAGCGCCGTATGACCAGCCGTCGTCAACTGGCTCGCCTGGACTCCCGCCTGCTGGCAGACGCCGGTATCAGCGAGTCGCAGCGTTACGAAGAGCTGAGCAAGCCTTTCTGGCGCTAAGCTCCCGGCTTGCCGGCTTCGCCGGCACCGTGAATTTCTCAAACCCGTTGCAGGTGACTGCAGCGGGTTTTTTATTGCCCGAGAGACGCGCAGTCGCGTGCTTCAGATTGCGACCAGTACAGTTTTACAAAAATTAAAATTCGCCTTAACAGTTGTCTGGCACAGCAGTCGTTGTCATCTCTACGCAGCACTGCGTGATACGCTTGGCCTAACCGTCTGCTAGAACCCGTTGATGAAAACGTACCGTGACGAGCCCTGCAAACGTCCGATACAGCAGAACCAACCTGACCTACCCAGGAGTCCACATCATGAACCGTAAACACCTGCTTGGCGCCGCCCTGCTGCTTGGCCTGGCTGGCACTGCCAATGCCACCAGTTTCGTTGTCACCACCGACGCGGTAGTGGGCGCCGTTGCTGCCTCCACCGACGCCACATCCGACGTGAGCTCTTCCTTCCGCGACGACAAGATTGTCCAGGCAGCCCGCGATGACGCAGCCAGCTTCGTCGGCACTCAGGGCGCTATCCGCGGCGCCCGACTGGAAAGCGCCTTTGTGCACATCCGTTCGAACATGCCGGCCCTGCAAGCCAGCGATGCACAGCTGGCCCAGGCCATCCTGGCACTCTGATACGCGCCATGCACAACAGGTGCGTTGGCTTCGGCCCTCGCACCTGAGGTAGGCTTCGCCGTTCATTTTTCCAGCCTTCAAGAAAGCTCATGCGTTATCTGTTGCCATTGCTGTTCGCCGCCGCAGGCATGGCCAGCGCCCATGCCATGGATACCACCACACAAAGCCTGGTCATCACCGGCTATGTCACCAGCCAGGTCACAGTCGCACCATTCGATCGCAAACTGCTTACACAGGCCCGCGACGATGCCGCCGCATTCGTTGCCAGCGACGGGCTGATCCGTGGTGCACGCCTGGAAGCCGCCCTGGAATCATTACGCCACAATTGCGCACGGCACGCCGTCGGCGATCTGGAACTGGCGCAGGCAATTCTCGTCCAATAACTACATCTGACTCCCTGTATTTTTCGGAGATGCTCCATGCGCAAACCGCTGATTGCCGCTTCCCTCGGCATGCTGCTGCTGGCCGACCTGGCCCAGGCACAGACCCTGGTGGCCACCAGCAACATCATCGTGCGTGCCTTTGGCCGTTCGATCGACTTCACCTCAGACACCACCACCTCGATCCGCGACTCCAAAGTGGTGCGCGAAGCCCACGACGACGCTGCAAGCTTCGTCGCCAGCAACGGTGACATCCGCGGCGTACAACTCGAGGCGGCCTTCAATACCCTGCGCGAGCGAGTACCGGAAGCGCGCGGCGCCAGCGACCAGGTATTGGCTGAAGCCATACTCGCACTGTGAAGCGCGTGCGTGCCTGGCTGCTTGGCTGCGCCCTGACGCTGCTCGGCACGCCCGCCTTGGCCGACCTGCAGCTTGAGCTGCAGGCGTCCGGCCTCGACCCACAACAAACTAAAGCCTCCCAAGCCCTGCTCGACGAGGCCATGGGCAAGCTGCCACCGCGCTTCAAGCAACAGCTGGACCGCCGCGTGCGGGTCAGCTGGAGCGACAACATGCCTGCCGACGCCTATGGGCAGGCATCACTGCTATCCACCCTCGAGCTCAACCGCCGCTTGCTGCCCAGCCTCGCCGATGGCAGCGCCGCCGCTAAGCGCACCGACCGCCCACATGGCACGGTGCGTGAAGAGCTGCTGGCCACCGTGCTGCACGAGCTCACCCATCTCTACGACCGTGCCCGCCTGTGGCCCAGCGCCGAAAATGCGCTGATTGCACGCTGCAAACGCCAGCAAGGCACGCTGGGCAAGGTCGGCCTGCCGGAAGAATGCCGCGGGCAGGCCGAGCGCCGCTTCACCCTGAGCGACGACCCACGCCTGCTCGACCTGGCCGGGTGGCAGCAGTACGTGGGCCGACGAGGCGAGCGCGAACAGCACAATGGCCAATTCGTGCGCAGCCCCGACAGCTATGAGTTGAGCAGCCCCAAGGAATACATCGCGGTCAACATGGAGTATTTCCTCCTCGACCCGAGCTACAACTGCCGTCGCCCGGCGCTGTATCAGTACCTTCGCGAACACTTCGGCTGGGCACCCCAACAGGACACCTGTGCCAAGGGCCTGCCATTCATCAATGCCGGCAGCGACTTCGCCCGCCAGCCCCTAGGTGAAATAGACCCGGAAAGGGTCTACGAAGTGGACTATCTGCTGGCTGAAGCCAATCAGAACCTGGTCAGCCGCTGGGGGCACAGCATGCTGCGCCTGGTGATCTGCAAGCCGGGCCGCCCACGCGGACCAGACTGCCGCCTGGACCTCGATCAAAGCCTGGTGCTGTCGTACCGCGCCTTCGTCAACGACGTGCAACTGTCCAGCTGGGACGGCCTTGTCGGCAACTACCCGTCGAGGCTATTCGTGCTGCCGCTGGGCCAGGTGATCGACGAATACACCAAGACCGAGCTGCGCAGCCTGGCCTCGGTGCCCTTGAAGCTCAACCGCGACGAAATCGAGAACCTGGTGCGCCAGGCCGCCGAGATGCACTGGAGCTATGACGGCAACTACTGGTTCCTGTCCAACAACTGTGCCGTGGAGTCGTTGAAGCTGCTGCGCAGCGGCACCGCCAATCCACGCCTCAACGACCTGGACAGCATCATGCCCAACGGTTTGCTGGCCGTGCTCAAGGGCAGGGGACTGGCAGATACCAGCGTGCTTGATAACCCGCGCGAAGCGTTACGCCTGGGCTACCGCTTCGATTCTTACCGCGACCGGTACCAGGCCATGTTCGAGGTGCTGAGAAAGCAGTTACCAATCAAGCAAGCTCTGGTTGAAGACTGGCTGGCCCTCAATGCCGAGCAGCGCCGTAGCTGGTTCGCCAAGGCTGACCTGCGCACCAGCGCGGCACTGCTTCTGCTTGAACAGGCCAGCCTGCGCCGGCAGCTTCTGCTGGCCCAGGACGAGGTCAAGCAGCGTTACCTGAATGCCGCAGCCTTGAAGGATGGCAGCATCAACAAAGCCGATGCCACGCTCAAGCAAATGCTTGCCAACAGCGGTTTTCTCAGCCGCCCGGCAGAGTTGCTCGATTCCAAAGGCTACGGACTGCCGCAGCCAGAAGAGCGCAAGCACCTGGAGCAGGTGAGCAGAGAGCGCCAGGCACAGCTGTTGCGCTTGAGCACCAGCCTGGACAAAGAGGTGAGGGCGCTGCTGGAGCCGTCGCGAGCCAAGGAAATCGCAGCGGTCGAGGCCAACGTGAAGCAGATCGGCCAGCACTTGCGGGCGTTGCACAAGGCTGCTGGTGGCCTGCAGTTGTGATGTATGAAGGGCTGGCCCTTTCGCGGGCGAGCCCACGCCTACAGGCGCTCCTCATCTTCCGAGGGCAAATCCTCATCCAGATGCAACCAAGGCAACCGGCTGCCTGCCCAGATATGTCGGTTGGCTCGTACCCGCTCAGGGTGATCCAGCGTCGCCACCGTCACATCGATCGTCTGCGGGCTATGCGTGGTCACCAGCGCCACATGCGCCCCACACTGCCCACAGAAGTAGCGGCTGCAACTGGCAGGCGCCACATAGCAGCTCGGCTCGCCCGTTAACCACTGGAACCCAGAACGGGGCAGGGTAAGCCAGGTGACCACCAGTCCACCGCTGACCCGCCTGCAGATCGAACAATGACAGTGGGCAATGTCCGTCAGGTTGCCCTCCAGCCGATAACGCAGGGCTCCACAATGGCAGCCACCTTCGGTTACATCCTGCATCACCTACCTCTCGTCACCTTTGCTTCAGCGAAAGCTGGCTGAAAGCTTGCCCTTTTAGGATAGCGCCCACTACCGGCACAAGACCGGTCAGCCAGGGCACCCGGTCAATACCGCGCCCGGCCCAATCAACAACAACAATGGTGATTCTGATGTATTCCTGTGCCCGCCTTTTCGTAGTCCCCCTCCGCATGCTCCCCGCACAGCGCCCTACGCGCTGATACGCCCGAATCGACTGTCCTTTCGCCGCGCCACGCCTGGAGTATTGCCATGCTGACCTTCCTCGGCTTTGCCATGGTCATCACGTTCATGTACCTGATCATGACCAAGCGCCTTTCGGCCTTGATCGCGCTGATTCTGGTACCGATCCTGTTCGCCCTGTTCGGTGGTTTTTCCGCCAAGATCGGCCCCATGATGCTAGAGGGCATCAGCAAGCTCGCACCTACCGGCGTGATGCTGATGTTCGCCATCCTCTATTTCGCCCTGATGATCGATTCCGGCCTGTTCGACCCGGCCGTTCGCAAGATCCTCAAGCTGGTCAAGGGCGATCCGCTGAAAGTCTCGGTCGGCACCGCTGTACTGGCCCTGGTGGTCTCGCTCGACGGTGACGGTGCCACCACCTACATGATCTGCTGCGCCGCCATGCTGCCGATGTACAGCCGCCTGGGCATGAGCCCGCGGATCATGGCCGGCCTGATCATCCTTGCCGGCGGCGTGATGAACATGACCCCATGGGGTGGGCCGACCGCGCGTGCTGCCAGCGCCCTGCACGTAGACCCGTCAGACATCTTCGTACCGATGATCCCGGCCATGTTGTTCGGTGTACTGGCGATCCTGGCCATTGCCTACATGTATGGCAAGCGTGAGCGTGCCCGCCTGGGCGAACTGCATCTGCCTACCGACGACATCGACCACAGCGAAATCACCGTCTCGCAGTACCCGGACGCACGCCGGCCCAAGCTGCTGTACTTCAACGGTGCCCTGACCGCTGCCCTGATGGTCGCGCTGATCGCCGGCCTGCTGCCGCTGCCAGTGCTGTTCATGATTGCCTTCAGTATCGCCATGATCGTCAACTACCCGTGCCTGCAACAGCAGAAGGACCGCATCGCCGCCCACGCCGGCAGCGTACTGGCCGTGACCGGGCTGATCTTCGCCGCCGGCATCTTCACCGGCATCCTGTCCGGCACCGGCATGGTCGACGCCATGTCCAAGAGCCTGCTGGCGGTCATCCCCGAGGCGCTGGGCCCATACCTGGCCGTGATCACCGCGATCGTGAGCATGCCGTTCACGTTCTTCATGTCCAACGATGCATTCTACTACGGCGTGCTGCCGGTGCTGGCCGAAGCCGCCAGCCACTATGGCATCACCCCGGTGGAAATGGCCCGTGCGTCGATCGTCGGGCAGCCGGTACACCTGCTCAGCCCGCTGGTACCCTCCACCTACCTGCTGGTAGCCCTGGCCGGTATCGAGTTCGGCGATCATCAGCGCTTCACGCTCAAGTGGGCAGTGCTGGTATGCCTGTGCATAATGCTCGGCGCACTGCTGATGGGGATTTTCCCGCTGTTCAGTAGTCTTTAATACATCCGTATCACGTACGCGACGCGCCCTGACCGGGGCGCGTTGCCATTACCGCTCGAAGGAAAATACATGGAATGGCTGACCAGCCCGGAAATCTGGGTTGCCTTTTTCACCCTTACCGCGCTTGAGATCGTCCTCGGTATCGACAACATCATCATGATCTCGATTCTGGTCAGCCGCATGCCCAAGCACATGCAGCCACGCACCCGGATCTTCGGCCTGGCCCTGGCCATGGTCACCCGTATCATGCTGCTGCTGTCGATTACCTGGGTCATGCGCCTCACCGCCGACCTGTTCGTGGTCTTTGGCCAAGGCATCTCCGGGCGTGACCTGATCCTGTTCTTCGGTGGCCTGTTCCTGCTGTGGAAGAGCTCGCAAGAGATCTACCACGGTCTGGAAGGCGAGGACGAGAACGTAGAGGAGCCCAAAGGCGCAGGTGGCAAGTTCTTCTACACCATCATCCAGATCGCCATCATCGACATCGTGTTCTCGCTGGACTCGGTGATCACCGCTGTGGGCATGGTTTCCCACGTACCGGTGATGATCGCCGCCATCGTTGTGGCCGTGCTGGTGATGATGCTGTGCGCCGGCGCCATCAGCAATTTCATCGACAAGCACCCGTCGCTGAAGATGCTCGCGCTGTCGTTCCTGATCGTGGTCGGTACTGTACTGATCGCTGAAGCGTTCGAAGTGCATGTGCCGAAGGGCTATGTCTACTTCGCCATGGCCTTCTCGCTGGCGGTGGAAGCCATCAACATCCGCATGCGCACCGCCATGGCCCGCAAGGATGGCAAGGATCATGAACCGGTGAAACTGCGCAAGGACATTCCGGGTCAATAAGGCCAAGGAAGTGCAGCACAACAAGGGCCCTTCGCAGGGCCCTTTTTAATGCCTTTTTTCTGTGCGTTTTTTCCTGCGCGTTGTCACTGTGGTGGCTTGCCCGCGAAGCAGCCCCCACGGGCAGTCATTCGTTTCAAGATCTGTTTCAAATAAATGACTGCCATGCGAAGCTGGCGACAGCTGGGCAAAACAGCTAAAGCTTTGAGTGAGCACCGAAAATTCTTCAAACGCTCACGTTTCTTTTCTTGGCCCGATGGGCCTATGCAACAGGGGGCCTTCGCCATGCTGACCCTGCTCAACCTGCTCTCGGCCGTAACGCTTCTGGTCTGGGGTACCCACATTGTGCGCACCGGTATCCTCCGGGTATTCGGCTCGAACCTGCGACGCATCATCAGCCAGAACATGGACAAGCGCCCGCTGGCATTCATCGCCGGTATTCTGGTCACGGCCATGGTTCAAAGCAGCAACGCTACGGCCATGCTGGTCACCTCGTTCGTCGGCCAAGGCCTGATGGCCATGACCCCGGCGTTGGCGATCATGCTGGGTGCCGATGTGGGTACCGCACTGATGGCCCGGGTACTGACCTTCGACCTGTCCTGGCTGTCGCCACTGCTGATCTTCCTTGGCGTGATCTTCTTCCTTTCGCGCAAGCAGACACGGGCCGGCCAACTGGGCCGGGTGGGCATCGGGCTTGGCCTGATCATCCTGGCACTCGAACTTATCGTGCAGGCAGCGGCGCCGATCACCCAAGCCCAAGGCGTGAAAGTGCTGTTTGCCTCACTGACCGGCGACATCATGCTCGACGCTCTGGTCGGGGCAATGTTCGCCATGATTTCCTATTCCAGCCTGGCCGCCGTTCTGCTCACAGCGACACTGGCCGGCGCCGAACTGATCAGCCTGCCGGTCGCCATCGGGCTGGTGGTCGGCGCCAACATCGGCAGCGGGCTGCTGGCCTTCATCAGTACCAGCATGCAGAACGCCGCCGGGCGCCGGGTGGCCTTGGGCAGCCTGCTGTACAAGCTGATCGGCCTGGTGCTGATCATCCCTGTGCTGCACCCGCTGGTGGCATGGATGGACTCGCTGAGTTTCAGCCCTCAGGAACTGGTCATCGGCTTTCACCTGCTCTACAACACGCTGCGCTGTCTGATCATGCTGCCCACGGTCAAACCGATGGGTCGGCTGTGCAACGCCCTGCTACCTGAACGGGAAATCGGCAATGGTCAGGTGCGCCCGCGCCACCTTGACGCCTCGGCCCTGGAAACGCCCAGCCTGGCCCTGGCCAACGCCGCCCGCGAGACCTTGCGCCTGGGGGACATCGTCGACAGCCTGCTCGAAGCCATGCTTGGAGCTCTGCGTGGCACCCAGACCGCCTTGCCACAGCAAGTTCGCGCCTTGGGCGAAGACGCCGAAGCCCTGTACAGCGCAATCAAGCTGTACCTGGCGCAGATGTCACGGGAAGACCTCAGCGAACAGGACAACCGCCGCTGGGCCGAAATCATCGAGCTGTCAATTAACCTCAAACTCGCCTGTGACCTGATCGAACGCATGCTGCGCAAGGTCCAGCAGCAGAAAACCAGCCAGCGACGGGAGTTTTCCCAGGTAGGCCTGGAAGAGCTGACCGGCCTGCAGGAGCAATTGCTGGCCAACCTGCGCCTGGGCCTGTCGGTGTTCCTCAGTGCCGACCCGGAAAGCGCCCGCTTGCTGCTGCGGGAAAAACGCCGGTTCCGTGCCCAGGAACGGCGCCTCGCCCACGCCCATGTCAGCCGCCTGCAGCGCAAGGTCGTGCAAAGTATCGAGACCAGTTCGCTACACTTGGAGCTGATCGCCGACATGAAGCGGTTGAACTCTTTGTTCTGTAGCAGTGCCTATGTGGTACTGGGCGGCTCGGACACCGGAGGGCTGATGCTCGACAGTGTGCCCGATGAAGCCCGCCTGCCGTGATTTCTCCTAGCTGAGGACCCTCGCTCGCCCATGCGTTGCCTGATGTTCGTTTGCCTGCTGATCTGCAGCCTGCCCTCGTTCGCCCTCGACCGCTCGCGGGTTGAAGGCTACCTGTTGCCCAATGGTCTGCAGGTCATCCTGAAAGACGGCTACGAACGTGACCATGTGGCGATTCGTCTGGTGGTCGGCGTGGGCCTGGATGATTTCGACTGCGAGCAGAAAGAGCTGCCACACCTGCTTGAGCACCTGCTGTTCAGTGGCATCGACGAAACAGGCGAAGGCGGGCTGGAAGAGCGCCTGCAAGCGCTCGGCGGAGAGTGGAACGCCTATACCAGCAGTGCCGACACAACCTTTGTCATCGAGGCCCCGGCACGCAACCAGCGCAAGGTCCTCGACCTGCTGTTGGCAGTCATCCGCGATACCACCATCGACGCCAAGGCCCTGGCCACCGCCAAGCGCATCATAGAGCGCGAGGACGGCGGCCACTATGGCCATCTGCAGCGCTGGCTCGACCGCCAGGACATCGGCCACCCCGCCAGCGACCAGTTGGCCACCGAGCTGGGGCTGAAATGCCCGGAGCGCTCCAACCTCGACGACATGACCTTGGCGCAAGTTCAGGCGTTGCGTGACCGCTGGTACGCCGCCAACAACATGACCCTGATCATGGTCGGTGGCCTCGACCGCCTGCTTCCGGCCTATCTGGAGCGGTCGTTTGGCGAACTGCCCGCCACTGAACCCGAAGAGCGCCGCAACCTTGAAAGCATCACCCGACAGGCCGAGCAGCGTCGCAACCTGACCCGCGGCTGGCTGGGTGATGGCGTCAAATTGCACTGGCTGTTCATCGAGCCGGTGCTGGACAACGACCACCAAGCCACCCTCGACCTGCTGTCGCGCTACCTGGACTGGGCGCTGTACGACCAGCTGCGCCTGCGCAACGAGCTGTCCTACGGCCCCTCCGTGCAGCGTGAGAGCTTTGGCGACACCGGCCTGCTCAGCCTCAATGCGGACCTTGAGCGCGATGACATCGACAAGGCTGTCAAGGTGATGCAGGCCCTGTTCGACCACCTGCGCAAGGAAGGCCTGGACCCGGACACCTTCGCCCGCATCAAGGAAGCCAGCATCGCCAAGGAAAGCTGGAGCACCCAAGGCAACAGCGCCTTGGCCGACTACTACTGGGGGGCGCTGAACGACTATACCGACGGGCGCTTTGCCAACCCGATGCGCAAGCTGCGCCAGGTCAGCCTGGAACAGGCCAACGAGGCATTGAAGGATCTGCTCAAGGAAGATGGCTATGTGCGCATCGAAAAGCCGTTGCTAGGCTATGACGAGCTCTACGGGTTGATGGCCTTGCTTGTGGGGCTGGGCCTGGCGGCGGGGCTGTTGCGCTGGCGGCGGCATGGACCTGAACGGCCCAGTGGTGCTACACGGCAGCGGTAAATCGGCGGTATCCTTTTGCCAGTACCGACCCTTTCGCGGGCTTGCCCGCGAAGAGGCTGGCACAGCCACCTCACTTTTCTGTCGTAGCCCCCAATGCCCCAAATCCCCCATATCGTCCAGCGCATCATCGAACTACTCAAGCGCTACCCGGGCATCATTGCGCTCGGCGGTTTCCTCTCCGGTATCGGCAGCTTCATCCTGGTCGACCGCCAGGCTGGCCTGGCCAGCTGGGTCGCCGTGCTCATGCTGGTCAGCTGGGTCTGGCTGATGCTGGAGAACACCCTCACCGGGCTGTTCGCGCGCACTTTCAACCGCGAGATTCCTCAGCCGCTGCTGCGCTACGCAACGCAGATGATCCACCAGGAAACGCTGTTCTTCGTGCTGCCGTTCTTTTTCATCACCACCACCTGGAACAGCGGTCAGCTGGTCTTCACCGGCTTGCTCGGCGCCGCTGGCCTGGTTTCGATCACCGACCCGCTGTACTACAAGTGGCTGGCACCACGGCGCTGGCTGTTCCTGGCGCTGCATACCCTGACGTTGTTTGCCGCTCTGCTGACCGCGCTACCGATCATCCTGCACCTGACCACCGCACAAAGCTTCAAGCTGGCCCTGATCGCGGCCATGGCTCTGTCATTCCCCAGCCTGGCCAGCAGCTTCCCGATCAGCAACTGGCGCCGCGCCGTGGCACTGGTGCTGGTTACCCTGTCGGTCGGTGCCGGCGGCTGGCTGCTGCGCTCCTGGGTACCGCCGGCAACCCTGTGGATGACCGAGGTGGCGGTGAGTACCGAAGTAATGAACCGCCAACCGGGCGACTCGCTGGACGAAATTGCCGCCAGCCGCATCCGCAGCAGTGGCCTGTATGCCTACACCGCCATCAACGCGCCACGCGGCCTGAACGAGCGGATCTACCACGTGTGGCAGAAGGACGGCCAAGAGGTCGACCGCATTGCCCTGGACATCCACGGCGGGCGCAAGGAAGGCTATCGTGCCTGGACCCACAAGCAGAACTTCCCGCCCAACCCGGTAGGCAAGTGGCAGGTGAGGGTGCTGACCGAGGATGGGCAAGTGATCGGCGTGCTGCGGTTCAAGGTGGTCAATGATGCCCCCGCGGGTAGTTGACCCCCTGCCTTGCGCAGCACAAGGCGGCTGCAGGTCACTGTTGCCAAGCGTACACACAGCACATAATCACCAAACAGCCCATGCCCCCTGCGCTATGATCAGCCCCTAAGCCTTAGCGCCGAGTCAATTGCATGGAGCCTATGACCAACCCCAGCGCCACCCTGGACACCAGCAGCCAACCGGCCTGCCTGCGTATTACCGGTGACTGGACCCTGGCACACTACGCCAACCTCAAGCGCGAGAGCGAGCGCCTGCGCTCGCATTGCCCTGCCGACACCGTCGCCGACCTCAGCCAGCTGGGCCGCCTGGACACTGCCGGCGCTTCGCTGCTGGCCGAACTGCTAGGCTCCGAGCGCCTGTCGCACTGCACCCACGCGCTGCCTGAAGCCAGCCAGGCGCTGCTGAAAAACGTCTACTGCTCGGTCCAGGATTACTGCATCCCGGTCAAGGAGCCCGAGCGCAATGTGCTGTTGCTGCTGCTGGAGCGTATCGGCCGCGCCGTCGGCACGCTGTGGCAGGACAGCATGCAGCTGCTTGGTTTCGTCGGTGTGATTCTGGAAACCTTGCTGCGCCGCGCCTTCCAGCCACATCGCTGGCGCTTCACTCCTGTGGTG
This sequence comes from Pseudomonas alloputida, assembly GCF_021283545.2. NCBI lineage: Bacteria > Pseudomonadati > Pseudomonadota > Gammaproteobacteria > Pseudomonadales > Pseudomonadaceae > Pseudomonas > Pseudomonas alloputida. Next base: position 102,176 of record NZ_CP128540.1, on the reverse strand, counting down.
GCACATATTGAGCAGACCGGGCTGGACGCCGCGCCCATCGTTGCGTTGCTGACCTTTCTGGTAGGCGCCGTAGTCGCTTTTCTCGGTGCCACGGTGCTGGCCGACTTCGGCGCGACCATTTTCACCGTCGACCTGGTTGCGTTCTCGTTCCTGCGCGAGTTCGCCGTGCTGCTGACAGCCATTCTCATGGCCGGCCGCACTGCCAGCGCGTTCACCGCGCAGATCGGCTCGATGAAGGCCAACGAAGAAATTGACGCCATCCGCACGCTGGGCCTCAACCCCATGGAGCTGCTGGTGGTGCCGCGGGTACTGGCCCTGCTGATTTCGCTGCCGTTGCTCACCTTTGTCGCCATGATCTGCGGCATCGTTGGCGGGGCGGTGGTATGCGCCCTGACACTGGATATTTCGCCGGCCATGTTCCTGTCGCTGCTGCAAAGCGACATTGGCGTGCAGCACTTCCTGGTAGGCCTGGCCAAGGCACCGTTCTTTGCCTTCCTGATCGCCGCCATCGGCTGCCTGGAAGGCTTCAAGGTCAGCGGCAGCGCCGAGTCGGTGGGGGCACACACCACCTCGGCAGTGGTGCAGTCGATTTTTGTGGTCATCGTGCTGGATGCGGTGGCAGCGCTGTTCTTCATGGAGATGGGCTGGTGAGTGGCCAGAATTGCGTAATCGAAGCCCGCGGCATCTGCAACCGCTTCGGCCGCCAGGTGGTGCATGAAAACCTTGACCTTGACCTGTACCGCGGCGAAATCCTCGCCGTGGTAGGCGGTTCAGGCAGCGGCAAATCGGTGCTTCTGCGCAGCATCATTGGGCTGCGCCGGCCCAATGAAGGGCAGATCAAGGTGCTCGGCCAGGACCTGACCGGCCTGCGCGAAGAACAGCGTTCACTGGTCGAGCGGCGCTTTGGCGTGCTGTTCCAGAAGGGGGCGCTGTTCTCTTCGCTGACGGTGACCGAAAACGTGGCCTTGCCGCTGATCGAGCACGCTGGGCTGTCTCGTAGCGATGCCGAGCACCTGGCCGGGGTGAAACTGGCCCTTGCCGGGTTGCCGATCTCGGCTGCCGACAAGTACCCGGCCTCGTTGTCGGGGGGCATGATCAAGCGCGCAGCGCTGGCCCGCGCCTTGGCCCTGGACCCGGACATCCTGTTCCTCGACGAACCCACGGCTGGCCTGGACCCGATCGGTGCCGCGGCATTTGACCAGTTGATCCTTACCCTGCGCGATGCGCTGGGCCTGTCGGTGTTCCTGATCACCCACGACCTCGACACCCTGTACACCATCACCGACCGCATCGCGGTGCTGTCGCAAAAGAAGGTCCTGGTGGCCGGCCCGCTGGCCGAGGTCGAGAAGACCAACGACACCTGGATCCAAGAATACTTTCACGGCCCACGCGGGCGCGCAGCCGAACAGGCTGCCACCCGTGCCGGGCAGGAGCGCTGAGCAATGGAAACCCGAGCCCATCACGTCCTCATAGGCCTGGTCACCGTTCTGGTGGTGACAGGGGCCATGCTGTTCGGCCTGTGGCTGGCCAAGTCCAGTGTCGACGACGCCTTCAAGGATTACGAAGTGGTGTTCAACGAAGCCGTGTCCGGCCTTTCTCCCGGCAGCACGGTCCAGTACAACGGCATCAAGGTGGGCGATGTGTCCACCCTGCGTCTGGACCCGAAAGACCCGCGCCGGGTACTGGCACGCGTGCGCCTGAGCGCCGATACCCCCGTGAAGGAAGACACGCAGGCCAAGCTGACCCTGGCCGGCGTCACCGGCAACTCGTTCATCCAGCTCAGCGGCGGCACCCCGCAAAGCCCCGAGCTTAAAGGCAAGGATGGCAAGCTGCCGGTGATCATCGCTTCGCCATCGCCAATCTCGCGTCTGCTCAACGACAGCAGCGACCTGGTGACCAACATCAACATGCTGCTCCATAACGCCAACCAGATGTTCTCCGAGGACAACATAGGCCACCTCAGCAACACGCTGGCCAACCTCGACAAGACCACCGGCGCCTTTGCCGGCCAGCACGGCAGCATCGCCGAGGCCATCGCACAGCTGGTGCAGGTGGGCAAGCAGGCCAGCGCCACTCTGGCCGAAACCCAGGCATTGATGCGCAATGCCAACGGCCTGCTGGATAGCGAAGGCAAACAGGCGATCGGCAGCGCCGAACAGGCCATGCAGTCACTGGCCCAAAGCACGGCAACCATCAATAACCTGCTCCAGAACAACAGCGAGGCTATCGGTGACGGCGCCCAGAGCCTGAACCAGCTTGCCCCGGCCATTCGTGAACTGCGCGAAACCCTGAACGCACTCAAAGGCATTTCCCGGCAACTGGAGGCCGACCCAAGCGGCTATCTGCTTGGCCGCGACAACAACAAGGAGTTCCAGCCATGAATCCGTCGCTGCGCCTGCTGACCCTGGCGGCCTCGCTGAGCCTGGCCAGTGCCTGCTCGATCCTGCCGCAGAGCGAACCTGTGGATCATTATCGCCTGCCGGTGAACCAGCCCAGCCGCACAGCGCCGCCGCTGGACTGGTCATTGCGCCTGAACAAGCCGCTGGCCAGTGAAGTGTTGGCCGGGCCAAGGATTGCCGTGGTTCCCCAGGGCAATGTGGTGAGCAGCTACAAGGGCGCGCGCTGGAGCGATGCGGCCCCGGTGCTGCTGCGTAACCGCTTGCTCGACGGGTTCCAGCGTGAGGGCCAGGTACAGCGCCTGAGCGCTGACGACAGTAACCTGCAGGCAGACTACGAACTGGCCGGCGAGCTGCAGGCCTTTCAGAGTGAATACCGCACGGATGGGGCAGTGGAGGTGGTGATCCGCTATGACGCTCGCTTGGTCCAGGGCCGCAACCAACGCATCCTGGCCAGCAAGCGCTTCGAAATCCGCCAACCGCTGGACGACAAACAGGTATCAGCAGTGGTCGCCGGCTTCGGCCAGGCCAGCGACCAGCTGGTGGGGCAAGTCGTGAACTGGACCATCACCCAGGCCAATCAGGCACAACTGAAGCTTCAGGCAAAGAACCAGTAGCAGACGAAGATCGCCGCGACTACCCCTGAAAACTCGGCCAGCAGTGCGCAACCGACCGCATGGCGCACGCGCTGGATGCCCACGGCACCAAAGTACACGGCCAGTACGTAGAAGGTGGTTTCGGTGCTGCCCTGAATCGTCGCTGCCACCAAGGCAGGGAAACTGTCCACGCCTTGGGTCTGCATGGTCTCGATCAGCATTGCCCGCGCTGCGCTGCCAGAGAACGGCTTGACCAGCGCGGTGGGCAGGCCCTCGACGAAGCGCGTGTCCAGGCCCATCCAGCTAACCGCATGGCGGATACCGTCCAGGGCCAGCTCCAGGGCACCAGAGGCGCGCAGCACACCCACCGCCACCAGCATCGCCACCAGGTAGGGCAGCAGGCTCTTGGCCACATCGAAGCCTTCCGTGGCGCCTTCGACAAAGGCTTCATACACCTTCACCCGTTTCAGGGCGCCCACCACCAGGAACAGCATGATCACGCCAAACAGCGTGAGGTTGCCCAGGAGCGACGACAGGCTGGCCAGCGCGGCGGCCGACAGGGTGCCAAGAAAAGCCATGAAGCCTCCCAGCAGCAAAGCGCCGGGGATGAAGTAGGCAAGCACCACCGGGTCCCACAGACGCAAACGCTGCATCACTGCCACCGACAGCAGACCAACCAGGGTCGAGACGCTGGTCGCTAGCAGGATCGGCAGAAACACCATGGTCGGGTCTGGCGCGCCTTGCTGGGCCCGGTACATGAAGACGGTTACCGGCAGCAGGGTCAGCGACGAGGCGTTGAGCACCAGGAACAGGATCTGCGCGTTGCTCGCGGTAGTGCTGCCGGGGTTCAGCTCCTGCAGCGCGCGCATGGCCTTCAGGCCAATCGGCGTAGCAGCGTTGTCCAGTCCCAGGCCGTTGGCAGCGAAGTTCATGGTGATCAGGCCCAGGGCTGGGTGGCCGGGCGGCACCTCCGGCATCAGGCGGGCGAACAGCGGGCCTAGCACCTTGGCCAGCCACTCGACGATACCGGCCTTCTCGGCGATCTTCAGAAAGCCCAGCCACAGGGTCAGTGTGCCGAACAGCAGCACCATCACCTCGACCGACAGCTTGGCCATGGCGAAGATGCTTTCGACCATTGCCGCGAAGATGCCTGCGTTGCCACCCACCAGCCATTGGGCCATGGCGGACACCGCCGCCACCAGGAAAAAGCCGAGCCAAAGGCCGTTGAGCATCCGTATGTTCCCCCTGAAAAGTGCCCGAATAATAGCGTATCGCAGCCTGTGACTGGCGATCGCGAGCCTTTGTAGGCGCGGCTCAAGATCTCGCAGATAACAAAAAGCCCCGACAAGTCGGGGCTCTTGGTCAAACAGCCATCAGGCTCAGCGCTTGGCGGTTTCGCCAACCACTACAGCTCCCTGCTTCTCGGCCATCAGCGAGGCGTAGTACTGCTCGCCCTTGACCGCGTCGTACATGCCTTCCCAGCGAGCAATGACCAATGCAGCCAAGGCGTTGCCCACAACGTTCAGTGCAGTACGGGCCATGTCCATGATGCGGTCCACGCCCGCGATGAAGGCCAGGCCTTCCAGCGGAATGCCCACGCTGCCCAAGGTGGCCAGCAGTACCACGAACGATACGCCCGGCACACCCGCGATACCTTTGGAAGTGACCATCAGGGTCAGCACCAGCAGCAGCTGCTGGCTCCACGACAGGTCGATACCGTACAACTGGGCAATGAAGATCGCCGCGATGCTCTGGTACAGGGTCGAACCGTCTAGGTTGAACGAATAGCCGGTCGGTACCACGAACGAGCAGATCGACTTCGGCGCGCCGTACTTCTCCATCTTCTCGATCACCCGCGGCAGCACGGTTTCCGAACTGGAGGTGGAGTAGGCCAGGATCAGCTCATCTTTCATGATGCGCATGATCTTGATCACCGAGAAGCCGAACAGGCGGGCAACCAGGCCCAGTACCATGAAGGCGAAGAAGGCAATGGCGAAGTACACCAGCACCACCAGCTTGGCCAGCGGCAGCAGCGAGCTGAAACCGAAGTTGGCCACGGTCACCGCAATCAGGGCGAACACGCCGATCGGGGCGTAGTTCATGATCATGTGGGTGACCTTGAACATGGTCTCCGAAACAGCCTGGAAGGTACGCACCAGCGGGTCACGCAGCTCTGCCTGCAGGCTCGACAGACCCAGGCCGAACATCACCGAGAAGAAGATGATCGGCAGCATTTCGCCACGCATCAGCGCTGCGAAGATGTTCGACGGAATCAGGTTGAGCAGGGTTTCGATGAACGCGTGCTCATGTTGTACTTCGGCCGCTGTCGCCTGGTACTTGGAGATATCCACAGTGCCCAGGGTGCTCATGTCGATGCCGGCACCCGGATGGAACAGGTTGGCCAGCACAAGGCCTACGACGATGGCGATCGTGGTCACCACTTCGAAGTAGATGATGGTCTTCAGGCCGATGCTGCCCAGTTTCTTCGCGTCGCCAACACCGGCGATGCCCACGATCAGCGACGAAATCACGATCGGGACGACGATCATCTTGATCAGGCGGATGAAGATGTCACCAGCGGGCTGAAGGACGTTGCTGATCCACCATGCCTTTTCTGCACTGAAATGATTCAGTAGCGCGCCGATTGCAACACCCAGGACCAGACCGATGACGATCTGCCAGGCGAGGCTCAGTTTTGCCTTCTTCATGTCTTTACCCTTTGTTTTAGTGGTCATGGCACCTGGCGGAAACACGCGTAACAGAGCCATGGGCAAGGTCACGGGCAATAAAGGCTTCCGTCAGGCGACGTCATGTAAGGACACCGCAGGCGAGCGACAGGGCGCTCTGGCCAGCGAAAAAGGCGGCAACTATTGCGACGGCAAGGGGCGAAAGCTAATGCCTGAAACGCATAGCCCATGCCGTTTATGCATACTGTTTTCGACCTAGCCGGCAGCTTCGCAAGTGCTTGATTTATAACATTCGGAATCCCGAACAAGACCAAACCGCCATATTTCGGCAGATTTGGCGGGACAGATAGGAAACGAAAGATGGCCTGTTCGACAATCCGAATGGCGGAAATGCCACTTGTAGCAGCACCGAGAAGGTCGAAAAAAATTTGATGTACGGTCGAGACAAAATGTGTCCCAGGGGAAAAAACGCGCAAGGGAAGCGACGTTTCCTACATGGCTCCTCGGAAGTCAGGTCTGGCAAGGTATCCCTGTGACACCGCCGACCTGAGACTTCCGATTCCGCCTTTCCTGACCCGGCCCATTACTGGAGGCACTCCCTGTACCCCTAGGCCACTCCGGTCCTGTAACAATCAGAGCAGCCCGACCCCTTGGTCATGTGCTACCCCTCCTCGGGGCGGCGCATCATAGAAGGCTGAACTATAGAAAGCTTCAGCTTCTATTACGTGACAGTGAGTGACCTTTCATCCGTACCGGCAACAAATGCTCAGTACCAGTTCGGGTCACGCTTGAGCTGCTCCTGCAGCATTGCCTTCATGCCGTCGTCAGGTTCGCCCAGCCAGCGGTACTGCGCATGACGGGTGGGCGACTTGTCGCTCGGCAAACCTTCGGGCACCTCGACGAGCATCCCGTAGGCATCATCCTTGTCCCAGCTGAACGCCACGATCAGCCGCTTGTAGGTGCAATTGTCCTGTTTTTCGCACAGCGGGCCGACCAGGTACTTGTCGCCGTCCTCAGTAACGGCAGACATCTGCTGCTGAGAACTGCCGGTCAGATTGACCACCCAATCGGGCAGGCGTTCCTCGCCTTCGAGGGTGTCCTGCCAGGTTTCCCGGTACTCCGGGTCCGAGCCGAGCAGTTGGTCGACCCGAACCTGGCCGTCATTGGCCGCCATGGCCGCCGCGCTGCCGCCCAGCAGCAGGGCGGCGACCACGGCTGAACGAAGCTTCCTGCTCATCTTCAACCTCGTCCGCGTCCAAAGAAGAAGGAGGCTACAAACAACACCAGGAAGACAATGAACAGGATCTTGGCGATACCTGTAGCAGCGCCCGCGATACCACCGAAGCCCAATACAGCGGCGACAATGGCGATGATGAGGAAAGTGATAGCCCAACTCAGCATGGTAGTTCTCCTTTCTTTTTGCGGAATCGATCCGGCCGCCTGGTCAGAAAACCCAGCGCTCCTGGGGAACAACTTTTTCCACAGTGGCCGGTGAGACAATGGCCTGGCCAGCGGGCTGCCAGTCAGCGGCCTTGACCAAGGTGTTGGCACGAGTTGCCTGAATTTGCGTCAACAGGGCAGTCTGAGCCGCCACCTGCTCAGCCAGACGCGCCGTCTGCAAGCTGTAATAGAAGAGGCCAGCGGCCAAGGTCAGCAGCATCGCCATGCCGAGTGTCAGCATCTGGCGCAAAGGCAGTGCAGCGCTCTGCGAGCGGTTGACGGATTGGCGGTTCATGCTGGCTCCTCCTGCTGTATTTTTTGTTCAAACCTGAACAGGTAATTGCAGCCTGCATGCCAGCCTTTTGATTTAAATAAAATCCTTATAAATCAACTATTTAGTGATTATTAAAAAACACTGTGAGGACGTATCCTGCACGATGACGCCTGTGTGGTCGTGCGAATTGCACGATCAGCCTTCCACCTTGGTCGCGACTTTCAGCAGGTCAGCATCCACGCCCCGTACGCCGATGATTTGCCGGGCGATCTCCACGGCGATGGTTTTCTGCTCCGCGCTGACCACCTCGCCCGAGAGCCGCACCATGCCTGCTTCGCTGGCCACCTTCAGGTTCAGGCCATCGAGGTTGCGGCTGAAGCGATAACTGCTCTGGATCTTGTCGATGATCCAGCTGTCGCTTGGCTGCGGCCCGATTGGCGCGCCCGCCGGTGTTTCCCGCGCCTTGGCCATGGCGGCGGTATCGAGGCTGACCAGGTTGTTGACCAGGTACACGCCGTCGGTGGTACGCGCTACCACGCCCGCCAGCTCCTTGGCTTCGGCACTGTCGACCTTGCCACGCAACGTCACCACACCCTCGCTGCTCTGTACTTCTATAGGTGCCTTTTCGGTGGTACGGCTCCACAACAGCCGAGCACGGATCACCGCCGCCAGGGTCACGTCCTCCAGGCGCTGGGCGTAGGCACGCAGCTCCTGCGGACGCTCCACCAGTTGGGCATTGAGCTGCAGCAGGTTCTCTACCTGTTCGATGCCCCGGGTAGCACGGGCCACGTCCTCGGCCAGCTGCCGCTCGACCTCGTTCTCCACCTCACCGGAAAGCCGCGCCTGCTTGCCGTCCACTTCAACCTTGATGCGAAATGAATCAAGCATGCGGTTCAGTGACAAGGCGGTTTGCAGGGCGCCTTCCAGGCGCGCGTCCTGCACAGGGTCGGCGAATGCCGGGGTAAAGATTGGCAGCAGGGTGGCGGCCAAAACGGCTGTACGCAGGGAAAAGGGCATGACAGCGCCTCCTTCGTGGGCAAAATCTGAAAATCATCGCAACCAATGTGCCAGCGCGTGCCTCTAAGCAAATCATTGAAGAATCACGGCTTGTAGACATCGTTTGGCCACTGGCTAGCATGCAAAGGACAGAATCCTTCAGAATTGACCATGCAACTTGCCCGATTTTTCCCACACTAAATAAAGATCTTTCCCTAAGGAGCACAGGAAATGGAATCAGCCCAGGACAACCAAGGCCGAATTCTGCTGGTGGATGACGAGTCCGCGATCCTGCGCACGTTCCGCTACTGCCTGGAAGACGAGGGCTACAGCGTGGCCACGGCGAACAGCGCCGCCCAGGCAGAAACCCTACTGCAACGCCAGGTGTTCGACCTATGCTTCCTCGATTTGCGCCTGGGTGAAGACAACGGCCTCGACGTGCTGGCACAGATGCGTATCCAGGCCCCGTGGATGCGGGTGGTGATCGTCACCGCGCACTCGGCGATCGACACTGCAGTAGACGCAATCCAGGCCGGCGCTGCAGACTACTTGGTCAAGCCATGCAGCCCCGACCAGTTGCGCCTGGCCACTGCCAAGCAATTGGAGGTGCGCCAGCTTTCTGCACGCCTGGAAGCGCTGGAAGGTGAAATACGCAAACCCAAGGACGGCCTCGACTCCCATAGCCCGGCCATGATGGCGGTGCTTGAAACCGCCCGCCAAGTCGCCATCACTGACGCCAACATCCTCATCCTTGGCGAATCGGGTACCGGCAAGGGCGAGCTGGCACGGGCCATCCATGGTTGGAGCAAGCGTGCACGCAAAGCCTGCGTGACCATCAACTGCCCGTCGCTTAACGCCGAGCTGATGGAAAGCGAGCTATTCGGTCATACCCGCGGCGCCTTCACCGGCGCCAGCGAAAGCACCCTCGGGCGGGTCAGCCAGGCTGACGGGGGCACGCTATTCCTCGACGAGATCGGCGATTTCCCGCTGACCTTGCAGCCCAAACTGTTGCGTTTCATCCAGGACAAGGAATACGAACGCGTCGGCGACCCGGTTACCCGGCGTGCCGATGTACGTATCCTGGCTGCCACCAACCTCAACCTTGAAGAGATGGTGCGCGAAAGCCGCTTTCGCGAAGACCTGCTGTATCGCTTGAACGTGATTACCCTGCACCTGCCCCCGCTGCGCGAGCGCAGTGAAGACATCCTCATCCTGGCCGACCGCTTCCTCGCCCGTTTCGTCAAGGAATACTCCCGGCCCGCCCGCGGTTTCAGTGACGAGGCGCGAACCGCCCTGCTCAACTACCGCTGGCCTGGCAACATTCGTGAACTGCGCAACGTAGTGGAACGGGCCAGCATCATCTGCCCGCAGGAACGCGTGGAGATCAGCCACCTGGGCATGGGTGAACAACCCGCCGGCAGTGCCCCGCGCGTAGGTGCCGCACTTAGCCTGGATGAGCTGGAGCGTGCCCATATCGGTGCCGTACTGGCCGCCAGCGATACCCTCGACCAAGCCGCCAAGACCTTGGGCATCGATGCTTCTACCCTGTACCGCAAGCGCAAGCAGTACAACCTATGAAATGGCCGCCCATGAAGCTGCGTACGCGGCTTTTCCTCAGCATCTCGACGCTCGTCACCGTGGCGTTGCTGGGGCTGCTGCTGGGTCTGGTCAGCATGCTGCAGATGGCTACAGTGCAACAGCGACTGGTGCGCGATACCACCCATGCCCTGGAAGTGGGGCTGAAGTTGCGCCAGAACCTGGGCGAACAGCTGATGCTGATTCTCGATGAAGACACCGCCCCAGAAAGCCTGCGGCTGCTGCAGGACAACTTCCAGGACCTGCTCAACCAAGGGCTGGAACAAGGCGGTGAGCGCACCGGTTTCAGCAAGGCGAGCAGCAATTACCAGGCCTTCCTCCAGACCTATCGCGACAGCGCCACACCCGCTCGCAGCATGGGTGTCGATCAGCCTCTTGGGGCCGCGTTCAATCAGGTGCGCACCGACCTCATCGATTCCCACAAGCAGGCATTGGACCTGATTACCCGTAGCGAGGAACGCACCCGTGACCGCGCATTGCTGGTCAGTGGTGTACTCGGCCTGATGGGGTTGGTGGTGTTGGTACTGGGCTTTATCACCGCGCACAACATCGCCCGGCGTTTCGGCCAGCCGATCGAAGCCTTGGCCAAGGCGGCCGACCAGTTGGGCAAGGGCAATTTCGATGTGACCTTGCCGGTCACCCAGGCCGCCGAGCTCAACCAGCTGACCCGCCGTTTTGGTCTGATGGCCGATGCCTTGCGCAAGCACCAGGCCACCAACGTCGACGAGCTGCTGGCCGGCCAGCAGCGTTTACAGGCGGTACTCGACAGCATCGACGACGGCCTGCTGATCATCGACCGTCAGGGCCGCCTCGAGCACCTCAACCCGGTGGCGCAGCGCCAGCTGGGCTGGAACGACAGCCGCTTGGGCAGCAGCCTGGTCGAAGCCCTGCAGCGCCCCGAGCTTGAGCAACAACTGCGCCAGGTTCTGCGCGGGGGCAGCCTCGACCGCCCACCGGACGACCTGAACATGGAGGTCGATGAAGAATCACGTCTGCTCACCTACAGCCTGACCCCGGTCAGCCACCCGCAGGGACCAATCCTCGGCGCGGTGATGGTGCTGCACGATGTGACCGAGCAAAGGGCCTTCGAGCGGGTGCGCAGCGAATTCGTGCTGCGCGCCTCCCACGAACTGCGTACCCCGGTGACCGGCATGCACATGGCCTTCGGCCTGCTGCGCGAGCGGGTCAAGTTCCCGCCCGAAGCCCGCGAGAACGACCTGCTGGAAACCATCGGCGAAGAAATGCAGCGTCTTACCCAACTGATCAACGACCTGCTCAACTTCTCCCGTTATCAGAGCGGTTTGCAAAAGCTCGAGCTGGCCCCCTGTGCCATCGACGACCTGCTGGACCACGCGCAATCGCGCTTTGCCGAACAGGCCGCGCACAAGCAGATCGAGTTGATCAAGGAACTGGACCCGCCGCTACCGCGTATCCAGGCCGACGTCGCCCAGTTGGACCGAGTGCTGGACAACCTGCTGCACAACGCCATCCGCCATACCGCCAACGGCGGGCGCATCCGCCTGCATGCCAGACGGCATGCAGAACGGGTGATCATCAGCGTCGAGGACAACGGAGAGGGCATTTCCTATGGGCAACAAGCGCGCATCTTCGAGCCTTTCGTGCAGGTAGGTCGCAAGAAAGGCGGCGCTGGGCTGGGGCTCGCGCTGTGCAAGGAAATTGTGCAGCTGCACGGCGGGCGCATGGGCGTGTTTTCGCGGCCGGGGCAGGGGACCCAGTTCTACATGGCGTTGCCGGTCTGATCGCTTCGACGCGCCTACACCCGCCGCGGCAGGTGCCCACGAGTCACCAACTCGGCAAACTGCCGGGCGTTCAGCGGCCGGGCAAACAACCAGCCCTGGCCATAATTGACCCCCTCGCTGTTCAGCAGCACCGCCTGGTCCTCGAACTCGATTCCTTCGGCAATTACCCGCAGGTGCAAGTCATGGGCCATGCGGATGATATGCGGGGCCACACCGCTACTGGCGGCATCGTGGCCCAGAGCGTCGATGAATGCCTTGTCGATTTTCAGGCAGTCCACTGGCAGGGTTTGCAGGTAGGCCAGGCTGCAATAACCGGTACCAAAGTCGTCGATCAGCACCTGGTGCCCCACGGCACGTAGCGCCTGCAGATTGTCACGGGCGACCACCACGTCGATCAGGCCGCGCTCGGTCACCTCGAAGGCAATCTGGCTGGGCGCCACTCGATGCAAGGCCAACAAGCGCGCCGCCACCCGGCCAATACGTGGCACCATCACATCGCAGGCCGCCAGGTTTATCGATATGTATAGCTTGGGGTGCGAGCGCAGTAGCTGTCCGAGCTGTTCAAGCACACGCTGCAGGACAAAGTCGGTGATCTGGCGAATCTGCCCGGTATTCTCCGCCAGCGGAATGAAAAGGTCCGGGCTGGTCAGGGTGCCGTCCGGGCGGCGCCAGCGCACCAAGGCCTCGGCGCCCACACAGCGCCGGCTGTCGAGCTCGATGATTGGCTGGTAGAGCACCTGCAGCTCTCCACGACGCAAGGCATTCTGCAACTCTGAACTCATCGACCGTCGTTGCAGAATCAACTGCAGTACCAACCAACCGATGCAGCAGGCCGCCAGCACGCTACCGGGGAACAGCAACCAGAGCATGCCGTTCATCTTCAACGGCAGACTGGCCCTCGGGGCAATCAGCACCAACTGGTAATCCGGCGACTTGGTCGGCATTCGGTAGATCAGCCGATCACTGAGTTCCAACAGAGACTTGTGGCTGGTCGACCAGGCCGAGGGTGGTGGCCATACCTGTGGCGGGCCGAGCACCGGAATGGCCCGGGCGCCGTTGTCCAGCACCACCACCAGGCTGCCACCTGGGGGCAGGTCCACCACATCGGTCAAATGCCCACGGGAGGTGGAAACCAGAAACTTGCCCCGACCCAGCATCAGTGCTGCCAGGTTCTCGTTCGGCTCGGTGGTGGTGTTAAGCCAGTAGCTGTACGTCGGCCCCTGGATATCTGGCGCCCGCAAGGGAACGAACGCTCGCTCATCACCGCGGTTGGAGCAGGCAACATTGCCATCTACATAAGCCGCTTCATAGATGAACCGCGAGTTCAGGCCAACCTGCTGCAAGGCTGCCAACATTGCCGGGCTGCAGCCGCGCAAGGGTTGGGCCTGCAGCAGATCGACCCCTTCGCGCAGTTGGCCGAACACCTGTTCGAGCCGTTCCAGAAAACGCTCGCCCTGGGCATTCATCTGTTCGCTTTCGCTTTGTTTCATTTGTTGCAGGGCAATGCCGATGCTGGCAGAGAGCAACACCGCGGCGCTGGCCAGCGCTGCCAAAGTGGCCAGCATCCAGGGACGGTAAAAAATTTGGCGCAGCAAGGCGATGAAGGCTGACATCGAAGGCATCCAGTTGATAACCAAGGTATAGCAACGGAATCAATAATCACCCTCACCGTTTGGCGCTTCGCTGCAATCCACCCACGCGCTTTGTAGAAACAGCCTTGTGGCTGCGATGCGACCGTTAAGTCGATACAACTGCGTCGACCCAACTCGCCTCTTCGCAGCGCAAGGCTTTGCAACAAGGACCCCGCCCGCCGTGACTCAACGCATGCGGTTAAGTACCTGCAGCATCGCTGCTGTCTGCGCATCCGGCATACCGTCGAAGCGCTGCGGGCGGAAGCGCATCTGGAAGGCGGCGACCACATGACGTGTGGCGACATCCAGCACGCCGGTCTGCTCGATCTGATAGCCAAACCGTGCCAGCTCCTGCTGGTACCAGCCAACGCTTGGCGGGTTGACGCTGAAGTAGGCTTGCTGCCGTGCCACCGCGTTGGCATCCGGCCAGATACCCAGCCCGGCGTCGGCCAGGCGCTTCCACGGGAACAATGGCCCCGGGTCCAGCTTGCGCAGCGGGGCGATGTCACTATGGCCGATGATATGGCGTGGTTCGATGTTGTTGCGTTTGACAATGTCCTTGAGCAGCGCGATCAGCGCCTGGACCTGCGCCTCGCTGTAAGGGTGCCAGACCCGGCCGTTCGGGGTGTCGGTGAAGCCCGGGTTGACGATCTCGATACCAATGGACGAGGAGTTCAGCCAGGTGCGCCCCTGCCACTGGCTCTCACCGGCATGCCAGGCGCGACGGTTTTCATCTACCAGCTGATACACCGTAGCCGGGCCATCGCCGATCAGGTAATGGCTGCTGACTTCACCATGGGTAAGCAGCGCCAGCGAGCGCTCCAGCGAAGCATTGGTGTAATGCAGGACAACGAACTGGATGCGGTTGTCCTGATTGGCCGAAGGGTGACTGCGGTCGATGCGCAGGCCCGTCGAGCAACCGGCGACAGACAATAGCAAAAAGGAAATCAGGGTTTTTTTAAGCGTGGAAAGCACGTCAGTGGCCTCAGCGTATGAGCGCTACAGTATAACGTGCTCACCTGCGCTGTGCCTGCCGGACAGCGGCTGGCTAACCATGCTCGACGCGATTACGCCCCAGCTCCTTTGCCCGGTACAGCGCTGCATCGGCCCTTTTGAGCACCTGGTCGCTGCGTTCGCCAGAACGGAATGCACCCAGGCCGATGGAGGTGGTGATCACCACCCGTTCTCCCTTGAAGTGGAATGGGCAGGCTTCGACTGTGGCACGCAACACCTCGGCCACTTGCGCAGCGACTGCGGGCGTAGTCTGCGGCAGCAGCATGACGAATTCCTCGCCGCCAAAACGGGCGATGAAATCACGGCCCCGCAGACGCTTGCGCAACTGGTCGGCCACGATCTTGAGGACCTTGTCCCCAGCCAGATGACCATAGTTGTCGTTGATGCGTTTGAAATGGTCCAGATCAAGAATCGCCATCGCCAGATGGCCGCCGTTTTCCTGCCAGTCAAGCATTTCGCGTTCGACTCGCTCGCTCCAGGCCGCACGGTTGGGCAGGCCGGTGAGCGGGTCCAGCAGGGCTTTCTGGCGCTGTTCTTCCAGGTGCTCGCGATAGCCAAGCGCCTCATGCTCCATGCTCGCCACCCGCTCCGACAAGCCTTGCAGGCGACCGGCCAGTTCCTGCTCGCGGCGATCACGCTCGTGCTTGTGCTCGTCCATCGTCACCAGCAAGCCTTCCAGGCGGTTTTCCAGAATGTGCTTGAGGCTGTCTACATCGGCGGCACCTTGCACGCTGCTCTGCAGGCCGTCGACGTGCTCACGCAGTTGGCTATCCAGCTCGCGGGCAGCGGTGCTATTGTCCGCGTGGCCGGCGCTGGCCTCGTGCAGGTGGCTCTGGAAACCTTCCAGGCGTTCATTGAGCTGCTGCAGGTAGGTTTCGAATTCGTGCTGCCCGCTGTCGGTGATCGCCAGCATGAGTACTGCCAAGTCATCCAGCACCGGGATCAGTTCATACCAGTTCAAGCCGCGAGCAACCCGCTCGCGCATTTCCTGCGCCTGAGCCTTGTGTCGCTCGGGCAGGCTGAGGTCATCGAGCAGACCGATCAGGGTCTGCTCGATGTGCGCGGCAACCTGGCTGTAAGGCGGCTCCACTGCGTAGGGCAGGGCATAGGGGCCGTCTTCACCAAAGGTTTCTTCAAGGGCTTGTAAGGGTTCTGCCTCAGCCAACGACTCGCTGGCGGAAACTTCAGCTTCCGGCAATGGCGTCTTGTCCCTTGGCAACGGGGCTGGCGGCATTTCGGCCGTTTCGATCAGCGCCGGGCCAAATGCCTCCAGCTCAAGCTCGGGCGCTTCGGCCACCTCGGCAGTCGGAACAGCAGGGGCCGGCAACGGTTGTAGCGCATCGACGTCATCGTGCCGCGAGGGCTCGGCACTGCCGGCTGCCTGGGGTACAACCTCGGCAGCAGGTAACGCTACCGGCGCAAGCTCTGCTCCTGCCTGTGCATCTTCCTCGCGGCTTCCAAACAACCGCTGCAGAAAACCGGGTCGGGCTTCTTCACTCGGCTTGCCAAGGGCCGACAGCGCGCGCCCCTGCAAGCCGCTCAACTCGCCCAACAGCGGCGGCAGCTCGCGTGACTGGGCAACCCCGCCCTCGAGCTTCTTCGCCAGTTTTTTCAATGGCCGCGAGATATCGCTGGGCAGGGGCAGGCCTTGCAGTTGGCCAACCAGTGCGGTCAGCGCATCGCTGACCTGGTTCATGCGGGTTTCGCGACGCTGTTCGGAATCCAGTACCGCTTTCTCAAGGCGCGGAATCAAGCCAGCGAGGCCGGCGTCCATGTTGTCGCTGCGAATGACATCGCGCATTTCCTTCATGCACTCGTCTACCACCTTGTCACTGCCTTCAGCAGCCAGGGTGCTGCGCACCAGGCCTCGGCGCAACAGGTCAAGACGGGCATCCCAACGGCGCTCGAGCTTTTCTTGCTGCTCGATGCTTTTAAGGTATTTTTCTTTCCAGCGCTCAGCGTCTTCAGTCATGCCCGGGTCCGCAAACGGTGATGGCAATTAGCTCAAAACCGGCAGCGTATCCACAGTCAATGCATCAGGCAATCGAATCTCGACAGCAACGGGAAGGTGGTCCGAAATTGGCTGCGCCAGCACCTCGACACGCTCCAGCGTGAGGCTTGAACTGAGCAGAATATGATCGAGGCAACGCTGCGGTCGCCAGCTGGGGAAGGTGGCCTCGACTTGTGGGGCGACCAGGCCCAAATCGCGTAGCGGCGAATGCTCCAGCAGGTCAGTGGCATGGGTGTTCATGTCACCCATCAGCACCTGGTGACGGTAACCGCCTATCAGCTCGCGGATATAACCCAGCTGCAGGGCCCGGGTCTTGGCCCCCAATGCCAGGTGCATCATCACCACTATCAGCGCATCTTCGCCTTCGCCAAACCGCACCAGAATCGCGCCACGCCCGGCCGGGCCAGGCAACGGATGGTCTTCGAGCAGTTGCGGCTTCAGGCGGCTGAGCACACCGTTGCTGTGCTGGGCAAAACGCCCAAGGTTGCGGTTGAGCTGCTGGTACCAGTAGGGGAAGGCCCCCAAGTGGGCCAGGTGTTCGACCTGGTTGACGTAGCCCGAGCGCAGGCTGCCACCATCGGCTTCCTGCAGGGCCACCAGGTCGAAGTCGCCCAGCAGCCTGCCGATCTTCTGCAGGTTACCGGCACGCCCGTTATGCGGCAGCAGGTGCTGCCAGCTACGCGTCAGGTAATGGCGGTAGCGCTCGGTGCTGATGCCCACCTGGATGTTGAAACTGAGCAGCCGCAGACGGCCATCCTCGGGCAGGCCCGGGGCCTGCAGGTGATGCTCGTTGACCTGCGGCTCGTGCAGGCCAATGCCACGCGTAGCTCTGAAGCGGGGCATGGGTGACGCCGCCTACTTGGCAGCGCGCTCCTTGTCGATCAGCTGGTCGGCGACATTCAGCACGCCTTCCGGTCCGCCGGCAGTCCCCAGGTCGAAGCGGTACTTGCCGTTGACGACCAGGCTCGGTACGCCGGTGATCTCATACTTCTTCGCCAATTCCTTGGCCTGTTTGACCTGGCCCTTGATGGCGAACGAGTCGAAGGTGGCGAGGAACTTGTCCTTGTCCACACCTTGAGTGGCGAGGAAGTCGGCCATCTCGTTCTTATCGGTCAGACGCTTGTGCTGGTTCTGGATGGCATCGAACACCGCAGCATGAACCTTGTGCTCGACGCCCATGGCTTCGAGGGTCAGGAACATCTGGCCGTGTGCATCCCACGGGCCACCGAACATGGCCGGTACGCGCTTGAAGTTGACGTCCTTCGGCAGCTTTTCAGCCCAAGGGTTGATGGTCGGCTCGAAGTGGTAGCAGTGTGGGCAGCCGTACCAGAACAGCTCGACGACTTCGATCTTGCCAGGCACGGAAACCGGAACAGGGTTGCTCAGCTCGATGTATTCCTTGCCGGCGACAGGCTCGGCAGCCTGAACGGCAGTCATACCGAATACGCTGGCGGCGACCAGCGCAGCGCTGAGAATCAGTTTACGCATGCTTTACTCCTGAGCAGTCATGGGTCGCCACGACGCGACCTGCACTGAGACAGGCCGGGAAGGGCTCGAGTTCTGTAGTGTAACGGCTGCGGACGGAAAAAAGGGCAGCCCGGCCGCCCTTTCATCATTGACCTACAACATTAACCGAAAGTTAATGCAGGCCCTGGATGTAGCTGGCCAACGCTTCGATGTCATGGTTGCTCAGCTTGCCAGCGATGGTGCGCATGGTCATGGCATCGCCATCGTTGGTGCGGTTGCCTTCGCGGAAGTCAGTGAGCTGCTTGGCCACGTACTGCGAGTGTTGCCCGCCCAGGTGCGGGAAGCCGGCCAGGGCGATGCCCGCGCCGTTGGGCGAGTGGCAGCCAGTGCAGGCCGGCATGCCCTTTTCCAGGTCGCCGCCATTGAACAACGCGCGGCCGCGCTCGACCAGCTTGGGATCGGCGGCCCCCACGCTGCCTTTTTGGCTGGAGAAGTAGGCGGCGATATCGGCCAGATCCTGGTCGCTGAATGCGGCCAGCATGCCGGTCATTTCCAGCACGGTACGCTTGCCCGACTTGATATCGTGAAGTTGTTTTTCGAGATAGCGCTGGCCTTGGCCGGCCAGTTTCGGGAAGTTCGGTGCCAGGCTGTTGCCGTCGGGATTGTGGCAGGCGCCACACACGGCGGTCTTGGCCTGGCCAGCGGCGGCATCGCCTTTGATAGGTTGCGCAGCAGTGGCCGCACCAGCGACACCCAAGGTCAACAGCAGACTCACGACTAGTTTGTTCATCAGCTAATCCAACACGGCTAAGGGTGAAATGTTATGTATCGGGACTGCCGCTCATCCAAAGGATGACCAAACGGTAGTCCTCGGCACTGCAGTCCATGCACAATCCACGCGGCGGCATAGCCTTGAAACCCTGGGTCACGTGCTTCACCAGTACATCCATGCCTTGCGCCAGCCTTGGCTCCCATGCTGCCCGGTCACCCCGTCTGGGTGCCTGTGGCAACTGCCCGGTGTGACAGGCCGCACACGTGCGGTTGTACAACACCTCGGGATCCTGTGTAGCCTGTGCGCTGAAAAACGGCAGGAACATACCGACAGCAAGCAGCCATTTCGCCATGCGGAACGACCTTCAGGGTTGGGGGCCGCGCTGCGTTCTGTTGCGCGAGCTATTGTTCGACACCCCATGCCCGTTCTCCTTCGCTGGGAGAATGAGCACACAAAAACTGGGGCATTATATACTTCCGCCATCCAAACGGAAACGACACCGCTTGCCAGGCTTGGCTCTACAAAGTCAGGCAACACCCACATCGGATATCCCATGCAAGTCAAGAACCCCATCCTCGGCCTCTGCCAGAAAGCCAAATTCGCCCTCAGCGCAGCCAAGGTCGAACAATGCCCGGACGACCAGGGTTACGAGGTGGCTTTTGCCGGCCGTTCCAACGCCGGCAAATCCAGCGCCCTCAATACCCTGACCCATGCCAGCCTGGCGCGTACCTCGAAGACTCCCGGGCGCACCCAGCTGTTGAATTTCTTCAGTCTGGACGATGAACGGCGTTTGGTCGACCTGCCGGGCTATGGTTATGCAAAAGTCCCGATTCCGCTCAAGCAGCACTGGCAGAAACACCTGGAAGCCTACCTGGGCAGCCGTGAGTGCCTGCGTGGCGTGATCCTGATGATGGACGTGCGTCACCCGATGACCGACTTCGACAAGATGATGCTCGACTGGGCCAAGGCCAGCAGCATGCCGATGCACATCCTGCTGACCAAGGCCGACAAGCTGACCCACGGCGCCGGCAAGAACACATTGCTGAAAGTGCAGTCGGAAATCCGCAAGGGCTGGGGGGATGGCGTGACCATCCAGCTGTTCTCGGCACCCAAGCGCCTGGGCGTGGAAGACGCCTACCGTGTGCTGGCGGACTGGATGGAACTGGAAGACAAGCCGGTCGTTTAGTGGTTTGCGCCTGACCCGGGTTTACCCGCGAATGCGGCGGTGTATTCGACATCGCATTCGCGAGAAAACCCGCTCCCGGCAAATTCCGGGCAAAAAAAACCCCGGACTTCGTATGGGGAGGGGGAAGTTCGGGGTCCAAGTCCGGACCGCTAGGGCGGGGTCCAGATATCTGCCAACACTTAACACAACATAGGAGCATCGAAGGGCTTCACCAGCCATTCAGTTACTCTGAGTTCCGCTTCACCGGTTTAGTTCCGAAGCCCATAAAACTATTTGCGATAGTTTCATGAAACTTAAGCACCCCCGGCACTGAGCGGTGCACGGATCCGCGTCACTACGTCGCAGATCCTACACAGTTTTACCTGCTCAATCAGTGAGCTTCGTCCCAATTCGCACCAACGCCTGCTTCGACAAGCAGCGGCACATCCAGCTGCGCGGCCTGGCTCATGTGCTGGCGAATTTCATCTTTCACCTGCTGCACCAGGTCCTCGCGTACTTCAAGCACCAGTTCGTCGTGCACCTGCAGGATCACCCGGGCATCCAGCCCGCTCTCGCTCAACCAGTTATCTACCTTGACCATGGCCCGCTTGATGATGTCGGCAGCAGTACCCTGCATCGGGGCGTTGATCGCCGTGCGCTCGGCGCCCTTGCGCAGGGCAGGGTTCTTGGCATTGATGTCTGGCAAGTACAGGCGGCGGCCAAACAGGGTTTCGACAAAGCCTTGCTCGGCCGCCTGGGCGCGGGTGCGCTCCATGTAGGCCAGCACGCCTGGGTAGCGGGCAAAGTAGCGGTCGATATAGTCCTGTGACTGCTTGCGGTCGACGCCGATCTGCTTGGCCAGGCCAAAGGCGCTCATGCCGTAGATCAGGCCGAAGTTGATGGCCTTGGCGCTGCGGCGCTGGTCGGTGGTCACGTCTTCCAGGGCCACACCGAACACTTCGGCTGCTGTGGCGCGGTGCACGTCCAGGTCATTGCGGAAGGCATGCAGCAAGCCTTCGTCCTTGGCCAGGTGGGCCATGATACGCAGCTCGATCTGTGAATAGTCCGCCGCCAGAAGCTTGTAACCCGGACTGGCGATGAACGCCTGGCGGATACGCCGCCCTTCAGCGGTGCGGATCGGGATGTTCTGCAAGTTCGGGTCGCTCGACGACAACCGGCCGGTGGCCGCCACGGCCTGCTGGTAGGACGTGTGGATACGCCCGGTGCGCGGGTTGATCTGCCCCGGTAACTTGTCGGTGTAGGTGCTCTTGAGCTTGCTCAGGCTGCGGTACTGCATCAGCACCTCTGGCAGCGGGTAGCCTTGCAAGGCCAGTTCGTCGAGCACTGCTTCGGCGGTGGATGGCTGGCCCTTGGCGGTCTTGCTCAACACCGGCATGCCCAGCTTGTCGTAAAGGATCGTGCCCAGCTGCTTGGGCGAGCCGAGGTTGAACGTCTCACCGGCGAGCTCGTAGGCACGCAGCTCCAGCTCAGCCATCTTCACGCCCAGCTCACCGCTCTGTACTTTCAACAGCTCGGCATCGACCAGTGCACCCTGGCGCTCGATCCTGGCCAGCACCGGCACCAGCGGCATCTCGATATCCATCAGCACCGGTTGCACGCTCGGCGTCTGTGCCAGGCGGGCCTGCAATGCATGGTGCAGGCGCAGGGTGATGTCGGCGTCCTCGGCGGCGTAGGGGCCGGCCTTGTCCAGGTTGATCTGGTTGAAGGTAAGCTGCTTGGCACCCTTGCCGGCGATGTCCTCGAAGGCGATCGTGGTGTGGTCGAGGTACTTCTGCGCCAGGCTGTCCATGTCATGACGGGTGGCGGTGGAGTTCAGCACGTACGACTCGAGCATGGTGTCGTAGGCCACACCGCGCATCTCGATGGCGGGGGAGCCATTGGCGAGGATGTTGATGTCGTACTTGGCGTTCTGCCCGACCTTGGCCTTGGCCGGGTCCTCCAGCAGTGGTTTCAGCGCCAGCAGCACGGCCTCGCGGTCCAGCTGGACCGGCGCGCCTTCGTAATCGTGGGCCAGCGGCACATAGGCCGCTTCATGCGGCTCGACTGCGAAGGACAGGCCGACCAACTGCGCCTGCTGGGCGTCCAGGCCGGTGGTCTCGGTGTCGAAGGCAAACAGCGGTGCCTGGCGCAGCTTCTCCAGCCAGGCGTCGAAACGGGCCTGGTCGAGAATGGTTTCGTATTTGGCCTCGACCTTGACCGCAGGCTCCACGGCCGGGGCAACATCGTCACCGGCCTTGGCCGCATCGCGCTGCAATTCGGCGACCCAGCTCTTGAACTCCATCTCGGTGTACAACGCCAGCAGCGCCTCGCGGTCAGGTTCACCGCACACCAGCGCCTCGACCTCCACATCCAGCGGCACGTCAACCTTGATGGTGGCCAGTTCGTAGGACAGGAATGCCGCGTCGCGGTGCTCCTCCAGCTTGGCCGGCAAGGTCTTGGCGCCGCGAATGGCCAGCGCTGGCACTTTGTCCAGGTTGGCGTAAAGGTCGCTGAGACCGCCGCCGATGCCGGTCAACAGCCCCACCGCCGTTTTTTCGCCCACGCCCGGCACGCCGGGGATGTTGTCGACCTTGTCACCCATCAGGGCCAGGAAGTCGATAATGTGTTCCGGGCCGACGCCGAATTTCTCGTGCACGCCAGCCACGTCCAGCACGCTTCCGGTCATGGTGTTGACCAAGGTAATGTGCCCGTCCACCAGTTGCGCCATGTCCTTGTCACCGGTCGAGATGATCACCGGGCGACCCAGGGCGGCACTGCTGCGCGCCAGGGTGCCGATCACGTCGTCAGCCTCGACACCCTCCACGCACAGCAGCGGGTAGCCCAGCGCCTTGACGCTGGCGTGCAGCGGCTCGATCTGTACCCGCAGGTCATCCGGCATGCTGGGGCGGTTGGCCTTGTACTCAGCGAACATGGCATCGCGGAAAGTGCCGCCCTTGGCGTCGAACACCACGGCGAACAGGCTGTCGGGATATTGCTTGCGCAGGCTCTTGAGCATGTTCAGCACACCCTTCACCGCACCGGTCGGCATGCCCTTGGACGTGGTCAGCGGTGGCAGCGCGTGGAAGGCGCGATAAAGGTAGGAGGAACCGTCCACCAGGACGAGGGGCGCTTGGCTCATGAGCAGAATCAACCTTTTCGACGGGTCCGGCGCTAGAATAGCCAGAATCATTGACGACAAAGGGACTAGGTTATCATGCGCACACTCAATCGCCTGTTACTGCTCGGCCTGTTGGCAACCATGCCTGTCGTCACCCTGGCGGCGGACGACGCCCCCTCGGCCGATCCCGAGGTGACCATTCGCACGGAAGGCGATAAAACCATCCAGGAATACCGGCAGAACGGCTTCCTGTATGCGATCAAGATCACGCCGAAAAACGGCAAGCCTTATTTTCTGGTACGCGCTGATGGCACTGATGCCAATTTCATTCGATCCGACCAGCCGGACATGCTGATTCCGTCCTGGAAGATCTTCGAGTGGTAAGCTGACGCGCACCGTTCACATCAACCCGGCACTTCCCGGCGGAAGTGCCCGTATGGGCAATTTTTCATCATGTCAGTCTTCACCCCCGTGACCCGGCCTGAGCTGGAAACCTTTCTGGCGCCGTACGAGCTGGGCCGTCTGCTCGACTTCCAGGGCATTGCCGCCGGTACCGAGAACAGCAATTTCTTCGTCAGCCTCGAACAGGGGGAGTTCGTCCTGACGCTGATCGAGCGTGGGCCCAGCGAGGACATGCCGTTCTTCATCGAGCTGCTCGATACCCTGCACGGTGCCGACATGCCGGTGCCCTATGCCATTCGTGATCGCGACGGCAACGGCCTGCGCGAGCTGTGCGGCAAGCCGGCATTGCTGCAGCCCAGGCTGTCGGGCAAACACATCAAGGCACCCAACAACCAGCACTGCGCCCAGGTCGGCGAACTACTGGCACACATTCACCTGGCCACCCGCGAGCACATCATCGAGCGCCGCACCGACCGCGGCCTGGACTGGATGCTGGCCTCGGGTGCCGAGCTACTGCCACGCCTGACTGCGGAGCAAGCCGCATTGCTGCAGCCAGCGCTGGACGAAATCAGCGCACACAAGGCGCAGATCCTGGCCTTGCCGCGGGCCAACCTGCATGCCGACCTGTTCCGCGACAACGTGATGTTCGAAGGCACCCACCTGACCGGTGTGATCGACTTCTACAATGCCTGCTCCGGGCCGATGCTGTATGACATCGCCATCACCGTGAACGACTGGTGCCTGGATGAGCAGGGCGCGGTGGATGTACCACGCGCCCAGGCGCTGCTGGCAGCTTATGCGGCGCTACGGCCGTTCACTGCAGCCGAAGCCGAGCTGTGGCCGGAAATGTTGCGGGTAGGCTGCGTGCGTTTCTGGCTGTCGCGCCTGATTGCGGCCGAGTCGTTCGCCGGGATGGATGTGATGATCCACGATCCGAGCGAGTTCGAAGTGCGTCTGGCGCAGCGCCAGCAGGTGGCATTGCACCTGCCGTTCGCGCTGTAGACCGCGTCTGCTTCTTCGCGGGCGTGCCCGCGAAGGGGCCGGCACAGGCTTACAACTGCTCCAGGCAGCCTGCCAGGTCACCGCCCAGCTTCTCCAGCAAGCGCTCATACCCTTTGCCATCCACCGGATCGGTGCCACCCAAGGCATCCAGCTCGGCAAGGCGTACCGGCAACCCGGCAGTCAGGGTCTCGGCCAATCGCGGCCGAAGTGGCGGCTCGCTGAACACGCAGGTCTTGCCCACTTCCTGAAGACGCTTGCGCATGGCCGCCACATGCTGCGCCCCAGGTTGCACCTCGGATGCCACGCTGAACACGCCCGCGTGCTTCAAGCCATATTCAGCTTCAAAATAGTCGAAGGCTTCGTGGAAGACGAAGTACGGCTTGCCGGCAATACCGGCCACGCGCGCCTTGATACGCCCATCCAACGCATCCAGGCGTTCATCGAAGGCCTTCAGGTTGCTCTGATAGCGAGCCGCATTGGCCGGGTCGACCTGGGCCAGGTCAGCTGCCATTTTTGCCGCGATCACTCGCGCATTGACCGACGATAGCCACAGATGCGCATCCAGGCTACCTGGGCGGTGATCGTGGTCATGATCGTCATGGTCTTCTTCCTCATGGGAATGGCTGTCCTCGCCAAAGTGGCGCAGCTTCATGCCCGGCAGCGACTGCACAGCCACTGTGGCCTTGCTACGGCTTCCCAGCACACGCGCAAGGAAGTTTTCCATGTCCGGGCCGATCCAGTACAACAGGTCGGCATCGCCTACCCGCCGCACGTCGGAGGGGCGCAGCGCATAGTGGTGGGGGGATGCGCCGGGCGGCAGCAGCACGTCAGGGCTGCCAACACCCTCCTGCACGGCAGCGGCAATCTGCTGCAAGGGCTTGATAGTGGTGAGCACACGCACGTCGGCCTGCGCGGATAATGCGATGAAAGCGACAAACAGAGCCAGGAATCGGGACACGGTGGATACTCGAATCTTCAGAAACAGGTAACATAATAACGTCTCTGTCCAGAACCGTCGCTGCCCATGTCCATCACACCGCTGGCCAACCGTCCTCACGACCACTCCCATTGCGTACACAGCGCACTGGCTGAAGCCGACGCCTTGTGCACCCGCCAGGGCCTGCGCCTGACAGCCCTGCGCCGCCGTGTGCTGGAGCTGGTGTGGCAGAGCCACAAGCCACTGGGCGCCTACGACATCCTCGCTGTGCTCAGTGAGCAGGACGGCCGCCGCGCCGCGCCGCCCACGGTGTACCGTGCGCTGGACTTCCTGCTGGAAAACGGCCTGGTACATCGCATCGCATCGCTGAACGCCTTCATCGGCTGCAGCCACCCCGAGCACGTGCACCAAGGCCAGTTCCTGATCTGTCGGGCCTGCCATGTGGCCATCGAGCTCGAGCAGAGCAGCATCAGCGAGGCCATCATCAACAGCGCCAAAGGCGTGGGTTTCACGGTCGAGACCCAGACCGTGGAAGTGGTCGGCCTGTGCGGTAACTGCCGGAGCGCGGCATGAGCGACGCCCTGATTCGCCTGGATCAGGTCGGCGTCACCTTTGGCGGCGAGGCGGTGCTCGACAGCATCGACCTGTCGGTCGCCCCAGGCCAGATCGTCACCCTGATTGGCCCCAATGGGGCAGGCAAGACGACCCTGGTGCGCGCCGTACTTGGCCTGCTCAAGCCACATCGCGGCAAGGTATGGCGCAAGCCCAAGCTGCGCATTGGCTACATGCCGCAGAAGATTCAGGTTGATGCCACGCTGCCGCTGTCGGTGCTGCGCTTCCTGCGCCTGGTGCCCGGCGTAGACCGCGCGGCAGCCTTGTCGGCGCTGCAGGAAGTGGGCGCCGAGCAGGTCATCGACAGCCCGATCCAGACTATTTCCGGCGGCGAAATGCAACGTGTGCTGCTGGCCCGCGCCTTGCTGCGCGAACCCCAGTTGCTGGTGCTCGACGAACCGGTACAAGGTGTGGACGTGGTCGGCCAGACCGAGCTTTACAACCTCATCACCCGCCTGCGCGACCGCCACGGCTGCGGCGTGCTGATGGTGTCCCACGACCTGCACCTGGTCATGAGCGCCACCGACCAGGTGGTGTGCCTGAACCGCCACGTGTGCTGCTCGGGCCACCCTGAGCAAGTCAGCGGTGACCCGGCGTTCGTCGAGCTGTTCGGCAAGACCGCACCGAGCCTGGCCATCTACCACCACCATCACGACCACAGCCATGACCTGCATGGCTCGGTGGTCGCCCCTGGCACCCATGTTCACGGAGAGCACTGCAAGCATGGCTGATTTTCTTCTCTACGCCTTGCTTGCCGGCTTGTCCCTGGCACTGGTTGCAGGTCCACTGGGCTCCTTCGTGGTATGGCGGCGCATGGCCTATTTTGGCGACACCCTGTCTCACGCCGCGCTGCTCGGTGTGGCCTTGGGCTTTGCCCTGGATGTCAGCCCCGCACTGGCGGTAACCGTGGGCTGCCTGTTGCTGGCGATTCTGCTGGTGACATTGCAGCAACGCCAGCCGCTGGCCTCCGACACCCTCCTGGGTATCCTGGCCCCCAGCACCTTGTCGCTGGGCCTGGTGGTGCTGAGCTTCATGCACGATGTGCGCATCGACCTGATGGCTTACCTGTTCGGCGATCTGCTGGCCATCAGCACCACCGACCTGGCCTGGATCCTCGGTGGCAGCGCACTGGTCCTGCTGCTGCTCGCTGCGCTGTGGCGGCCGCTGCTGGCGGTTACCGTGCACGAAGAACTGGCCATGGTTGAAGGCCTGCCCGTGGCCGGCCTGCGCTTGGCGCTGATGCTGCTGATCGCAGTGGTAATTGCGGTTGCCATGAAAATCGTTGGCGTGTTGCTGATTACCTCACTGCTGATCATTCCTGCCGCTGCGGCACAGCGCCACGCCCGCTCACCAGAGCAGATGGCCCTGGGTGCCAGCCTGATGGGTGTCACCGCGGTGTGCGGCGGCCTGGCCATGTCCTGGTTCAAGGACACCCCCGCCGGGCCCTCAATCGTGGTCTGCGCCGCAGTGCTATTCTTGCTGAGCCTGGCCCTGCCAAAACGCTGAAAAGCAAGGCGTGTGCAGGCACGCCTTGCAACCTTCGGCCCGTAAAGGGTCTGTAAGGCCTATTTTCGAGCGTGCGCACCTGGGTGTAGACTTGCTCGCTTTTTGCGCAAATAGAGAGTCGCAGGAATGAAGCCGTTCGCCTCCCGTTATCTGCTTGTTGCCGCGTTTTCCCTGATCCTGGCTGCCTGTTCCAATGCGCCGGTCGAACAGGCCACCGCACCTGCTCAAGCAGATGCCTGGCAGCAGTTGCAACAGAACATCGCCAGCAACGAGCTGGCTACCGCCGAAGACCAGCTTGCAGCTCTGCAGGCCCAGTCGCCGGATGATGCACGCCTGGAACAATACCAGCGCCAACTGGCCGAAGCTTACCTGCAACGTAGCCAGATCGTCCTGCAGAAGGGCGATGTGAACGCGGCAGCTACCGCGCTGGCCCGTGCCCGGGCCCTGATGCCGCAGGCGCCAGCGGTCACTGGCGGGGATGCCGTGACCCAGGCTCGCAAGGCCGAGCTGGAAAAGGCTGAAGCGGCGCTGAAAGCCGCCGAAGCCAAGCCCGAGGCACGCATCATCGACCCGACAGCGCCAAGTACCGTGGTGGCCTTGAAGACCACTGACAGCCGTGCGCTGCGCCGCCAACTGGACGACATTGCCGCCGATGTGGTGAGTTACCAGTGTGAGGTGGTATTCCAGGTACCGCGCACCGAGGATGCGCCTTGGCTGAAGACTTTGCTGGAAAAGCGCGTGCGCAAGATTGACAGTGGGTTCGAGCTGAAGCAGAAGCATCAGATCCAGCGCTCGCTGCCGGCACAGGTGGTGCTGGTCCCGCATCAGCAGTAAACGCTTCGCGGGTAAACCCGCTCCTACATCAGGAGGGGGTTTACCCGCGAAAAGGCCTTGTCAGGCAGGAACAGCTTCAGCCGCCGCCTCCCGCTCCCACACCCGGTGGCCTTCTACCGCTTTGACAAAGGCATCCACTGCCTTCTGCTCATCCCCGAGCAACAGCCCCTTGTCCTCCTTTAGCCCCAACGCTTTCGCCAATTCCTTGGTCAGCACCAGCGCCTTCAAGTGCTTGTAACCCTCCAGTACGAAGTGCTTGGCCAATCCGCTAGCCGCCAGCGCATCCGTAGAGGCCTTGCCCGCTGGCACGACAATCCCGTCGAACATGATCGAAGGCATCCCCTCCATCGACGCCGCTACTGGCAGTTGCTTGCCATCCGCCGCCTTCACCGGCGCCGAGGTCGGCCCCAGCAGCATCGGCCGGGCACTGTGCGCTTCCAGGGCCTTGACCAGTTTGTCCACGCTGGCAGCGTCCACGCCATCGGCCACCAGCACAGCAATCTTGCGCCCCTTGATACCCACCGAACCTGGGTGGTTCATCTGGCTCAGCGCAGGCGATTGCGCCAACTGGCTACCCTTCACCTTCACCGTACCCGCTTTCGGCGCAGGGAGGCCCAGGTTGGCCGCAACTGCCGCCGCCAGCTTCAGGTCGATGTTGGCGAGAATTTCATTCACTTCCCGGGCGCGGATATGTTCACGCTCCACTTTGCCCAATTCGAAGCTGTAAGCCTTGATGATGTGCTGTTGCTCGGTCGGACTCATGCTATGGAAGAACAGCCGAGCCTGCGAGAAGTGATCGCCGAACGACTCACTGCGCTGGCGAATCTTGTGCGCATCGATACGCTCCTGATAGCTCTCGAAGCCGCCGTCTTGCGCCGCAGGCGGGGTTTCCTTCGGCCAGCCGCCGTCAATCGAGTTGGGCTCGTAGGAAGCCCGGCCCTTGTGCACGACGTGCTGGTGCAGCGCATCACGCTGGTTGTTGTGGTTCGGCGCTACCGGCCGGTTGATCGGGATCTGGTGGAAGTTCGGCCCACCCAGGCGGCTGATCTGGGTATCGGTGTACGAGAACAGCCGGCCCTGCAGCAGCGGGTCGTTGGTAAAGTCGATACCCTGTACGATATGGCCCGGGCAGAACGCCACCTGTTCGACCTCGGCAAAGAAATTGTCCGGGTTGCGGTTGAGCACCATCTTGCCCAGCGGCGTGACGGGTACCAGTTC
Source organism: Pseudomonas alloputida (assembly GCF_021283545.2). Taxonomy (NCBI): domain Bacteria; kingdom Pseudomonadati; phylum Pseudomonadota; class Gammaproteobacteria; order Pseudomonadales; family Pseudomonadaceae; genus Pseudomonas; species Pseudomonas alloputida. Next base: position 72,742 of record NZ_CP128540.1, on the reverse strand, counting down.
CTCCGGGATTATCTTGGTCGGGTCCAACAGGTCGAAGTCGAATTTGTGTTCGTCTGCCTCAGGCACAATCTGCACGCCCAGTTCCCATTCCGGGTAGTCACCGGTTTCGATGGCTTCCCATAGGTCACGGCGCTGGAAGTCGGTGTCCTTGCCCGCCAGCTTCTGGGCTTCGTCCCACAGCAGGGAATGCACGCCCTGACGTGGTTTCCAATGAAACTTGACGAAGCTGGCCACGCCCTCGGCATTGATCAGGCGGAAGGTATGCACGCCAAAGCCTTCCATCATTCGAAGGCTGCGCGGGATGGCGCGGTCAGACATGGCCCACATGACCATATGAGCCGACTCCGGCACCAGCGAGACGAAATCCCAGAAGGTGTCATGAGCCGAACCGCCGGTCGGTATCTCGTTGTGTGGCTCTGGCTTCACCGCGTGGACAAAATCGGGGAACTTGATGGCATCCTGGATGAAAAACACCGGCATATTGTTGCCGACCAAGTCGAAATTGCCTTCATCTGTATAGAACTTGACGGCAAAGCCCCGCACATCTCGCACCGTATCGCCAGAACCGCGTGGGCCCTGAACCGTCGAGAAGCGGACAAAAACCGGGGTGATCTTTTCCGGATCTTGCAGGAAGCCGGCCTTGGTCAGCTCGGCGTGGTTGCCATAGCTCTGGAAGAACCCGTGTGCCCCGGTACCGCGGGCGTGCACGATGCGCTCGGGGATACGCTCATGGTCGAAGTGGGTGATTTTCTCGCGCATGATGAAGTCTTCAAGCAGCGAAGGTCCGCGATCACCCGCCTTGAGGGAGTTCTGGTTGTCAGCAATGCGCACGCCTTGGTTGGTCCGCAGCGCCTGCCCGGTCGCATCGCTGCGGTCGGCCTCCAGGCTCTGCAGCTTGGCATTGGTGTTGGCCCTGTCGGGGGTCTGGGTACCGGCGGCCTCGCTGTGCTTGGGCGCATCCGTTTTCTTGCTGGGCATGATCGGCTCTCCTCATCAGTCTTAAGGCGTGCCCGTTCAGGGCTTGTCCAAGTAGTGACTGGAGGGCGTTGCCGAGCGTTCAATCAGGATTACCGGTTGTCGCGATATGCCCGATGGATTGGTGCATGACGAAATAAATGCTAAGAACAGCTATGGGAAAAGGCTAAAATGCGCGACCCCAGCTAACCGCTGACCCAAATTTCAATGCGCCCCACAAGGTTCGCTACGTGATCGAGTTCCAACAGGTACATAAAACCTACCGCGTTGCCGGTAGGGAAATCCCCGCACTGAATCCGACCAGCCTGACCATCGAAGATGGCCAGGTGTTCGGCCTGATCGGCCATTCCGGCGCTGGCAAAAGCACCATGCTGCGCCTGATCAACCGCCTGGAAGAACCTTCCGGCGGCACGATCATCGTCGACGGCGAAGACGTCACCGCGTTCAACGCCAGCCAGTTGCGCGGCTTCCGCCAGCAGGTCGGGATGATTTTCCAGCACTTCAACCTGCTGGCCTCCAAGACCGTCGCCGACAACGTCGCCCTGCCACTGGCCCTGGCCGGTGAGCTGTCGCGCAGCGAAATCGACAAGCGCGTCACCGAGCTACTGGCTCGCGTTGGCCTGTCGGACCACGCCAAAAAGTACCCGGCGCAGCTGTCCGGCGGCCAGAAGCAGCGCGTCGGCATCGCCCGCGCCCTGTCCACCAACCCGAAGATCCTGCTATGCGACGAGGCCACCAGTGCCCTCGACCCGCAAACCACGGCCTCGGTCCTGCAACTGCTGGCCGAGATCAACCGTGAACTGAAGCTGACCATTGTGCTGATCACTCACGAGATGGACGTGATCCGCCGTGTCTGCGACCGCGTGGCAGTGATGGACGCCGGTCAGATCGTCGAGCAAGGCTCGGTGGCCGAGGTGTTTCTGCACCCGCAGCACCCCACCACCAAGCGCTTCGTCCAGGAAGACGAGCAGGTCGACGAAGGCGAGCAGCGCGACGACTTTGCCCACGTGCCAGGCCGCATCGTACGCCTGACCTTCCAGGGCGACGCCACCTACGCGCCGCTGCTGGGCACCGTGGCCCGCGAAACCGGTGTGGACTACAGCATCCTCGCCGGGCGTATCGACCGCATCAAGGATGTCCCCTATGGCCAGCTCACTCTCGCCCTGATCGGCGGAGACATGGAAGCGGCGTTCGCCCGCTTCAAGGCAGCTGACGTACATATGGAGGTACTGCGTTGATGGACGCCCTGAATTTCTTTGCCAACGTCGACTGGGCCGAAATCTGGCTGGCCACCGTCGATACCATGATCATGCTGTTCGGCTCGCTGTTCTTCACCGTGCTACTGGGCCTGCCACTGGGCGTGCTGCTGTTCCTCTGCGGGCCGAAGCAGATGTTCGAACAGAAGGGCGTCTATGCGCTGCTGTCGCTGGTGGTCAACATCCTGCGCTCGCTGCCATTCATCATTTTGCTGATCGTGATGATCCCGTTCACCGTGCTGATCACCGGTACCTCGCTGGGCGTTGCAGGCGCCATCCCGCCGCTGGTAGTGGGTGCCACGCCGTTCTTTGCGCGCCTGGTTGAAACCGCCTTGCGTGAAGTGGACCGCGGCATCATCGAAGCCACCCAGTCGATGGGCGCCACCACCCGCCAGATCATCACCAGTGCGCTGCTGCCGGAAGCCCGTCCGGGCATCTTCGCGGCCATAACGGTAACCGCCATCACCCTGGTTTCTTACACTGCCATGGCCGGTGTGGTGGGTGCCGGTGGCCTTGGTGACCTGGCTATCCGCTTCGGTTACCAGCGTTTCCAGACCGATGTGATGGTAGTGACCGTGGTACTGCTGCTGGTACTGGTTCAAGTCCTGCAGAGCGTGGGCGACAAACTGGTCGTGCATTTTTCCCGTAAATAACCCCAATGGGGTCGGCCTGGCCGACCCGTTCGGGGGCCGTCGCGGCCCTCACAAGGAGTGATCAATGAAGAAGCTGCTTGCTGTCGCTGCCGCTGTCGCGGCCTTCTCGGCCCAGGCCGATACCCTTACCGTCGCCGCCACCCCGGTGCCGCACGCCGAGATCCTCAACTTCGTCAAACCACAGCTGGCGAAAGAAGGCGTAGAGCTGAAGGTCAAGGAATTCACCGACTACATCCAGCCGAACGTGCAGGTGGCGGAAAAGCGCCTGGACGCCAACTTCTTCCAGCACCAGCCTTACCTGGATGAATTCAACAAGGCCAAGGGCACCAGCCTGGTGAGCGTGGCCGGCGTGCACATCGAGCCACTGGGCGTGTATTCGACCAAGATCAAGAAACTGGACGAGCTGTCCTCCGGCGCCACCGTGGTCATCCCCAACGACGCCACCAACGGCGGCCGCGCCTTGCTGCTGCTGGACAAGGCTGGCGTGATCAAGCTCAAGGACAACAAGAACATCCTGTCGACCGTGAAGGATGTTGCCGAAAACCCGAAAAACGTGAAGTTCCGTGAGCTGGAAGCCGCCACCATCCCGCGTGTGCTGACCCAGGTAGATGCCGCCCTGATCAACACCAACTACGCGCTGGAAGCCAAGCTGAACCCGGAAAAAGACGCGCTGGCCATCGAGGGCAGCGACTCGCCCTACGTGAACATCCTGGTTGCCCGCCCGGACAACAAGGACTCGGACGACATGAAGAAACTGGCGGCTGCACTGCACTCGCCTGAGGTGAAGCAGTTCATCATCGAGAAGTACAAAGGCGCTGTGGTTCCGGCGTTCTGATCCGACCTATCAAGCTCTATTCTTCGCGGGTAAACCCGCCCCTACACACATCGTTGTAGGAGCGGGTTTACCCGCGTAGCTTTTGGGGCTGACTCAATCCCGCTTGACCAGCCCCGGCAACTGCGCCCCCAGCTTCTGGTTGTTGAACGGCGCCCGAATGAACCCACGCTGTCTCCCATCCGGGCCGACAATCGCCAGGTTACCGCTGTGATCCACGGTATACCCCGGCTTGCTGGTATCCGCCGGAATGAACGGAATGCTCAAGGCATTGGCCAGCTTCTGGGTATCCTCGATCGACCCCGCCACGCCGACAAAGTCCTTGTCGAAATAGCCCAGATACTGCTTCAGCTGGTTCGGCGTATCGCGGTTAGGGTCCACGCTCACCAACACCACCTGCAGCAGGTCGACGGCATCCTTGGGCAGCTCGCTCTTCACCTGACGCAGCTGGGCCAGGGTGGTCGGGCAGATGTCCGGGCAGTAGGTGTAGCCAAAGAACAGCAGCGACCATTTGCCCTTGAGGTCATCCATCTGCACCGGCTGGCCGTCCTGGTTGGTCATGGTGACATCGGCCACGGCGCGGCTCTGCGGCAGCAGGATGATGCCCGCATCGATCAGCTCGGCAGGGTTGGGCTGGTCACGACCATTAAGCACCTTGTTGACGGTCAGGCCCAGGATCAACGCGACCAGGGCAACGAGGATGAAGACGGTTTTCTGGGTTCGGGTCATAGGTTCAGCAACAGGTAGTGGTCAAGAAGCAACGCAATGAACAGCGCGAACAGGTAGCCGATAGAGTACTTGAAGGTGCCGATCGCCGCGTGCGGCCGGCTGCTACGGTACAACACCCAAGCCCATTGCAGGAAGCGCAGGCCCAAGGCTAGGGCACAGACCAGGTACAGCGGGCCACTCATGTGGATGGCATACGGGAGCAGGCTCACTGCCAGCAGGATCAGGGTGTACAGCAGGATATGCAGTTTGGTGTAGCGCTCGCCGTGGGTCACCGGCAACATCGGGATATCGGCCTTGGCGTATTCCTCCTTGCGGTGGATGGCCAGCGCCCAGAAATGCGGCGGGGTCCAGGCGAAAATGATCAACACAAGCAGCAAGGGTTCGGCGCTGACATGGCCGCTTACCGCCACCCAGCCGAGCAACGGCGGAGCGGCACCGGCCAGGCCACCGATGACGATGTTCTGTGGCGTGGCGCGCTTGAGAAAGCCGGTGTAGAGCACCGCATAACCGAGTAATGAGGCCAGGGTCAGCCAGGCGGTGAGGGCGTTGGTGAACACCAGCAGCAGGACCATGCCCAGCAGCGCCAGGGCCAAGGCGAACAACAGCGCCGGCAGGGGCTCGACTCGGCCTTGGGCCAAAGGCCGTTTGTGGGTGCGTGCCATCAGCGCATCAATGCGCCGATCCACCACATGATTGACCACTGCCGCACCACCCGCACACAGGCCGATGCCCAGGTTGCCGAACAACAGCACGCTCCAGCTGACGCCCGCCCGGGTGGCCAGGAACATGCCCGCCAGCGAGGTGATCAGCATCAGCACCACCACCTTGGGCTTGGTCAGCTCAAGGTAATCGCGCCAGCGGGCCCGTCGTACGCTTAGAAGCGTCGCCACGAGTCGTTCCTCATATGATGGGAGATACCCACCCCGACCACCGGCCGCAGACGCCAGCCATGGCCGACACCCACTCGAACCTTGTCGACCACTCGAATGCGGTAGTTCACCAGCACCATGCTCAGCAGCAGCATCGCCCCGCCGGCATTGTGCGCAACAGCCACCGCCAGCGGCAGGTGGAACACCACGTTGCTGATGCCCAGGCCCACTTGCAAGGCCAGCGCCAGCAGCACCAGCCGCGACAGGCCGGGGAGACCACAGCGGTGCAGCTTCCAGCTGAGCATCAGCAGCACGCAGGTCACCAGCAGCGCGCCCAGCCTGTGGCTGATGTGGATGGCCGTACGCGCATCACTGTCCAACTGCCCGCCAAGGTAATTGGGGCCGACGTGCTGGGTCAGGTGGAAGCCGTTGCTGAAGTCCGCAGCTGGCCACCACTGGCCATGGCAGGTCGGCAGGTCGATGCAGGCCACGGCGGCGTAGTTGGCGCTGACCCAACCGCCCAGGGCGATCTGGCCGATTACCACCAGCAGCGCCAGCGCAGCGATCCGGCGCAGGCTCAGCGGCAGTTTCGGCAAGGGCGCAAAGGCCCGGGACAGACGCAGAGACAACAGGAACAGCAAGCTCAACGTGGTAAAGCCACCCAGCAAGTGCGCCGTGACCACCTGCGGCCATAGTTTCAGGGTGACCGTCCACATACCGAAGGCTGCCTGGGCCAGCACCACACCCAGTAGCAGCATCGGCAGGCGATAAGGCTGCCCATCGCGTGCATGCCGGCGCATTGCCTGGAAAGCGAGCAGGGCGATCACCACGGCCAGGCTACCGGCAAAGTAGCGGTGGACCATCTCGGCCCAGCCCTTGGCAGCTTCCACCGGGTGCTCAGGAAAGTGCAGCTCGGCATGGGCCAACTGCACGTCAGTCTTGGGCACGCTGATAAAGCCATAACACCCGGGCCAGTCGGGGCAACCGAGGCCGGCGTGGGTCAGGCGGGTATAGGCACCGAGCAGGACGACCAGCAGTGCCAGCAGGGTGGCGAACACAGCAAGGCGAAATCCAGGTCTGGCCATGGCAGGCTCCTAGCCGATATTGGACAGCTTGAGCAGGTGGCGCAGGTCATCCAGCACATGCTTGCCGTTGACCTTGCCGTCGTAGCGCAGCACCAGGTTGCCGTGCGGGTCGACGATCCACAGCTGCGGGCCGGGCTCGGCAACCTTCTGCTGGTAGCGTTGCGCATCCAGCGGGTAGCGCTGCAACTGCGGGTACTCGCGGCCGAGCAGTGCCTGATAGTCGGCACTCAGCGGCTGGGCGGCGGCCAGCGCATGGCTGGCGCGGCTGGCATCACGCCCCAGCCCGACCTGAATCTGCCGAGCCAGGTACACCAGGCGCTGACAGTCTTCGGTGCAGGCCTGGGGTGCGCTGACCAGCAACTGCCAGCGATCGTCCTGCTCCGCCACGCCGAGATCGGCACGGCTTTCCCCATTGCCAATCATGGCGCCATGGTAGCTGCGGCCTTCCGGTACCCAGAATTTAAGCTTGTACATGCTGGTGGCCAGAACCATTGGCCCAAGCACCACCAGCAGGATCAGCAAAAGCTGCAAACGCCCACGGGCTCTGGGTTTGCTACGTTCAGGCGCGTCCAGTGGCGTGGCGGTGGCCATGGCGTTTCTCCTTGTTTTGATGCCAGCCGAAGTAGAGGTAGAGCAGAACCAGAGCGGTAGCCAGGGCAAACCACTGCACGGCATAGCCGACGTGTTTTTCGGGGCTCATGGCGACAACCGGCCAGTCCAGGCGATAGCTCGCAGGGCCCGGCTCCAGGCGCAATTCCTGGGCGAAGCCTTCGCGATCAAGCTGTTGCCATAGCTGCGCGGCATCGATAGCGGTCAACAGATGCGGCCATTGCCCGCCGATGGGGTCCGGGTGCAGTTGGAAGGTGCTACCGGGCGCGACATACACAGAGGCATCCAGCGCCAAGGCCTGGGCAGGGGTTTCGAAGTGCACCGGCACCCGGCGGTCCAGCCATGGCAGCCAGCCACGATTGATCAGCAACCACAGGCCGCTGGCTTGGTCGTGGAAGGGCTGCAGCAGCTCGACACCGGCTTTGCCGTCGCGCATGCGGTTGTCCAGCAGCACGCTGTGCTCGGCGTCGAAGCGGCCATACAGGTGCACGCGGCGGAAGGCGTTGTCTTCTTTCGAGAAGAGCTGGGCGGTGGCTATCGGCGCTTCAATCCGCCGTTCTGCATAGGTGGCCAGCAGCACGCGCTTTTCCTCGGCACGGCCGAGTTGCCAGCAACCAAGCGTAATCAGTCCCGGCAGCAGTGCAAGCACCGCCAGCGTCGGTACCCAGCCTGGGCGAAACGGCCTCACGAGCGCCTCGCTATACTTATCCACATCACCGCATCCCCCCGGAGTGACGCCATGCTCAAGGCCGCGATTGTCCTGATGCTGTTGGCCACGATTGCCAGCCTGTTCAGTGGCCTGGTGTTTCTGGTCAAGGATGATGAAAACTCGACCCGCCTGCTCAAGGCCCTGACCGTACGGGTGACTCTGGCGGCCTTGACAATAGGCCTGGTCGCCTGGGGCTTGATCAGCGGTCAACTGGTCTCCCACGCCCCTTTCTGAAGCGCTCACCCGCCCCTACAGGTTTTTGTATTCACAACACATAAACAAAGATGAACAACCCCACCCACACCACATCGACGAAGTGCCAGTACCAACTGGCTGCCTCGAAGCCGAAGTGTTTTTCCGGGTTGAAATGCCCGCGCAGAATGCGCACGAACATCACAATCAGAATGATCGTGCCCAATGTCACGTGGGCACCGTGGAAGCCGGTCAGCATGAAAAACGTCGCACCGTAGATTCCTGAGCCCAGTGTCAGCCCCAGCTTGGTATAGGCCTCGTAGTACTCGAAGGCCTGCAGCGCGATAAAACTGATGCCCAGGACAATGGTCAGCGCCATCCAGAATTTCAGCGGGCCGCGGTGGTCACGGCGCAAGGCGTGGTGGGCAATGGTGATTGTCACACTGGAACTGACCAGCAGGATGGTGTTGATCAGCGGCAGGTGCCACGGGTCGATCACCTCCTTGGGGGGAGGGAACAGCTTGGGGTCGGGGGTGTGCAGCAGCGGCCAGGTGAATTCGAAGGTTGGCCACAGCATGTGCGTAACACCTTTGGCCCCTTCGCCACCCAGCCACGGCCCCGCCAGTACGCGCACATAGAACAGCGCACCGAAGAAGGCCAGGAAGAACATCACTTCGGAGAAGATGAACCAGCTCATGCCCCAGCGGAACGAGCGGTCCAGTTGCGGGCTGTACAACCCGGCGCGGCTCTCCTTGACCACTGCCCCAAACCAGCCGAACAGCATGTAGGCCAGAAACAACGCACCCACGAAGAAAATCAGCGGCCCGTGGGAATCCGGGTGGCCCGCCTTCATGTCGTTGAACCAGGTGCCCAGGCCGAATACCGTGATGAACATGCCGATGGTGGCGATGATCGGCCATTTGCTCTGCGCCGGAACATAGTAGTGCTCATGACTTGCCATTGCTGTTCTCCTTCCCTTAACGGGCGCCCTGGACGTCCTGCGCCGCAACGTGCGCGACCGGCGGGTGGCGAGCGGTGATGTCGAACAAGGTGTAGGCCAGTGTCAGGTGCTTCACGCTGGCCGGCAGGTCGCGGTCGACGATGAAGCGCACCGGCATCTCGATGCGTTCGCCGGGCTGCAGCACCTGCTGGGTAAAGCAGAAGCACTCGGTCTTGTGGAAGTAGGCCGCGGCCTCGGCCGGGGTAATGCTGGGTATTGCCTGCGCACTCATCGGCCGGTCGGTCGGGTTGTGGGCAATGAAGATCATCTGGTTCACCGCCCCCGGGTTGACCTCCAGCTGGTCGGCAGTGGAGTAGAAGTCCCAGACCATGTCGCTGGCATTGGTCGACATGAACTGCACCCGCACAGCACGCGTCGGGTCACTGACCTGGCTACCTTCGTATTGGCCGCCGGTCTTGCCGTTGATACCGAAGGCTTTGCACATGACGTCGTAGATCGGCACCAGCGCGAAGCCGAAGGCGAACATCACCACCGTCAGCATCAACAGGCGCGTTACCAGGCGTTTCACCGACAGGCCGTTCATGGCGGGTTCCTATTTCACTTCCGGGGGTGTCTGGAAGGTGTGGTAGGGCGCAGGCGAGGGTATCGACCACTCAAGGCCCTCGGCGCCATCCCAGGGTTTGGCCGGTGCCGGCGCGCCACCGCGGATGCACTTGATGACAATGAACAGGAAGAAGATCTGCGTGGCGCCGAACATGAACGCGCCGATCGACGACACCATGTTGAAATCGGCGAACTGCAGGTTGTAGTCGGGGATGCGCCGTGGCATGCCGGCCAAGCCTACGAAGTGCATGGGGAAGAAGGCCATGTTCATGCCGACGAACGACAGCCAGAAGTGCAGTTTGCCGAGGGTTTCGTCGTACATGTGGCCGGTCCATTTCGGCAGCCAGTAGTAGGCCGAGGCAAAGATGCCGAAAATTGCACCAGGCACCAGTACGTAGTGGAAATGCGCCACCACGAAGTAAGTGTCGTGGTACTGGAAGTCTGCCGGGGCGATCGCCAGCATCAACCCGGAGAAACCCCCGATGGTGAACAGGATGACAAAGGCGATGGCGAACAGCATCGGCGTTTCGAAGGTGAGCGAACCTTCCCACATGGTGCTGACCCAGTTGAATACCTTCACCCCGGTGGGCACGGCAATCAGCATGGTGGCGTACATGAAGAACAACTCGCCGACCACCGGGATACCGACCACAAACATATGGTGGGCCCAGACGATGAATGACAGGAAGGCAATGGCGCCGGTGGCATACACCATCGAGGTATAACCGAACAGCGGCTTGCGCGAGAACGCCGGGATGATCGAGCTGACCGCACCGAAGGCGGGCAGGATCATGATGTAAACCTCAGGGTGGCCGAAGAACCAGAACACATGCTGGAACAGCACCGGGTCACCGCCACCTGCGGCACTGAAAAAGCTGGTACCGAAGTGGATATCCATCAGCATCATGGTTACCACGCCGGCCAGTACTGGCATCACCGCAATCAGCAGGAACGCGGTGATCAGCCAGGTCCAGACGAACAGCGGCATTTTCATCAGCGTCATGCCGGGGGCACGCAGGTTGAGGATGGTGGCAATCACGTTGATCGCCCCCATGATCGAGCTGATACCCATCAGGTGGATGGCGAAGATGAAGAAGGTGACGCTGGCTGGCGCATAGGTGGTGGAAAGCGGAGCGTAGAAGGTCCAGCCAAAGTTTGGCCCTCCGCCCGGGCTGAACAGCGTCGATACCAGCAGCAGGAAGGCCGCCGGCAGCAGCCAGAAGCTGAAGTTGTTCATCCGTGGCAGTGCCATGTCGGGCGCGCCGATCATCAGCGGAATCATCCAGTTGGCCAGGCCGACGAAGGCCGGCATCACCGCGCCAAACACCATGATCAGGCCATGCATGGTGGTCATCTGGTTGAAGAACGCCGGCTCCACGATCTGCAAACCCGGCTGGAACAGCTCAGCGCGGATCACCATGGCAAACGAGCCACCGAGCAGGAACATGATGAAACTGAACCACAGGTACATCGTGCCGATGTCTTTATGGTTGGTGGTCAGCACCCAGCGCATCAGGCCCTTGGCCGGGCCGTGCGCATGGTCGTGGCCGTGGGCGTGGTCGTCGATCACTGCACTCATGTCCTGTCTCCTGCAATCCATTGATTGCCGCGAGTAACCCGGTTCACTTGGCTTCTGCCTGCTTCAGCGCCAGCACGTCCTTCGGCGTCACCATGTCGCCTTTGTTGTTGCCCCAGGCATTGCGCTCGTAGGTGACTACAGCAGCGATGTCGACTTCCGACAGCTGCTTGCCGAAAGCGGCCATGGCCGTGCCGGGCTTGCCATGGAAGACAATGCTCAGGTGGCCTTCCTTCGGCCCGGTGGCAATCTTCGAGCCTTTGAGCGCCGGGAACATTGGCGGCAGGCCCTGGCCTTCGGCCTGGTGACAGGCCACGCAGGTGGTGTGGTAGACCTTGTCGCCGCGCTCCACCAGCTCTTCCAGGGTCCATTCCTTGCTGGTCAGCTCCTTGAGCTTGGCGGCTTCAGCCTTGCGCTCGCCAAGCCAGGTGTCGTAATCCGCCTTGGACTTGACCTCGACCACCACCGGCATGAAGCCGTGGTCCTTGCCGCACAGCTCGGTGCACTGGCCGCGGTAGATGCCTGGCTTTTCGATCCGGGTCCAGGCTTCGTTGACAAAGCCTGGGATGGCGTCGCGTTTGACCGCGAAGGCCGGCACCCACCAGGAGTGGATCACATCGGCAGCAGTGACCAGGAAGCGCACTTTCGCGCCCACCGGCAGCACCAGCGGCTGGTCGACTTCCAGCAGGTAGTGCTCATCCTTTGGCGCCTTGTTGTGGATCTGGTCGGTGGGGGTGGCCAGGTTGCTGAAGAACTCCACGTCCTGGCCCAGGTATTTGTAGTGCCATTTCCACTGGTAGCCGGTGACCTGGACGTCGATGTCCGACTCGCTGGCGTCATAGATGTCGATCAGGGTCTTGGTAGCCGGAATGGCCATCACCACCAGAATCAGGAAGGGCACCACCGTCCAGAGAATTTCCACCCACGTGTGCTCGTGGAAATGCGCGGCCTGCTGGCCAGTGGAGCGGCGGTGGATGACCATCGACCAGAACATCGCGCCAAACACCACGATGCCAATGATCACGCAGATCCAGAAGATGGTCATGTGCAGGTCGAAGACGGCGTTGGAGACTTCCGTCGCCCCTGGGTGCATGTTCACGGTCCAGGCGGCGTTGGCCTGACCAAAAACCGACCACAACAGGAGGCCCATCCAGACATGTGGATGTCGCATCATTGCGGGTTCCCCTTCTAATTCTTGTTGTCCCGGAGGCATGGCCTGCGGCAAGAGGGAACGGCGGTCAAGACTGCATGGCTTCGACGACCGAGCCCCTGCTAAAAGCAGTCGGGCCTCATCAACGAATCACGTTCAACGGGAGTATAGACAGCGACCAATGGCACGCAATGAAGCCTGTGAAATGAACTTCATGAAATGACCGAATGGCCGGAAAACCGCGTGCTTGACAGGGCATGGCGTAATAATGGCACGTCGATATGCCTGATAGCGCACACGTTTGCGAGGCTTATAACAAATACGTCTTAGGTATTCTGTATACCGAGCTAATTTAGTGTCTTCCGTTTGAAACGTAATGTCCCTGGAGTTGTCATGAACATCGCTGCTGTACGCGAGCAGGTAAGCCAAGCCCATCAACATGAAGGCCAGACCGGCCAATTGAAACAGCGTCTCGAGCTGCAACTGCCCCACCTGCACCCCTCGATCCAACTGCCTGAGCAGGACGCCCAGGGTACTTTGGCGCGCTTCGTCAGCGCCTACATCGATCAGGTTCCGGAATTGCTGGAGGCCGCCCACGAGGTCGCCCGCGAAGCCGGGATCGAATCGCAGATCAAACCTGTACTGAAAATTGCCGAAGCCTACTTCCTGCAGCCGCCCAGCGTGATGCAAGGGCATGTAGGCCTGGACTGCCTTCTGGATGAAGCCTACCTGGCGCACCGCCTGGTGGAAGAGGTGAATGACTTGTACATCCGCCACTTCCAGCAGCCGTTGATCCCGGTCGACACCACGGTCGCCAACCTGATTGCCCACCAGTTGATTGGCGAAAGCTTTGCCAACCAGCTGGATGAGGTGGTGCACCACTCGGTCGACGAAATGCTTAATGATGAGAGCTTTGCCGTTGAATCGGTGGAGGCTTATCGAGAGAAGCTGAGCAGCCCGGCAACTGGCGCGGCGTGGAAGCGCTGGCCGTGCCTGTCGCGCCAACTGGGTGTCGAGCTGGGTCAGCCGGCCTGATATACCTGTCAAGGCCTAGGTGCATCGGTGGTTCGGCGCAGGCCGTCGTAGGAGCGGGTTCACCCGCGAAAGGGCCGGCCCTGCTGGCCAATCTCCACCCGCCGATCACCGTTGCCGCCGCTACCGTATTCGCGGGTAAACCCGCTCCTACGCCCCAACCCCCGCCGTCGTCCGCAACCGCCCCTCGATCCGACGCTTCAGGCGCCGCTGCTCGATCAACAAGCGCGAACCATTGGCAGAATTACTGCGGCTCCAGTCCTCCAGCAACTCAAGGCACGAGTGGTCGATATAACTCAGGTTCCCCAGCGGCACATGCAGCGTGGTGCCCGCCGGTACGGTATCCAGCACCTGGGTCAGCGCCGGCACCTTCAGGAAGGTCGCCGCGCCACTGAGGCGAAGTTCCATGTGCCCATCCTTGGCCAGGCTCACCAGGTTGATCTTCAGCCGCGCCGCCTTGAACGCCAGCTTCAGCAAGGTCAGGGCAAAGCCCAGCAGTACACCGGTCAGCAGGTCGGTAAAGATAATCGCCAGCGCAGTCGCCGCGTAGGTAAACATCGGCATGCGCCCATAACGGCCCAGCCCGCGGAACGCCTTGAAGTCGACCAGTTTGACCCCGGTAAACACCAACACCCCCGCCAAACTCGCCACCGGGATCTGCTGCAGCACGCTGCTCAGCGCCACCACGAAGGCCAGCAACCACAAGCCATGGAAGATTGCCGACGCCCGGGTTTGCGCCCCCGCCTGGACGTTGGCCGAGCTGCGCACGATTACCCCGGTCATCGGCAGGGCACCCAGCACCCCGCACAGCATGTTGCCGATGCCCTGGGCCGACAGTTCGCGGTCGAAGTCCGAACGCTGGCCGCTGTGCATGCGGTCTACTGCTGCGGCCGACAGCAAGGTTTCGGCGCTGGCAATGAACGCCAGGGCAAAGGCGGCGACCAGCAGGGTAGGGTCGGCCAGTTGCAACAGGTCCTCCGGACGAAGCCAGTCGATGGCCTCGGACAGGTCGGCCGGTACCTGCACGCGGTTCACCGGCAAGGCCAGCCACATGCTGATAGCGGTCATGCTGGCCACGCCGAGTAATGCTCCCGGCACGAAACGCAGCCGCTGCGGCCGCAAGCGCTCCCAGCCCCACATGATGGCGATGGTCCCCAGGCCCAGCGCACCGGCCATCCAGCCGGCGCCGGTGCTCTCCTGAGGCAGGGCTGCCGACAAAGTTGCCGGGAACTCCAGCAGGTTCTGCAGGCCCGACGGTTGCGGCGCGGTGTCGAACATCACATGCACCTGCGAAAGCACGATCAACACGCCAATCCCGGCGAGCATGCCGTAAACCACCGCCGGCGCGGTCACGCGGAACCAGCAGCCCAGGCGCAAGCGACCGGCCAGCAACTGCAACAGACCGGCCAGCAACAGGATTGGCCCGAGCATGGCCATGCCGTGCTGGCGTACCAGCTCGAACACCAGTACCGCCAGACCGGCAGCAGGGCCGCTGACCTGTAGCGGCGATCCAGCAAGGAAACCGACGACAATGCCGCCGATAATCCCAGTAATCAGGCCTTTTGCCGGCGGCATGCCAGAAGCGATCGCAATGCCCATGCACAACGGCAAGGCCACCAGGAAGACCACCACCGACGCCAGCAACTCACGCGGCAGGGCCGCTTTCAACTGTGTAATGTTCACCGTGTTTCTCCTTTCTCTAGTCGCACGGCCATTCCCCTGGCCGTGGGCACGTTTGCCCCTGACAAGCGCGCAGGCGCGGGCCGCCAGCGAGCACGCCGGCAGGGCAGTCAGGGAATTCAAGGCAGCCGAAGGCCGCGCCACACCCCTGAAGGGTGCAGCCGGCTATCAAGGTTCTAGCGGCGGACGGGTCGCTTAGTAGCGGCCTCTCGGAGTGGCGCAGGGAACGGGTTCACCCGCGGCCAAGGGCAGGAAGCTGTCGCTGGCGGCGTCGTAGGCTTCGATCTTGCTGGTCTCGATGTCGTACACCCAACCATGAATGAACAGCTCACCGGCTGCCAGGCGCGAGGCCACCGAAGGATGGGTGCGCAAGTGATGCAGCTGGGCGATGACGTTCTCTTTGGTCAGCACTTGCATCGTCTCGTGTTCGCTGCCGCAGGAGCAGTTGTTCTCGACCACGGTGCGGGCCACTTCAGCGTGGCGCAACCAGGCGCCAACAGTAGGCATCTTGGTCAGCGACTGCGGGTTCAGTACCGCACGCATGGCGCCACAGTCGGAGTGGCCACAGATGATGATGTGGTGCACTTTAAGCGCCATTACGGCGTACTCGATGGCGCTGGAAACGCCCCCGTTCATCTGGCCATAAGGCGGTACCACGTTACCCACGTTACGGGTCACGAACAGGTCGCCTGGCGAGCTCTGGGTGATCAGCTCGGGAACGATGCGCGAGTCGGCACAGGTGATGAACATGGCGCGTGGGGTTTGCGCGGTGGCGAGCTTCTTGAACAGCTCTTGCTGATCAGGGAAAACATCATGGTGAAAGCGCAGGAAGCCGTCGACGATGTGCTTGAGGGCAGCATCGGCGCTTTCCGCGGGGACCTGCGGTACGACCTTGGATGGGTCCTTGACGGGCATGATTCATCCTCTTGACGGTGTGTAGGTAAATCCATTTTACCGGTGAAAGATTCAGGCTATGCAGGGTTTTAGATGACACGCACGGGCCATAGATCACAGTCGGTGTGGACTTGTTACCTACGCTAGCGGGGAAAACTTAACTGAAACTTAATTCGAAGGCTCTAGAACGGGCGTTCCAGATGAAAAAGGCGGGAACTGGATAATAGCAAAAAAACATCAGTTGCCAATATGTATTAGCGCAATTATTGGTTGTTATTAGTTGCGTTGTGAGCAATGCGCAGCCCCCTGTGGGGGGTGGGGTTCATGTCAGAACAGCGCCATCTGCCCACCCGGTGGGCAAAACGCCGAGCAATCCAGCTCCTGCGCCTCGCGCCCTTCGAAATCCAGCCGTTTCATTGCCTTGGCAAAGCGCTGCGCCAGCAACTCGGCAAATACTCCTTCACCACGCATGCGCACGCCGAACCGGCTGTCATACAGCTCGCCACCGCGGCTCTGGCGGATCAGGCTCAACACATGCGCCGCCCGCTGCGGGTAATGGTCCTGTAGCCACTGCTCGAACAGCGGCGCCACTTCCAGCGGCAGGCGCAGCATCATGTAGGCCGCACTCTGTGCGCCAGCCTCCTTGGCCGCCTCCAGCAGGCGTTCCAGTTCACTGTCGTTGATCATCGGAATCATCGGCGAACACAAAACACCCACCGGTACGCCCGCTTCACGCAATACCCGGATGGCCCTCAACCTCGCACCGGGTGAGGCTGCTCGGGGTTCGAGCACCCGTTTGAGGCCGTCGTCCAGCGTGGTCAGGCTGATCATCACCCGTGCCAGGCGCTGGCGGGCCATCTCGGCCAGCAGGTCGAGGTCGCGCAGCACCAGTGAACCCTTGGTGACAATGGTCACCGGGTGACGAAAACGCAGTAACACTTCGAGCAAGCGCCGGGTCAGTAACTGTTCGCGCTCGATCGGCTGGTACGGGTCGGTGTTGGAGCCCAGATTGATCGGCGCGCACACGTAGCCCGGTTTGCTCAATTGCTGTGCCAGCACCTCGGCGGCGTTGGTCTTGGCAATCAGTTTGGTCTCGAAATCCAGGCCGGGAGAAAGGTCCCAGTAGGCGTGTGAGGGGCGGGCATAGCAGTAGATGCAGCCATGCTCGCAGCCACGGTAAGGGTTGATGGAACGATCGAAAGGGAGGTCGGGTGAAGTGTTGCGGCTGATCACCGACTTGGCTGTCTCGATCCGCACCTCGGTACCCTGGGTTTGCGGCACTTCCTGGTACCAGCCATCATCTTCCGCCACCGAATGACCAGGGGCAAAGCGGTTGTGTGGATTGTGCGCCGTGCCACGGCCCTTTTGCGGTACTGGAGGAATCATGGCTCACCTGAATACTGTATTAATATACAGTATCGTGCACACCGGGATCTTACCAGCACCTCTGGTCTGACTACTTCAGGCCATGCCAGCGCACATACGCTGCCTGGCTCGATTGCCGCCCATCCCAGACAGACAGCGCTTAGGGCTGCAGCACTGCACCAAACAACGTCTGCGCCAATTGCTGCAACGCACTGACAACAGAATTCAGCGGGAAGTAATCGCGCAGCGCTTCGGCAGGAAAGTCGCTGCACGATGCACACCGCAGGTACTCGAAATCCCAGGGTACCTGTCCATGCCAGCCCGGGCATTGCACCCGGGCGGCATGACCGTATTACTCAGCCGGCTTTTTCAGCTTCGGATTTGGGAAGAACTGCACGGTCTGCACCTTGGCCGGCGCGGCTTTCGGCGCCAGGTGGTTGACCCGCGTGCCCAGTTCCTTCGGCACCGACAAGCCCTGCTCGTTGAGGGTGTCGGTAAAGCCGCAGGCCACACACTCGCGGTGCGGTACGCCGTCTTCGTTCCACATCATCAGCTTGTCGGGCTCGCTGCACGCCGGGCACACGGCACCGGCAATGAAGCGCTTCTTGGTCTTGTTCACAGCTACCTCACTCATGCTGCAGCGTCCTCGGTGAGACCACTGTGGCGCAGCAATGCATCGATGGAAGGCTCACGGCCACGGAAGTCGACGAACAGCTCCATCGGCTCGCGCGAACCACCACGGGCCAGGATCGCCTCGCGGAAGGCGCGGCCGGTCTCGGCGTTCAGCACGCCTTCTTCCTCGAAGCGCGAGAAGGCGTCAGCCGACAGCACTTCGGCCCACTTGTAGCTGTAGTAGCCCGCCGCGTAACCGCCCGCGAAAATGTGCGCAAAGCTGTTGGGGAAGCGGTTGTAAGCCGGCGGGCGCATGACCGACACCTCGTCACGCACACCTTCGAGCACCTGCAATACGCTGCGGCCGTCGCCATGGCTGGCGTGCAGCTCGAAATCGAACAGCGAGAACTCCAACTGGCGCACCATCATCATGCCCGACTGGAAGTTTTTTGCGGCCAGCATCTTGTCCAGCAGGTCCTGGGGCAGGGCGGCGCCGGTTTCGTAGTGACCAGAAATCAGTGCCAGGCCTTCCGGCTCCCAGCACCAGTTTTCCATGAACTGGCTGGGCAGCTCGACCGCATCCCAGGCCACGCCGTTGATGCCGGACACGCCGGCATGCTCAATGCGGGTCAGCATGTGGTGCAGGCCGTGACCGAATTCGTGGAACAGGGTGGTGACTTCATCGTGGGTCAGCAGCGCGGGCTTGCGGGGCGCGGCCGGGGTGAAGTTGCACACCAGGTTGGCCACCGGGCTTTGCAGCTGGCCGCCGGCGGTGCGGCGACGGTCACGGGCGCCGTCCATCCAGGCGCCGCCACGCTTGTTGGCGCGGGCGTACAGGTCGAAGAAGAAACGGCCAACGTGCTGACCGTTTTCCTTGATCTCGAACAGGCGTACGTCCGGGTGCCAGCTGTCGAAACCTTTGAGCTCGGCGATTTCGATGCCGTACAGGCGCTGCACGATGCTGAACAGGCCGCCCAGCACCTTGTCGATCGGGAAGTAGGCGCGCAGGGCTTCCTGCGACACACTGTAGCGCTGCTCGCGCAGCTTCTCGCCAAAGTAGCCGGCATCCCAGCTGGCCAGCTCGGGGCAGCCTTGTTCGGCAGCGTAGGCCTTGAGCTGTTGCAGATCCTGGGCGGCGAACGGCTTGGAACGCTTGGCCAAGTCACGCAGGAAGCTCAGCACCTGGTCGCTGGACTCAGCCATCTTGGTGGCCAGGCTCAGCTCGGCGTAGTTCTTGTAGCCCAGCAGTTCGGCCAGCTCCTGGCGCAGGTCGAGGATTTCGCGCATCACCGGGCCATTGTCGAACTGGCCGGCATTCGGGCCCTGGTCGGAGGCGCGGGTGCAGTAGGCGGCGTATAGCTCTTCGCGCAGGGCGCGGTCGCTGGCGTAGGTCATCACCGCGTAGTAGCTGGGGAATTCAAGGGTGATCAACCAGCCGTCCAGGCCCTTGGCCTGGGCTGCAGCGGCCATCTGCGCCTTGGCCGAATCGGTCAGGCCGGCCAGCGCAGCTTCGTCGGTAACATGCTTGGTCCAGGCCTGGGTGGCGTCCAGCAGCTGATTGGAGAAACGGCTGCCCAGCTCGCTGAGCTTGCTCTGCACTTCGGCGTAACGCTGCTGCTTGTCCGCCGGCAGGTCGATACCCGACAGGCGGAAGTCACGCAAGGCGTGCTCGAGGATAGTCTTTTGCGCCACGTCGAAACCGGCAGCCTCAGGGCTGTCGATCAGCGCCTGGTAGGCTTCGAACAGCGCGCGGTTCTGGCCCAGTTCGGTAGAGTAGGCGCTCAACGCCGGCAGGCACGACTCGTAGGCCTCACGCAACTCGGCACTGTTGCACACCGCATTGAGGTGGCTGACCGGGCTCCAGGCGGCGCCCAGGCGGTCGTTCAGTTCGTCCATGGCCAGCACCAGGCCGGCCCATGTAGGGTTCTTGCCCTGCTTTTCGAGGATCTCGGCAATGGCTTTACGGTTGTCGGCCAGGATCGCTTCGATCGCCGGCAACACGTGTTCGGCACGAATTTGCGAGAAGGGCGGCAGATCGTGGGATTGCAGAAGCGGGTTGTTCGCAGTCACGGTTTGGATACCTTGGCAGAAGAAACACTGCCCCATCTTAATTACAATCGACGCCGACCGCAGCAGGCAGCCTGCCTATCGGCACAGATGAGAGACGCTATCATGGCCATTCGCAGCTTCCAGCAACACACTCCGAAAGTTGGGCCCAGGGCCTTCGTCGACCGTTCGGCGGTGGTGCTGGGCGACGTGGAGATCGGTGAAGACAGTTCGGTCTGGCCGTTGACCGTGGTGCGCGGCGACATGCACCGCATCCGCATTGGCGCGCGCACCAGCGTGCAGGACGGCAGCGTGCTGCACATTACCCACGCCGGGCCTTTCAACCCGGACGGTTTCCCGCTGATCATCGGCGACGAAGTGACCATCGGGCACAAGGTGATGCTGCATGGCTGCACCCTGGGCAACCGTATCCTGGTGGGTATGGGCAGCACCATCATGGATGGTGCCATCGTCGAGGACGAAGTAATCATTGGCGCTGGCAGCCTGGTGCCGCCGGGCAAACGCCTGGTCAGTGGCTACCTGTACATGGGCAGTCCGGTGAAACAGGCCCGGCTGCTGAACGACAAGGAGCGCGCATTTTTCTCCTACAGCGCCGGCAACTACGTGAAGCTCAAGGACCAGCACCTGGCCGAAGGCTACGATCAACCTGAATGACCGCATTCGCGGGCATGCCCGCCCCCGCAGGTTGAGTGGCCCCTTCAAGGCCTGCGCTTTACCTGTGGGAGCGGGCATGCCCGCGAAGAAGGCCACGCAGCACTCAAGTGGAACCCTGTACATGCACCAGCAAAACATCCTCTTCGACCTCGACGGCACCCTGACCGACCCACGCCTGGGCATCACTCGCTCGATCCAGTACGCCCTGGCCAAGCTGGGCATCGACGAACCGGACCTGGCCCGCCTCGAACACTTCATCGGCCCACCCCTGCTGCAGGCTTTCATGCAGTTCTACAGCTTCGACGAAGCCAAGGCCTGGGATGCGGTGAACTTCTACCGCGAGCGCTTCCGCGTGACCGGTCTTTACGAAAACCTCGTGTTCGAAGGTGTGCCGGAGTTGCTTGAGGCCCTGAACGGGCAGGGCCGCACGCTGTACATTGCCACCTCCAAACCATGGGAGTTCGCCCGCGAAATCGCTCGGCACTTTGCGTTCGATCATCACTTCAAGGTGATCTACGGCAGTGAACTGGACGGCACGCGCACCAACAAGGTCGAGCTGATTCGCCATTTGCTGGATGAAGAAGGGCTGGACCCGGCGCAAACCCTGATGATCGGGGACCGCAAGCATGACCTGATCGGCGCGCGCAGCAACGGGCTGCAGGCCGTCGCGGTGGGGTACGGGTTTGGGAGCCGGGAAGAGCTGATGGCAGAAGAACCCGCTTTCCACTTCGCCACGGTAGCCGATTTGCATCAGGCTTTTATCAAGGCTTGAGCGCCAGCAGGGCTGCTTTGCAACCGGCCCTCCCACCTCGATCGGCGTACGCAGGGCCTTTGTGGGGGCCTTGTGTCGCGATGGGCCGCAAAGCGGCCCCAAAATCTCAAAGGCTAACCATCAGACGCTGCAACGCCGCTTTCCTTTCTTCAATCGGCAACCGCCCCAAATGCTCGACCCGCGCGTAAAACCGAACCCAATCCCCACCCACCTCACGAAACAGCGCCGCAAACGCCGGCACCCACTGGTCATAGAGCCCGAACGGCAACAACTTGGCATTATTCATCGGCCCATACATCCACGCGTCATAGCGCTTGTCACCACCCCACTGGCCATCACGCACCTGCCGGTATTCACGCCTCAAACGCTCAAACTCGGCCTGCTTGGCCCGGCGCTTGTGCGCATCATCCAAAGGCCCGGCATAAATGGCCTGCAACCGCTCACGACAGGCCAGCACCAGGCGGATGAACTGGTCACGCTGCTGCTGCCTCTGCCCTGCGCCAACCGCCGCCAGCCCACGCGCCGCCCGCCATTGCCGCGTGCCTTCCTGCTCGACGAACGAGGCAAACGATTCATTGAACTCGGTATCGTCCTGCACATAGAAGCGCTGGTGGGCCAGTTCATGAAAGATCAACGTAGCCAGGCGCTCATCGCCCCAGCCCACCATCGACGACAAAATCGGGTCATCGAACCAACCCAGGGTCGAATAAGCTTCCACGCCGCCCACGTACACATCCAGCCCGTCCTGACGCATCAACGCCGCCGCGCCTCGCGCCGCGCCTTGCTGGTAGTAGCCGCGGTACGCCACGCACCCGGCAATCGGAAAGCAGTGCGTTACCGGTTGCAACGACAACTCGGGCGTGGCGAACACATTCCACACCACGTAGGGGCGGCCAAGGTCGGCATACACCCGGTAGCTGCGGTTGTCTGGCAGTTTCAATTGCTGGCTGGCAAACACCCGCGCCTGTTCGGCCTGTTGCAGGTGCGCGCGCAAGGGTGC
This sequence comes from Pseudomonas alloputida, assembly GCF_021283545.2. Taxonomy (NCBI): domain Bacteria; kingdom Pseudomonadati; phylum Pseudomonadota; class Gammaproteobacteria; order Pseudomonadales; family Pseudomonadaceae; genus Pseudomonas; species Pseudomonas alloputida. Next base: position 50,467 of record NZ_CP128540.1, on the reverse strand, counting down.
AGGGGTAGCAGGGTCGGCCAATACCTGCTCTACAGGCTGCCGCGCCCGCAGCAACTGCCAGTGGCCCTGGGCCAGCTGCCCATAGTAGGCGACATTGCTGCAACCGTTCAGCAGGAGCGCCGCAAACAGCGGAACCAAACGGGTGAAAATGCGGTCGAGTGCCCCAAGGCCTGAGCGCTGCATAAGAAAAAGTCGAAGCATCCGGGACTGTCTGACTCGCTCAAGACCATTTCGCTCCAAGACTATCTCGCCAAGGGGGAGTTTCGCCATGCGTGCATTATTGGTCGCCGGCTCAGTGTTGTTGATCTCTGCCTGTTCAACATTGCCAGACCCAGACCCGAATCAGGCCTGGATCGACCTCACCCGCTACGACAATACTTCGCTAGACGCCGTGCAGGTCGATGAGCGTGACTGGGCTGACAGCCGCTATTTCGAGGTTCAACCCGGCAGCCACGAACTGACCGTGCGCTATCAGTTTCCGGTTAACCCCAGCAATATCGGCCCCGTCGAGGAGCCACTGTGGCGCGATTGCCAGGTCAAGCTGACCTTCAAGGACTTCAGCGCCGGGCAGCGTTATCAGCTGCAGGCTGGCAGCATTGGCTTCCGCCCTTGGATAAAACTCTACGACCACCAGCAAAAACTGCTGGGTCAAGGGCTGCCGGCGGGTTGTCAGCGCACCTGAACCGCACAAACGGCGCTATGCTTGTTACTTGTAAATCGCAAGTGGGAGTTTTGCCATGCGCCAGCCCATGATGCTGATCGCCCTCAGTACACTGGGGGCTTGCGCCAGCCCCTTGCCGCCCGTCGACCCCAAGCAGGCCTGGGTCGATCTGTACACCATGACCCCCGGTCGGGTGATCATGGCCGACCGCCTCGACGGCAAGCGCCTGGACGATGGCCGGTACTTTCAGGTGACACCGGGCAAGCATGAACTGGTGGTGCGCTTCGATTATGAAATCTACTCGGGCGGCCTCATGTCACAACCCAGGGACCGAACCTGCTACCTGACCGTCCGCTTTGACAACTTCAAGGCCGGCGAGCGCTATCGCCTGGAAGCGCGGGCGCCGGTGATGGAGCCGCAGGTGCTGCTATATGACGCCAACCGCAAGGTGGTGGTGAACGAGCCTAGCGAAGTGTTCTGCATCCCGTGAGTGTGGGGCTGCTTCGCAGCCCCGGGCCCTGATGCTTATCGATCGTTCTTCTGATAGATGATCTTCTTCGTCCCGCCATCGCAGGTCCCGACGACCATGTTCTGGTCCTTGACCTCGCTGTTGGGCACGATCTCCAGCGTGTAGGACGAAACCCCTTGGGCCTGGATCTTGGCCTCGATCTCGGCTTTCAGCTCCTCGCATGGCTTGACGGCCGCCAGCGCAGACGTGGCGACAAGGGAAGCCAACACAGCGATAGCTACGCGAATCATGGAACGGCTCCTGGAAAGGGCAGTGGCGCTGCCGACGTCCTTTAGACTACAGCAAACCACCACCGTTGCACCGTTTCACCCCACCAGCGCCGCATCCAGGCTGATCTTTGCATTCAAAACCTTGGACACCGGGCAGCCTTCCTTCGCCTTGTTGGCAATCTCCAGGAACTGAGCCTCGCTGGCCCCAGGTACCTTGGCCCTGAGCACCAGATGCACCGCGGTAATGGCAAAACCGTCAGCTTGCTTGTCGAGCGTCACCTCTGCAGCCGTGTCGATCCGCTCTGCGGTAAGCCCCGCCTCGCCGAGCATCATGGATAGCGCCATCGAGAAGCAACCGGCATGGGCCGCGCCAATCAGCTCCTCCGGGTTGGTGCCGGGCGTGCCCTCGAAACGTGTGTTGAAGCCATAAGGGTTCTGCTTGAGTGCGCCGCTTTCGGTAGAAAGCAGACCTTTTCCATCCTTCAGGCCACCTTGCCAGATCGCCGATGCTGTCTTTTTCATGATGCCTCCTGGTCACTGGGTTGCTTACCTAGGGTTCAGAGGCCTGCCGCCCGCCGCAAGTTCAGAGCAATATGCTTGCAGGCATTGAATCCAACGAACGCGCCCATACAGAGTCAAAAAGGCCTCTGGCCAATCACTTTTGCGGAGGCTCCATGACGCAGCTGCGTGACCTGAAGATTTCCACCCTGGACCTGGTGCCCGTACGCGCCGACGCTGGCCCCGCGCAATCGCTGCGCAACTCGCTGGACCTGGCGCAGCATGTCGAGCGCTTTGGCTATAACCGCTTCTGGGTGGCCGAGCACCACAACATGGACGGCATCGCCAGTTCGGCGACTGCGGTGCTGATCGGCTACCTGGCCGGGGGGACCTCACGTATTCGCGTGGGCTCTGGCGGGGTGATGCTGCCCAACCATGCGCCACTGGTGATCGCCGAGCAGTTCGGCACCTTGGCCAGCCTGTATCCGGGGCGTATCGACCTTGGCCTGGGCCGTGCACCGGGTTCGGACCAGATGACGGCCTATGCCCTGCGACGCGACCGTGCCGGCGGCCCGGACGACTTCCCAGACGATGTCGAGGAGCTTTCGCGCTACCTCGGGCCACGCACTGATGATCAAAAAGTGATCGCCGTACCGGGGTACGACACCGACGTGCCGATGTGGTTGCTGGGATCCAGCCTGTTCAGTGCCCAGCTGGCGGGCATGCGCGGCATGCCCTACGCCTTCGCCTCGCATTTCGCGCCACGCTACATGCACGAGGCCATTCGCGTGTACCGCAACCATTTCAAGCCCTCGACCACGCTGGACAAGCCGTATGTGATGCTGGGCATTCCCATGGTGGTGGCGCAGACCGACGAGAAGGCCGAATACCTGGCCACCTCGGTCTACCAGCGCATCCTGGCGCTGATTCGCGGCCAGAGCCTGATGCAGAAGCCACCCGTGGAAAGCATGGATGGGCTGTGGTTGCCCCATGAGCGAGAGACGGTGGGCAGCTTCCTGGGGCTGGCCATGATCGGCAGCCCGCGGAAGGTAAAGGCCAAGGTAGAAGTGCTGCTGGAACAGACGGGTGCGGATGAGCTGATCTTTACCTGTGACCTGTATGAGCATGCGGACCGCATTCGGTCATATGAGCTGATGGCGCAGGCCCTCAAGACCGAGTGACCCTCGTCGCGGGCTCGCCCGCTCCCATAGGTTGACTTGGGAGCGAGCAAGCCCGCGAATTAGCAAACACATTAGCCGCGGCGGTAAACAATCTCTTTGGTACCGGCCTCGCAGCTACCAATCACCTTGCCCGCCGGCTCGCCTTTCTTGACGATCTCCAGCTTGTAGCCAGTGACGCCCTTGGCATCCAGCTTGGCCGCAATTTCCGCCCTCAGTTCCTCGCACGGTTTGCCCGCTGCCAGCGCACCACCGGCCAGGGTCATCAGGCCCAGCGCCAGAATCAGTTTGTTCATCACTCGCGTTCCTTGTGCAGATGAAATCAGAAGGGGCCCCACCAAGGCGCCCCTTTTCTGAATACCTCATCACGCCGGGATCATACAACCCAACGTTGTTTCAGCTATTGGCGATACGGAAGCCGACCTTCAGCGTGACCTGGAAGTGCGCCGCTTTGTTGTCGCGGATATGGCCGCGGGTATCGACCACTTCGAACCATTCCAGGTGCTTGATGCTTTTACCGGCTTCGGCCAGAGCATTGTTAATTGCCTCTTCGATACTGGTGGGCGAAGACCCGACCAGTTCGATTTTCTTGTAGGTGTGATGATCGGTCATGAGTGCTCTCCATGGTTGACAGTGAGATTCAGCCTAGCAGCGCAGGCCTGGTTTACCTGCGAGCGGTCACTGTCTGCGAAAGTTCGATCGCACTTTCACGCAGCCCAAGGGTCGCAATCCTTACAGCCCATACTGCAAAGGAGAGTCAACATGCACCGCAACTCGCTGCGTAAAACGTCCCTGGAAAGCATGGAAGCGGAGATCGAGAGCCTTCTGAAAAGCTTGGAAAACCTCAAGCATGATGCGTCGGAAGAGTCCCAGAAGTCGGTGAAGGCAATCCGCAGCAACGCTGAAAGCGCACTGCGTCATTCGCGCAGCCTACTGAGCGATGCGTACGAGGAAGTGAAGCAGCGCACCCGCCAGACCGGCAAAGCCACCCGGGACTACGCCCAGGAACACCCCTACACCACCGCCGGTGTGGCCATTGGTGCGCTGGGCCTGCTGGCGGCCTACCTGATATGCAAGCGAAACTAAGCGCTCTGCCGCGCAAGTTCCGCCCTTAACCACTGCGCCAACTGCTCGGCGCGCCCGTCTGCGGCGCGCCGTGGCACCCACAATGCCAGCGCCGCCTGGGTAGGTGAAAAGCCCCAAGGCGCACTCAATCGGCCCGCCCGCAGGTCATCGGCGACCAGCGGCTGCGGTGCTATCGCCACGCCCAATCCGGCCACGGCAGCCTCCAGCAGGTAATACAGGTGCTCGAAGGCCTGGCCATAGTGAATGGCCGCCGGCTCCAGGCCCTGTTGCACCACCCAGGTCGGCCAGGCTTGTGGGCGTGACGTGGTGTGCAGCAAGGCTTCGCCCAGCAGTGCCTTGGCGGGCGCGCCCTGCAAGCGCTGGAAACCTGCGAAATGCGGGCTGAGCACCGGCCCGATGCATTCCTCGGCCAGCACATGCACCTGCATGTCCGCTGGCCACGGTGGCTCGGCATACACCAGCAACGCATCCAGCCCGGGCCGCCGCGGGTCAAGGTCGCCCTCACCCGCCGACAGGTGCAAGCGCAGCTCAGGCAAATCCGCCTGCAACCGCCCCAGCCGCGGAATAAACCACCGCGCCAGCAGGCTGCCCGAGCAGCCCAGCACGAATGGCGCCTCGCTCACATCACGGCTGAGCTCGGAACACACGCTGCGCAGCCGGTCGAAGGCCTCACCGCTGGCATCGCGCAGACGCATACCGGCATCTGTGAGTTTGATGCCACGCCCGTCCTTGACGAACAGGGCTACGCCCAGATGCTCCTCAAGCACCTTGATCTGCCGGCTGACAGCGCCGTGGGTGACGTGCAGCGCTTCCGCCGCCTGGCTGACACTGTTCAGCCTGGCTGTAGCCTCGAAGGCGCGCAGGGCATTGAGGGGAGGGAGGTCGTGGGCCATTTTACCTGTGAGTTTTTCTGACAAGTTTACGCAATCTTATCGGTTTTCAGCCGAGCTTGCCGTGGTTAGAGTAAAGCCCATCACTCATTCACTACGCCTTGGAGCGCCCCATGACCCAGTCCCAATACCGCCCCGGCCCCGACGCCAATGGCCTGTTCGGCTCGTTCGGCGGCCGCTACGTGGCCGAAACCCTGATGCCACTGGTGCTGGACCTGGCCCGCGAATACGAAGCGGCCAAGGCAGACCCCAAGTTTCTTGAAGAGCTGGCTTACTTTCAGCGCGACTACATCGGCCGCCCCAACCCGCTGTACTTCGCCGAGCGCCTGACCGAGCATTGCGGCGGAGCGAAGATTTTCTTCAAGCGTGAAGAGCTCAACCATACCGGCGCGCACAAGGTGAACAACTGCATCGGCCAAGTGCTGCTGGCCAAGCGCATGGGCAAAAAGCGCCTGATCGCCGAAACCGGCGCCGGCATGCACGGTGTCGCCACCGCCACTGTCGCCGCGCGCTTCGGCCTGCCTTGCGTGATCTACATGGGTGCCACCGACATCGAGCGCCAGCAGGCGAACGTGTTCCGCATGAAGCTGCTGGGCGCCGAGATCGTGCCAGTTACCGCCGGCACCGGTACCCTGAAAGACGCCATGAACGAAGCCCTGCGTGACTGGGTTACCAACGTCGAAGACACCTTCTACCTGATCGGCACCGTGGCTGGCCCACACCCGTACCCCGCCATGGTGCGCGACTTCCAGTCGATCATCGGCAAAGAGACCCGTGCCCAGTTGCAAGAGAAGGAAGGCCGTCTGCCAGACAGCCTGGTTGCCTGCGTCGGCGGCGGCTCCAATGCCATGGGCCTGTTTCATGAGTTCCTCGAAGAGCCGAGCGTGCAGATCATCGGCGTTGAAGCCGGTGGCCACGGCGTACACACCGACAAGCATGCCGCCAGCCTGAACGGCGGCGTACCGGGCGTGTTGCACGGCAACCGCACCTACCTGCTGCAGGACCAAGACGGCCAGATCACCGATGCCCACTCGATTTCCGCAGGCCTGGACTACCCGGGCATCGGCCCGGAGCACGCCTATCTGCATGAGGTGAAGCGCGTCGAGTACGTCAGCATCACCGATGACGAAGCATTGGATGCGTTCCACGCAACCTGCCGTCTGGAAGGCATCATTCCAGCCCTGGAAAGCTCCCACGCCTTGGCCGAAGCGATCAAGCGCGCACCGAAGCTGCCCAAGGACCACCTGATGGTCGTGTGCCTGTCGGGCCGCGGCGACAAAGATATGCAAACCGTCATGAACCACATGGCCGCCCAGGAGAAACAGGCATGAGCCGTCTTGAACAACGCTTCGCCGAGCTGAAGGCCGAAGGCCGCTCGGCACTGGTCACCTTCGTCACAGCTGGCGACCCGGGCTACGACGCCTCGTTGCAGATCCTCAAGGGCCTGCCGGCTGCTGGCGCCGACGTGATCGAGCTGGGCATGCCGTTCACCGACCCGATGGCCGATGGCGTGGCCATCCAGCTGGCCACCCTGCGCGCCCTTGAAGCTGGCCAGACCTTGGTCAAGACCCTGCAGATGGTTCGCGAATTCCGTGTGGATAACCAGACCACGCCGATCGTGCTGATGGGCTACTACAACCCTATCCACCGCTTTGGCGTGGACACGTTCGTGACTCAAGCCAAGGAAGCGGGCGTCGATGGCCTGATCATCGTCGACCTTCCGCCAGAGCACGACGCCGAACTGGCTACCCCGGCCCAGGCCGCAGGCATCGACTTCATCCGCCTGACCACCCCGACCACCGACGACGCGCGCCTGCCGCGCGTGCTGGAGCGCAGCTCCGGGTTCGTCTACTACGTGTCGGTGGCTGGTGTGACCGGTGCCGGTTCGGCGACCACCGAGCATGTGACCGAAGCCATTGCCCGCCTGCGCCGGCATACCGATCTGCCGATCAGCGTTGGCTTCGGCATTCGCACGCCGGAACAGGCTGCGAACATTGCCCGCTTGGCGGATGGTGTGGTGGTGGGCTCGGCACTGGTCGACAAGATCGCCCAGGCCAAAAGCGCCGATCAGGCGGTGACCGATGTATTGAGCCTGTGCTCGGCATTGGCTGAAGGGGTGCGTGGCGCACGCCGCTAAACCGCGTCGTCTGCTTCGCGGGTAATCCCGCTCCTACGGGGCCAGCGCCACCCTCTGGCTCTGCGATATCGTTGTAGGAGCGGGTTCACCCGCGAAGAGGCCAGCACAGGCAACCCCCGCCTAGCCCCCAAAAACCGATAGATTCAATGGCCGCACGGCCCCCATCCAGATCGCATGATCCCGGTGATCCGCCAGTTCATCCCCGGTTTCCGGATGCATGAATACCACCAGGCCCTTGCGGTACAGCGCCAACCAAGGCAAAACCACCCCCACCACTTCCGGCCCGAACGCCAGCTGGCAACTCCAGTCTGGATGCGGCCCAACCGGTTTCTGGTGCATGCGCCCCATGGTCACGGGGAACAGCCGCGCCGCCTCCTCGCACAGTTCGCGGGCCTGCTCCATGGTGGCTGCGTCGTAATAAACGTGGGCGTGGTAACCCTTGATCCTCTGCACGATAACTCCTGATTGCGGTCCAACCATCACCACCTGCAACGGGAGTGATGCAGTGAAAAACGCCGAAACCCCAGTGTTCAAACTGGTCCTGTTCGGGCCTGAAAGCAGCCTGGGCAATGCCCTGATGGTCGAGCTGCTGTCGCGCCAGCACGAAGTCATCGCCGTGGTCGACGACCTCAACCGCCATTCGCCGCGCCCGGGCCTGCACTTCAAGATAGGGGGGCTGGGTGATGCCCACCAGGCGGAGCAGGGCGCAGCGGGCGGCTCGGCGGTGATCGCCCTGTTACCAGCGCTGGCGCCGGGTGACCTGCCGGGGCAGGCACGCTTGAGCGAGGCGCTGGTGGCGGGGCTTGCGCGTACGACTATACGCCGGCTGCTGCTTGTGGGCGATTTCGATGTGCTGGATGAACCGGGCAAGTACAGCGAGGTGGAGCGGGAATGCGTGGCCCAGGTGGTTGATGGGTTGCAGCGCAGTGCCTTGCACTGGACGCTGATCAATGCACCGCAGGAACTGGCCGGGTTAGGCATGGAGCATTTTCGCAGTACCGAAGGCACGCTGGAGCCTGGGCTGGCTGAGCCGTTGCGGCGCTTGTCCAGGATCGCAGCGGGGATGGTGGACATGCTGGAGCTGGACTTGCACCGGAGCGAGCACCTGAACTTCGTGGTCTAGATTGCCGGGGCTGCTGCGCAGCCCATCGCGACGCAAGGCCGCTCCCACATGGGCCGGCGTGTGCAGTGCCACTGTGGGAGCGGCCTTGTGTCGCGATGGGCCGCAAAGCGGCCCCAAAATCTCAAAGGCTGCGCTCCTGCTCCAACCAATCCACAAACCGCTCGATCAACGCCCCACGCCGCTTGCGCGGCGGTAAGACTACGTAATAGCCGCGTTCCGAGCGCAAACTCCCCTCCAGCGGCCGGCACAGCAACCCTTGCTCCACCAACCCGTCCACCAGGTGCGCCCAGCCAATCGCCACCCCTTGCCCGGCAATCGCTGCCTGAATCAGCAAGGTATAGTTATCAAACCGCAGCTGCCCCGCCGGCGGTGAGCTTTCCACACCAAACCCACGAAATACCCCCGCCCAGTCAAACCAGCGGCTGGCCTGCTCGCCCTTCAAATGCAGCAGCGGCAATCGTTGCAAAGCCACAGCTGACAAGGCTTTGCCATGAATCAGATGGGGGCTGCACACCGGGAACACTTCCTCATCGAATAGCCAGCGGCTTTCTCCTTGGTGAAAGCGTCCATCGCCAAACAGCACCGCCACATCAATGTCCGGGCGCAACATGCCCTGGCTGCGCTCACCCGTCACCAGGCTCACATCCACCTGTGGATAAGCCTCATGAAAGCGCTGCAGCCTTGGCATCAGCCAGAACGCCGCAAAGGCAAAGTCGGTGGCGACCTGCAGCACTTCGCGCTGGCCGCGCCCGCCGGCCTGGGCAATACCGTCATCCATGGACTGCAGCCCCTGATGCACCTGTTCGAACAGCAACTGGCCAGCCTCGGTCAGCTCGATGCCCCGGTAAATGCGGTCAAACAGGCGCGTGCCCAACTGTGCCTCCAGGCGCTTCACCTGCTGGCTCACTGCCGGCTGCGTGGTACCCAACTCCAGCGCCGCAGCGGTAAAGCCACGCAGGCGCGCAGCAGCCTCGAATACGCGCAAGGTATCCAGCGACAACCCGGCAAGGTGCTCAAACATAAGCTTGGCTAATCCCAGTCATTGCCCGCCATGGGCTTTACCCATGTTATCCACAGTCGCATCTTGGTAGGCAAGCGGTTCGCATAACCCTCAACGATGGAAGCCACCATGACGCGTCCGAATATCCTGTTCATCATGGCCGACCAGATGGCCGCGCCCTTGCTGCCGATCTACGGCCCTTCGCCCATCAAGATGCCGCACCTCGGCCGTCTGGCCGAGCAAGCCGTGGTGTTCGACTCGGCCTACTGCAACAGCCCACTGTGCGCGCCATCACGCTTCACCCTGGTCAGCGGTCAGTTGCCCAGCCGCATTGGCGCCTACGACAACGCGGCCGACTTCCCTGCCGATGTGCCGACCTACGCCCATTACCTGCGTCGCCTGGGCTACCGCACCGCGCTGTCGGGCAAGATGCACTTCTGCGGCCCGGACCAGTTGCACGGCTATGAAGAACGCCTGACCAGCGACATCTACCCGGCCGACTACGGTTGGGCGGTGAACTGGGACGAACCCGATGTGCGTCCAAGCTGGTACCACAACATGTCCTCGGTGCTGCAGGCGGGTCCGTGCGTGCGCACCAATCAGCTGGATTTCGACGAGGAGGTGGTGTTCAAGGCGCGCCAGTACCTGTACGACCATGTGCGCGAAAACGATGGCCGGCCATTTTGCCTGACCGTTTCGATGACCCACCCGCATGACCCCTACACCATTGCCAAACGCTACTGGGACCGCTACGAAGGTGTGGATATCCCCATGCCCCGTGCCGAGTTCAGCCAGGCAGAACTCGACCCGCATTCACAGCGCCTGCTGAAGGTCTACGACCTTTGGAACAAGCCACTGCCTGTGGATAAGGTTCGCGATGCCCGCCGCGCCTACTTCGGCGCGTGCAGCTATATCGATGACAACATCGGCCAATTGCTGCAGACCCTGGAGGAATGCAACCTGGCCGATGACACACTGATCGTGTTTTCCGGCGACCACGGCGACATGCTTGGCGAGCGTGGCCTCTGGTACAAAATGCACTGGTTCGAAATGTCGGCGCGGGTGCCGCTGCTGATCCACGCGCCGAAGCGCTTCGCGGCGGGGCGGGTCACTGCCTCGGTGTCGACCTGCGACCTGTTGCCAACCTTGGTCGAACTGGCTGGCGGCGCTGTGGATAAAGACCTGCAGCTGGACGGCCGCTCACTTCTGGGCCATCTGCAAGGGCAGGGCGGTCACGACGAGGTGATCGGCGAGTATATGGCCGAAGGCACCGTCGGCCCGCTGATGATGATTCGCCGCGGGCCCTACAAGTTCGTGTACAGCGAAGACGACCCATGCCTACTCTATGACCTGAGCCGCGACCCGCACGAGCGGGAGAACCTCACCGGCAGCCCGGACCACCAGGTGCTGCTGCAGGCATTTGTCGATGAAGCGCAACAGCGCTGGGACATCACCAGCCTGCGCCAGCAGGTACTGGCCAGCCAGCGCCGCCGCCGGCTGGTGGCCGAAGCGCTGGCCATCGGCAAGCTGAAAAGCTGGGACCACCAACCACTGGTGGACGCCAGCCAACAGTACATGCGCAACCACATCGATCTCGATGACCTCGAACGCAAGGCACGTTATCCACAGCCCGCCCCCCTGGATTGAGAAGAGAGGCCGCCATGCACAAGTTCTCCGCCGCCGTGTTCGCCCTGGCCCTGAGTGCCACCACGGCCCACGCCGCAGACAGCGATGCGCAATGCAGTACCGTGAAAATGGCCGACCCCGGCTGGAGTGATATTGCCTCGACCAATGCCGTGGCACGCCTGTTACTGGAAAGCCTGGGTTACCAGGTGAAGATCGACAGCCTGGCCGTACCGATCATCTACGGCGGCCTCAAGGACGGCCAGGTCGACGCCTTCCTCGGAAACTGGATGCCGGCGCAGCAAGGCTTCCATGACAAGTTCATCGCCAATGGCGATGTGCAGCAGCTGTCGCGCAACCTGGAGGGAACCGAGTTCACCCTCGCAGTGCCCGACTATGTGTGGAATGCCGGGGTGAAGGACTTCGCTGACCTGCAAAAACACGCCGGGCAGTTCGACAAAAAACTGTACGGAATCGGCTCCGGCGCCCCGGCTAACCTGTCGCTCAAGGCAATCATCGACAAGAATGAATTCAACCTCGGCCAGTGGAAGCTGGTGGAGTCCAGCGAGCAGGCGATGCTGGCCCAGGTCGACCGGGCGGTGAAGAAGCAGCAATTCATCACCTTCCTTGGCTGGACCCCGCACCCGATGAACGTGAAGCTGAAAATGCATTACCTGACCGGCGGGGAAAAGTGGTTCGGCAGCAAGGGCGAGGTATACACGCTGACGCGCAAGGGTTATCCACAAGCCTGCCCGAATGCCGCGAAGCTGCTGGGTAACCTCAAGTTCACACTGGACATGGAAAACAGCATCATGGCCGAGGTGGTAGACAAGAAGATCAGCTTCGATGAAGCGGCCAAGGCCTGGGTGAAAGCGCATCCTGAACGGTTGGATGGGTGGTTGGCCGGAGTTACCACTAAGGCCGATGGGGATGCCCTGGAGGCCGTCAAAGCCAAACTGTAATCTCACAAAGCAACACACCAACCCTGTGGGAGCGGGCGCGCCCGCGAACACCGGCAAAGCCGGTGCCAAGCAACGCGTTGGCTTTTTCGCGGGCATGCCCGCTCCCACAGGGCTTGGCGACCCCTTAAGGATTGTGGATAACCCATGCATCGCCTCTCTTTACTGCTGCCCTTCCTCACCTGGCTTCCCCGCCAATCGGGCCGCAGCCTGCGCCAGGACCTGCTGGTAGGCCTGAGCGGCGCCATCCTCGCCCTGCCGCAATCCATCGCCTACGCCCTGATCGCCGGCCTGCCCGCCGAATACGGGCTTTACGCCGCCATCGTGCCGGTACTGATCGCCTGCCTGTGGGGTTCTTCCTGGTACCTGATCTGCGGCCCGACCGCTGCCATTTCCATCGTGCTCTACGCCAGCATCAGCCCGCTGGCCGTGGCCGGCAGCGCTGACTACATCACGCTGGTGTTGCTGCTGACCTTCCTCGGCGGCATTTTCCAGCTGCTGCTCGGGCTATTGCGCTTCGGCGCGCTGGTCAACTTCGTCTCCCATTCCGTGGTGCTCGGCTTCACGCTGGGTGCCGCCATCGTCATTGCCTTGGGCCAGCTACCCAACCTGCTGGGCATGGCCCTGCCCAGCCAGGCCACCGCGCTGATGACCGTGCAGGACCTGGCCAGCCACGCAGGCGAGGTCGACCTACCTTCCTTGCTGCTGGGCCTGGCCACCGTCGTGATCGGTGCGGCCTTCAAACTCTGGCGCCCACGCTGGCCGAGCCTGTTGATAAGCCTGATCCTGGTCAGCTTGCTGGCCTGGCTGCTGCCGGGCTTCTTTGGCCATGTACCGCGGGTGGCAGCGTTCACCGGGCAACTCCCGCCTTTCAGCCCGCTGCCTTTGCTGGACATGGAGCTCATGTTGCGTCTGCTGCCCAGCGCCGTTGCGGTAGGCATGCTGGGGTTGGTCACCAGCCTGTCGATTGCCCGCTCGCTATCGGCACGTTCAGAACAACTGATCGACCCGGACCAGGAAATACGCGCACAGGGCCTGTCGAATATTGCCGGTGCATTTTTCTCTGGTTACCTGTCTGCCGGTTCCTTCACCCGCTCGGGCCTGAGCTACGAGGCGGGCGCCCGTTCACCGATGGCCGGGGTGTTTTCAGCGCTGTGGGTGGCGTTGTTCGCCGTGACCGGCGCCGGCCTGATCGCGCACCTGCCGATACCGGCCATGGCCGGCAGCATTCTGCTGATCTGCTGGGGGTTGGTGGACCACCGAGGGATCCGTGCATTGTTCCGGGTCAGCCGCTCGGAGTTTCTGGTGATGGCGCTGACGGCTGCAGCGACATTGCTGCTGGAGCTGCAGACAGCCATCTATGCCGGCGTGCTGGCTTCGCTGTTCTTCTATTTGAAGCGCACCTCACGACCACGGATCCAACAAAGCCGTGAAGGGGACGCGGATGTATTGCGGGTAGGTGGGTCGATTTTCTTTGGTGCGGCGCATTACCTGCAGGTGCGCTTGCAGCGCTGCCAAGGGCCGCATGTAGTGATCGATGCCCGGCAGGTGAATTTCATCGATTACTCGGGTGTGGACATGTTGCACCGCGAGGCGCGGCGGTTGCGGCGATTGGGGGGGAGTTTGACCTTGCACCGGGCCAGGCCGCAGGTGATCGAGGAGTTGCAGAAGCTGGAAGGGGTGGAGTTGTGCCCGATCCGGTTTGAGGAATGAGGTTGGGATTCTGGGTCTGCTTTGCAGCCCATCGCGACGCAAGGCCGCTCCCACAGAGGATCGGCGTACGACGTACTTTGTGGGAACGGCCTTGCGTCGCGATAGGGGAGGGTGTCAGAAATTTTGTGTTCGGGCATAACATGAGTAAGAGGTGCATGTATGCCAACCAAAAAGAAACCCTTGCGTGACCTGCCCAAAATCCCCAAAGAGCTGCTGGAGCAGTTCGGTGAGGGCCTGATGACCGCAGAGGCTATCGAGGATGCCTCTGCGGCGTTCAAGAAGGCCTTGATCGAACGCGCTCTGCACGCCGAACTTGGCCACCACCTGGGTTATCCGCCGGGCGCGCAGCGCCCAGAGGATGAAACCAACCAGCGTAACGGCAAGAGTGGCAAGACGGTTTTGACCGGCGATGGCCCGCTGCGGCTGGAAATTCCTCGTGACCGAGACGGCAGTTTTGCGCCCATTCTCATCCCCAAGCATGAGCGGCGGTACACCGGTTTCGATGACAAGATCATCGCCATGTACGCCCGTGGCATGACGGTCAGAGAGATCCGAGCCTTTCTGTCCGAGCAGTATGGAACAGAGGTCTCACCCGACTTCATCAGCTCTGTGACAGACGAGGTCATGGAAGAAATTGGCGCGTGGCAGCAGCGGCCACTAGAGCCCATGTACCCGGTCATTTTCTTCGATGCACTGCGGGTGAAGATCCGCGAAGAAGGCTTGGTGCGCAACAAGGCCATTTACTTGGCGCTGGGCGTTCTACCCGACGGGACGCGCGATATCTTGGGCATCTGGATCGAGAACACCGAGGGTGCGAAGTTCTGGATGAAGGTCTTTAACGATCTCAAGACACGTGGTGTCGAGGATGTGCTGATTGCCGTGACCGATGGCCTCAAAGGCATGCCAGAGGCTCTCAGCGCCGTGTTTCCAGAGACGACTCTGCAGACGTGCATCGTGCACCTGATCCGCAACAGCCTGGACTTTGCAGCCTGGGACAAGCGGCGGGCACTGGCCAAGGCGCTCAAGCCGATCTACCAGGCCATCAACGCCGAAGCGGCTGAGCAGGCACTCGATGAGTTTGAAAACGGGCCCTGGGGCAAGCAGTATCCAACGGTCGTTGCGGCCTGGAGACGCGCCTGGGATCGAGTGATTCCCTTCTTTGTCTTCCCACCAGCCATCCGGAAAGTGATCTACACCACCAACGCCATCGAGAGTATCAATGCCCAGCTGCGCAAGATCATCAAGACCCGAGGCCATTTCCCGAACGATGACGCAGCTACCAAGCTGATCTGGCTGGGGCTGCGAAACATCACGGCAAACTGGGGCTCAGCGGCGCATGATTGGAAAAGTGCGATGAATCAATTCGCGATTTTGTACGGAGATCGGTTCATCAGGCCGACCTGGTGAAAGTCAGGGCCTGCCTGACGGCAGGCCGTTACCGGCCCGCACACAAAAAATCTGACACTTCCCGATAGGGCCGCCAAGCGGCCCCGGCCAGCTCAGCCCCGAGCGAGTTGCCGGCGCAGTTCAGCCAACACCGGCGCCGTATCCGGCCTCACGCCACGCCAGATAAAGAAGGCTTCAGCTGCCTGCTCAGCCAGCATCCCCAACCCATCCAGTACCTTGGCAGCCCCCAGCTTGGTAGCCCACTGGCAAAACGGCGTCGGCTCCTTGCCATACATCATGTCGTAGCAAACCGTACGACCCGCCTCGACCAGGCTGTCGGCAATCGGTGGCAACTCCCCGGCCAGGCTCGCCGAGGTGGCGTTGATGATTACATCCACAGGCTCCTGCAACCAGGCAAACCCGCTGGCCACAACCGGCCCCAGTTCATCGAACTCGCGCGCCAGCTGTTCGGCCTTTTCCACGGTACGGTTGGCAATCACCAGCGACTGCGGCTTGTGCGCCAGAATAGGCTCCAGCACGCCGCGCACGGCGCCACCGGCACCGAGGATGAGAATGCGCTTGCCCGCCAGCTCGACCCCGGCATTCACCGTCAGGTCGCGCACCAGGCCAGCGCCGTCGGTGTTGTCGCCCTGCAGGGTGCCATCAGCCAGCTTGCTCAGCGTGTTCACTGCGCCTGCGCGCCGGGCACGTGGGGTCAGGCTGTCGCACAGGCGGAAGGCCTCTTCCTTGAACGGCACGGTGACATTGCCGCCACTGCCTTGCTTGAAGAAGCCGCGCGCGCAGTCGCTGAACTCGTCCAGCGGCGCCAGCAGCGTGGCATATTCCAGGTCCTGACCGGTCTGCTCGGCGAACAGGCGGTGGATCAGCGGCGACTTGCTGTGGCCGATGGGGTTACCAAAAACGACGTACTGGTCCATGACGGCTCCTTGTTTATCCACAGGCTTACTGGCCGAGCCAGTCGCGGTCTTGCAGGAAGTACTCTGTCAGGCGCGCTTCTTCACTGCCGGGCGCGGCCTTCCAGTCATAACCCCAACGCACCTGCGGTGGCAGCGACATGAGGATGGATTCGGTGCGGCCACCGGACTGCAGACCGAACAGGGTGCCGCGGTCATAGACCAGGTTGAACTCCACGTACCGGCCACGGCGGTATTCCTGGAACTCGCGCTGCTGCGGGGTGTAGGGCGTGTTCTTGCGGCGCTGGACGATTGGCAGGTAGGCGTCGACGAAGGCATCGCCAATGGCGCGGATGAAGGCGAAGCAAGTGTCGAAGTCCCACTCGTTCAGGTCATCGAAGAACAAGCCGCCGATACCGCGTGGCTCGCCACGGTGCTTGAGGTGGAAGTAGCGATCGCACCAGGCTTTGTAGCGCGGGTACACGTCGGCGCCAAACGGCGCGCAAGCCTGCTCGGCCACTCGGTGCCAGTGAATGCAGTCTTCTTCGTTGCCATAGTATGGCGTCAGGTCAAAGCCGCCGCCAAACCACCATACGGCCTCTTCACCTTCCTTTTCGGCGATGAAGAAGCGAACGTTGGCGTGGGAAGTGGGCACATGCGGGTTGTGCGGGTGTATCACCAGCGACACACCCAAGGCTTCGAAGCCACGGCCTGCCAGTTCGGGACGGTGGGCACTGGCCGACGGCGGCAGGCCGCTACCAAACACATGGGAGAAGTTGACCCCGCCTTTTTCGATCACGTTGCCCTCACCGATAACCCGCGTGCGGCCCCCGCCACCGGCTTCGCGCACCCAGGCGTCCTCGACGAAGCGGGCACCGCCGTCTTCTGTTTCGAGGGCAGAGCAGATGCGGTCTTGCAGGTCGAGCAGGTAGGCTTTCACGGCCTCGGTGCGGCTAGTCATCGGGTCACCAGGAACGGGCAGGGAAGAATTCGCCGCGTAGCATACCACCGCCAGCGCGCGCCGCAGTTGACGACGACCAAGCAAAGGCGTCCGATAGAAGGCCTTTCCCGATCCCGACTACAGGAGTGCGAGATGGCCAAGCGTATCCAGTTCAGCCAGCATGGCGGCCCGGAAGTGCTGCAGTTTGTGGAATTCGAACCCACCCCGCCCGGGCCACAGCAGGTGCGTGTGCGTAACCATGCGATCGGCCTGAACTTCATCGATACCTACTTCCGAAGCGGGCTGTATGCGCCGCCGTCCCTGCCTTCTGGCCTGGGTACCGAAGCGGCAGGTGTGGTAGAGGCCGTGGGCGAAGGCGTGTCCCGGCTGAAGGTAGGAGACCGTGTGGCACATGCCGGCGGCCCGCTGGGCGCCTACAGCGAGGTGCATACGCTACCGGAAGCCAACCTGGTCAAGCTGCCGGACACCATCAGCTTCGAGCAGGCGGCAGCGGTGATGCTCAAGGGTTTGACCGTACAGTACCTGCTGAAGCAGACCTATGAGGTGAAGGCGGGTGATGTGATCCTGTTCCATGCCGCAGCCGGTGGTGTAGGGTCGCTGGCTTGCCAATGGGCCAAGGCCCTGGGCGCCAAGCTGATCGGCACCGTGAGCTCTGCCGAGAAGGCCGAACGGGCCAAGGCGCTGGGGGCTTGGGCGACCATCGACTACAGCCGTGAAGACGTGGCCAAGCGCGTACTGGAGCTGACCGACGGCAAGAAATGCCCGGTGGTGTATGACGGCGTGGGTGCCGACACCTGGCTGACCTCGCTGGACTGCCTGCGCCCGCGTGGGTTGATGGTGAGCTTTGGCAACGCTTCCGGTGCGGTGAGCGGGGTGAACCTGGGGATTCTGGCGCAGAAGGGCTCGCTGTATGTCACCCGGCCGACCTTGGCCACCTATGCCAACAATGCCGAGAACACCCAGGCCATGGCCGATGACCTGTTTGCGATGATTGGCAGTGGCAAGCTGGCTGTGGATATCCAGCAGCGGTATCCGCTGAGTGAGGCGGCCAAGGCGCAGGCGGAGTTGTCGGCGCGCAGGACTGTGGGGTCGACCGTACTGATTCCTTGAGCCACACACATTCCCTGTAGGAGCGGGTTTACCCGCGAAGAAGCCACCGCGATGGATGGCACCGGCTTTGCCGGTGTTCGCGGGCACGCCCGCTCCCACAGGTACTGAGTCGGCCTCGATAGCAGCGCTATGCCTTGGAGGCTGGGCGTGACGGCGATGGCGTCGACTCGATGCCATCGAGTATCGCCTCGATCACACCCTCTGCCATCTCAATCGCATGCAGGTTCGACCAGAACATGCCACGGCCTTCTTCACGCATGTAGTCCAAAGCTTTGTAGCCGGTTTCGTAAGCGCTGCGCAGGTATAGGGCTACGTGGACCAGAGCGTCCTCGGCAGAAATGTTTGGGTTGACGGTGAAGAGTGGATCGTGGCCGGCATCGCAGCGGCCGAAGGGGCGGGTGGAGGTGCAGGGTAGGGGTGGATCAGGAACAATCTTCTTCATCACTAGATCTCGCTTCATGGCCCCACCCAGTCCGTTACCACACGAATGGGTGGCAGCTGTACGCAGGGTGGTAAACCGGGTGGGAGATCTAAAACCCAGCAGGCACGAAGCCTCCTGCGAACAGCCGCCATGGACTGCCAAGATCACCCAGAACCCGGGTTACCACACCCGATCGCCAAGTTGTTCGGCGACGGTTTGAGCCTAGGGGCAGAGGTTCCCACTGAGAAGGTGATGGCAGAGGACGCGGGTCGTAGGATATTTCCGAAGTGCCCAGCTGGACAGACATTTTGGCAATAATCAGAAAACCCTGATCACCTAGAAAGCCACAGAAGGCCCATCTACAGCACGCGAGAAAAAGATCCCGGCTTGACCGTACAGATTCGGAAACGTAGCATTTCTGCTTGAGGAAGTGCTGGTGCGCCGGTTGAGTTTCAAGTTATCCGGGCGAGTGCATCCCCGCCATTTAGGCCGCTTAAGCGGCCTTTATTTTTTGGCTTGTTTCTATCCCCTTTCGGGATGATGGAATAGAGCTCTGCCTTGGGCTTGCGGGCCGTCAGTTCAAAAATCGCCTCATCGAAGACCTCGTTACCATAGCCATCATCGCGACCAAACGTGCTGCGAAGGGCAGTCATGTGCGTGACACTTTCGGGAGCGGGCATGCCCGCGAACACGGGCGAAGCCCGTGCCTGGCACCGAGTTGTATTCTTCGCGGGCGCGCCCGCTCCCACAGGGGCCCGAGTCCCGAGCCAGGCCTGTGGATTGGTATCAACCCGGGCGAACGACTTCGCCGGTTGCCAGGTCGCGAATCACACTCGGGTTCTTCCGCCCGCCCAGCGCCCCGCCAAGCACCAGGTCCAACTGGCCATGGAAGTACTGCTCAACCCGCAAGCGGGTCTTCGCCGCCGGGCGCCCGCCGGGGTTGCACGAGGTGGAAATCAGCGGCCCCACCAGTGCGCACAGTTCACGCACCACCGGGTGATCACTGACCCGCAGCGCCACCGTGTCATGCTGCCCGGTCACCCACTCGGGCAACAGGTCCTGATGCGGCACCAGCCAGGTGTTCGGCCCCGGCCAGGTGCTGCTCATGCGGTCGATCCAGTCCTCGGGGAAGTCCTCGAACAGGAAGTCGAACTGACGGATATTGTCAGCGATCAGAATCAGCCCTTTATCCACAGGACGCGACTTCAGCGCCAACAGGCGATACACCGCGTCCTCGTTCCATGGGTCGCAGCCCAGGCCCCAGACCGCTTCCGTCGGGTAGGCGATCACCGCGCCCGCCCGGATCTCACGTGCGGCTTGTTGCACACGAAAACTGCTCACCATTGCTGTTTCTCCGCCTGAATACCTTGCTTGTGCGCAGTGTACTTAGCCCGCGCGGGCAAACCAACGCCCGGCTTCATTGCTGACCCGGCCTTCCAGCTCCAGCTCGGTCAACTGCGCCAGCACGTCGGCCAGCGGCTGCTCGCTGCAGTGGGCCAGGCTTTCACTGGTCTGGGGTGCGGCATGCAGCAGGGCGAGCAGGGGGTGGTCGAATTTGTCCACAACCGCAGGCGGCAGGTTCTGCCAACCCTGCAAGCTTTCCAGGATCTGTTCCACAGTTTCCACCAGCAGCGCCCCATCACGAATCAGCTGGTGGCAGCCCTTGGCCCCCGGGTGATGAATGGAGCCCGGAATGGCGTACACCTCGCGGCCTTGTTCCGCCGCCAGACGCGCCGTGATCAGCGAGCCGCTGGCGAGGCTTGCCTCGGCCACCAGCACACCGAGCGACAGCCCACTGATGATGCGGTTGCGCCGGGGGAAGTTGCCAGGCAGCGGCCCGGCATCCAGGGGATACTCGGAAACCAGCGCACTGCCGTTGTCGATCATCGCCTGCGCAAGGTCCCGATGGCGCTGTGGATAAAGTTTTTGCAAGCCCGTACCGAGCACGGCAATCGTGCCGCCGCCAGCCTGCAACGCGGCCCGATGAGCGGCACCGTCGACACCTACCGCCAGCCCGCTGGTAATGGTGAAACCAGCCTGCGCGAGGTAGCGGGAAAATGCCCGGGCGGTGTCGAGCGCCAGGGGTGTGGCACGTCTGCTGCCCACGATGGCCAGCTGAGGACGATCGAGCAAGGCTGGTTCGACAGCGACGAAAAGCAGCGGCGGGGCATCGTCGATTTCTGCCAGCAAAGCTGGGTAGCCTGGGCCGTCCCACATCAGCAAATGCTGGCCAGGGCGCTCCAGCCAAGCCATAGCAGCCAGTGCGCCATCGCGTACCTCGGCACTGCGCCGGGCATCGATGGTGGCTTGGGGAATGCCCAACGCTCGCCAGGCCGAAGCGGGAGCACTGAGCGCGGAGGAGGCACTGCCGAAGGCTTCGAGCAACGTTCGAAAGCGTCGCAGTCCAGCATCGGGGAGGCGATGCAGGCGTAAGCGTGCCTCCAGTTCGGCAGGCGGGCAGGGCGACGAATGGTGACTGGGCATTGAGATCATCCTTGATCGAAACGGGGCCAATTACGTGGCACAACCTGTGGATAACTCTGTGAGTAACACTTTGAAAAGCTGTCCATTGATTGGGGGCTATCAAGCCCATAGTCACCCTAGACGAGCTTGCCAGGTGCCGAAATCCCCGTTTCCCTTTATTATGTGTGCTCAGGTGCGACACGCGTAGCGTGTCTCCTCCACCAAGCTGTATGGCCAGCTTGATGGGATTTCTGCAAGGAAATCGAATACTTGGGTATCCATCCCCAAGAAACAAAACCAACCCAGAAGTCCAATGCCTTCAAGGACTTACCGCTGCGGCGGATGGCAAAACCCAAGGTCGTTCAGCTCTCGGTAGCACGACCGCAGAACCGGCACTCCCGGTTTTGGAGGGCCTCTTAGACTTAACCCACGCGGGAGTGTAGATCCCCGCAGGGGTCACCTCCTGCTCGTTTTCATTGCAGGAGGTAACAAATAACCGACCAACGGTCATTACCGTCTTGGCTCGGCTTTTCCTCAGGAGACATGAGCGGAAGCTCTGTCTGTCATTGTCCAACTGCCGCCCACACGGAGCAGTAGCGGACTCGTTGTGCGACCAACGGTAGCCTACGACGGCATGCATTACTGGCAACGGTGGTGTGTGAAGCCCGTCTGACAATGTAGCCCCCATCTCGGGTGCATTCTCTCCGCGAGGAGGGGTGCAGAGACTCGGAGCAGTGCCGGGTTAAGGCGCTAGGCTGACTGGTATGGGCAACATATGTGAACTACTGATAAACACCGTAAACATAGCCAAGCCAAAGCTGCTGACAGGCTTGAACCAAAAGGTACGTGATCGGATATCCCCGTCTGAGCTGGGGATACGTCGTCTTCCAAGATCCCCGGTGAAAAAGGTAGGTCCTAACCCAGTCGTGTGACAGACAGGGAACGTGGTAAGCCCGTATCGCTGCCCTTTGGGCAGGTGAACCGTAAGGAACACTGTTGGCGGTGCGGGTATGGGATCGCAGAGAAAGCGAACGCCAGGCTGTAATGGCTTGGATAGGGGTTGGAACATCACCCCACGGGAAACCGGGCAGACTTCTGCGTGGTCTTCTGTCGCAATGACTCTGACTGAGACCGTCTCATCAACTTCAGGGCTGGCTTCATTGGCCCTTGATCATCCAACCCTGACGGGGTGCACGCGCCCCTCAGGGGTACGTGCGCCTTCCGCTCGGGTGGTATCACTTTGAGAGGAAAGCAGCATGAAAGAGCTCAGCCAGCAAGGTGAGTCTGCGCTTTCCGGCACTCCGCAGCAGTGGCATGACGTCGATTGGCGTCGAGTTCAGCGGAATGTCCGGGGAATGCAGGTGCGAATTGCGAAGGCTTGTCGGGAAGGCAAATGGCGCAGGGTTAAATCCCTGCAACGAATGCTTACTCGCTCGAAGTCGGCCAGGTACTTGGCTGTACGGAGAGTCACGGAAAATCAGGGAAGCCGCACGGCGGGAGTCGATAAGCAACTCTGGGACACACCCATCGCGAAATGGAACGCGGTTGGTCAGTTGAAGACGCGGGGTTACCGGGCTCGGCCACTACGGCGAGTCTACATCCCGAAGTCGGATGGACGGGAACGCCCATTGGGCATACCGACCATGACGGATAGGGCTATGCAAGCGCTGTACATGCTAGCCCTGTCTCCCATCGCCGAAACCCATGGCGATCCTAATAGCTACGGCTTCAGGATCGAACGTTGTACGGCGGATGCGATGGCGCAGCTCTTCCTGTGTCTTTCCAAACAGGCTTCCGCCTGTTGGGTTCTGGACGCAGACATCGAAGGGTTCTTCGACAACATCAACCACGAATGGCTGCTAAGGAACGCCCCTACGGATACCCGGATGCTTCAGCAGTGGTTAAAGGCTGGAGTCATCCACAAGGGGCAGTTGCACGCAACGGACGCAGGCACGCCACAAGGGGGAATTATCTCCCCGGTGTTGGCAAATCTGGCACTGGATGGTCTGGAAACACTCCTCAAGCAATACCTAGGAGTGACAAGGGCGAAGAAACTGAAGGTGAATGTGGTGCGATACGCAGATGACTTCGTAATTACTGGCACCTCCTCGGAGGTGCTGGAGAACGAAGTAAAACCTTGGGTAGAACAGTTCCTCGCGACGCGAGGATTGCGGTTGTCACTCAAGAAAACGCGTGTTGCTCACATCGACGAAGGCTTCGACTTCCTTGGATGGAGTTTCCGGAAATACGAAGGAACGTTACTGATCAAGCCGAGCAAGAAGAACGTTAAGGCGTTCTATAGCAAGGTTCGAGAAGTGATCGACTCTCACAAGACGGTGAGGCAGGGCGACTTGATCCGAATGCTAAACCCAATGCTGAGAGGGTGGGCTCTGTACCACCAGCCAGTAGTTGCTAAACAAGCGTACAGCCGTATGGACAACAGAGTGTTTATCAAACTCTGGCGGTGGGCAAAGAGGCGGCACCCAAACAAGTCCCTCGACTGGGTCAGGAAGAAGTATTTTCGGGCCTCAGGGGACAGGAAATGGGTGTTCGCGACCACAGTGTTGGAGGAAAATGGGACGAAACGGGAGTTCGAGTTGTACTCGCTTGCGAGTACTCCGATCGAGCGGCACAAAAAGGTGAGTGGGGAATACAATCCCTACGATCCAGCCATGGAGGCCATGGGCGAAAAACTCCGGATGGACCGGATGCTGAATAAGCTGAAATACC
The DNA here is from genome assembly GCF_021283545.2 of Pseudomonas alloputida. Classification (NCBI taxonomy): domain Bacteria; kingdom Pseudomonadati; phylum Pseudomonadota; class Gammaproteobacteria; order Pseudomonadales; family Pseudomonadaceae; genus Pseudomonas; species Pseudomonas alloputida. The sequence goes on along the minus strand of NZ_CP128540.1, from coordinate 26,876 downwards.
GGAAACAAATCGGAAATCTATTCGCCAGCCAGAACGGCCTGTGTCTGCTTTGCAAACAACCGATCACCAAGGAAACAGGGTGGCACGACCACCACATCATCCACCGGGCCGTTGACGGTGGTGACGCTTTGGCCAATCGGGTACTCTTGCATCCTAATTGTCACAACCAGCTCCACACGCGTGGTCTGCACGTGAGCAAACCGGCTTCCATTGGAAGCTTAGTGAAGGCTTGAGCCGTATGCGCTGAAAGGCGCACGTACGGTTCTTAGGGGGGAGCTGGCCAGCAATGGCCGGTTCCCACCCGACTTTTCAACCGAACGCACAGTGACTGCCTGACCTTATGGCCATCTTGAACATTCTCGAATTCCCGGACCCGCGCCTGCGCACCCTCGCCAAACCGGTGACGGAGTTCGACGACGCCCTGCGTCAGCTGATCGACGACATGTTTGAAACCATGTACGAAGCCCCTGGCATCGGCCTGGCCGCTACCCAGGTGAACGTGCACAAGCAGGTTGTGGTCATGGACCTCAGCGAAGACCGCAGCGAACCGCGCGTCTTCATCAACCCGTCGGTCGAAGAGCTCACCCATGACATGGGCCAGTACCAGGAGGGCTGCCTTTCGGTACCGGGCTTCTACGAGAACGTCGACCGTCCGCTGCGTGTCCGGGTCAAGGCCCAGGACCGCGACGGCAAGCCTTTCGAACTGGAATGCGAAGGCCTGCTGGCGGTGTGCGTACAGCACGAATTCGATCACCTCAACGGCAAGCTGTTCGTCGACTACCTGTCGCAGCTCAAGCGCGACCGGATCAAGAAGAAGCTGGAAAAGCAGCATCGCCAGCAAGCCTGATCCCCACCTTCCTGAAGGCTTGCTCCGGCAAGCCTTTTTCTTTTTTGAAGCGAGAACTCCATGCGCATCGTCTTTGCAGGCACTCCAGAGTTTGCCGCCGAACACCTCAAGGCCCTGCTCGACAGCCCCTACGAGATCGTGGCCGTCTACACCCAGCCCGACCGCCCGGCCGGCCGTGGCCAGAAGCTGATGCCAAGTGCGGTCAAGGCACTGGCCGTGGCCCATGACATCCCGGTGTTCCAGCCGCAGACCCTGCGCAATGCCGATGCGCAGGCCGAACTGGCCGCACTGAAACCAGACCTGATGGTAGTGGTCGCCTACGGCCTGATCCTGCCGCAGGTGGTGCTGGATATCCCGCGCCTGGGTTGCATCAACAGCCACGCTTCCCTGCTGCCACGCTGGCGCGGTGCCGCGCCGATCCAGCGTGCCGTGGAAGCTGGCGACGCCGAAAGCGGCGTGACCGTGATGCGCATGGAGGCCGGCCTGGACACCGGCCCGATGCTGCTCAAGGTAGTCACCCCGATCAGCGCCGAGGACACCGGCGGCACCTTGCACGATCGCCTGGCCGAAATGGGCCCGCCCGCAGTGGTTCAGGCCATCGCCGGCCTGGCTGACGGTTCGCTGCAAGGCGAAATACAGGACGATGCCCTGGCCACCTACGCGCACAAACTGAACAAGGACGAAGCGCGTATCGACTGGACCCACCCGGCTGTCGAGCTGGAACGCCTGATCCGCGCCTTCAACCCATGGCCGGTGTGTCACAGCACTCTGGATGGTGAAAGCGTCAAGGTGCTGGCCGCCAACCTGTCCACAGGCCAAGGCGCCCCAGGCGAGATACTTTCCGCCAGCAAGGACGGCCTCGTAGTTGCGTGCGGTGACCAAGCCCTGAGCCTGACCCGCCTGCAACTGCCTGGCGGCAAGGCATTGAGCTTCAGTGACCTGTTCAACAGCCGCCGCGAGAAGTTCGCCGCCGGCAAGGTGCTGGGCCAATGAACCCACGCCTCGCCGCCGCCCGTGCGCTGGCCGCTGTGCTCAGCGGCAAGGCTTCGCTGAACAGCTCGCTGCCGGCGCAACTGGACAAGGTAGATGAACGCGACCGCGGCCTGACCCAGGACCTGGCGTTCGGTACCGCACGCTGGCAGCCACGCCTCGACCTGCTGGCCGCACAGCTGCTGCAAAAGCCCTTCAAGGCAGCCGATGCCGATGTTCAGGCGCTGCTGCTGGTCGGCCTGTACCAGCTGTTCTACACGCGCATTCCGGCCCATGCCGCCATCGGCGAGACCGTGGGCTGTGCCGACAAACTGAAGAAGCCGTGGGCCAAGGGCCTGCTCAATGCCGTGCTGCGCCGTGCCCAGCGCGAAGGCGAGGAGCTGCTCGCCGGCATGGAGCGCGACCCGGTGGTGCGTACCGCGCACCCGCGCTGGCTGCAGAAGGCGCTGAAAGCCTTCTGGCCAGAGCAGTGGGAGGCCATCTGCGCCGCCAACAATGCCCACCCTCCGATGATTCTGCGGGTCAACCGCCGTCACCATAGCCGCGATGCCTACCTGGCACTGCTGGCCGAAGCCGGCATCGGCGCCAGCGCATGCCAGTACAGCCGGGATGGCATCGTGCTGGCCGAAGCCTGCGACGTGCGCGGCCTGCCAGGCTTCGCCGAAGGCTGGGTGAGCGTGCAGGACGAAGCTGCGCAGCTATCTGCCGACCTGCTGGAACTGGCCCCCGGCCAACGCGTGCTCGATGCTTGCTGCGCACCGGGCGGCAAGACCTGCCACCTGCTGGAGGCCGAGGCTGGCCTGGCGAACATGGTGGCCATCGACCTCGAAGCCAAGCGCCTGACCCGCGTGCGAGAAAACCTCGACCGCCTGCAACTGGACGCCGAGCTGATCGCCTGCGATGCCCGCGACACTGCCAGCTGGTGGGACGGCAAGCCATTCCAGCGCATTCTGCTCGACGCGCCGTGCTCGGCCACCGGCGTGATTCGCCGCCACCCGGACATCAAGATGACCCGCCAAGCCGACGACATCCCGGCTTTGGCCACGCTGCAAGGCGAGCTGCTCGATGCCCTGTGGCCGACCCTGGAAGTGGGCGGCATGCTGCTATACGCCACCTGCTCCACATTGCCGACCGAGAACACTGAAGTGATCAAAGCCTTCCTCGCGCGCACCCCGGGCGCTCGTGAGCTGGACCTGGCGACCGAAGCCGGCCTGCGCCAGCCCCACGGCCGTCAGTTGCTGGCCCAGGAAGGCGGCCACGACGGTTTCTACTATGCCAAGCTGATCAAGATCGCCGCCTCGCGCGGATAAGAACAAAGGATAGGGAGTAGCGCATGAAGATCATCATCCTCGGCGCAGGGCAGGTAGGCGGTACGCTGGCTGAACACCTGGCCAGCGAAGCCAACGACATTACCGTGGTCGACACCGACGGCGACCGCCTGCGCGACCTCGGCGACCGCCTGGACATCCGCACCGTCCAGGGCCGTGGCTCACTGCCGACGGTACTGCGTCAGGCCGGTGCCGACGACGCCGACATGCTGGTGGCGGTAACCAACAGTGACGAGACCAACATGGTTGCCTGCCAGGTGGCCTATTCGCTGTTCCATACCCCGACCAAGATTGCACGGGTGCGCGAATCGTCCTACCTGACCCGCGAAGAGCTGTTCGACAACGACCATATCCCGGTCGACGTTCTGATCAGCCCCGAGCAGGTGGTGACCAATTACATCAAGCGCCTGATCGAACACCCAGGCTCGCTGCAGGTGATCGATTTCGCCGAGGGCAAGGCCCAGCTCGTGGCAGTGAAGGCCTACTACGGCGGCCCGCTGGTCGGCCAGCAATTGCGCCAGATCCGCGCGCACATGCCCAACGTCGACACCCGCGTGGCGGCCATCTTCCGCCGCGACCGGCCGATCACCCCGCGTGGCGACACGGTGATCGAAGCCGACGACGAGGTGTTCTTCATTGCCGCGAAGAAGGATATCCGTGCGGTGATGGGCGAACTGCGCCGCATCGACGAAACCAATAAACGCATTGTCATCGCCGGCGGCGGGCAGATCGGCGAGCGCCTGGCGGAGGCCATCGAAAGCCGATATCAGGTGAAGATCATCGAGATGAGCCCGGCGCGTTGCCGGCACCTCTCCGATACCCTGGAAAGCACTGTGGTGCTGCAGGGCAGCGCCTCGGACAAAGACCTGATGCTCGAAGAGAACATCGCCGACGCCGATATTTTCCTGGCCCTGACCAACGATGACGAAGCCAACATCATGTCGTCCTTGCTGGCCAAGCGCCTGGGCGCAGGCAAGGTGATGACCATCATCAACAACCCGGCTTATGTCGACCTGGTACAGGGTGGCGATATCGACATTGCCATCAGCCCGCAGCTCGCCACCATCGGCACACTGCTGGCGCACGTCCGTCGTGGCGACATCGTCAGTGTGCACTCGCTGCGCCGCGGTGCGGCCGAAGCGATCGAGGCGGTGGCACATGGCGATTCGAAGTCGAGCAAGGTGGTCGGCAAGGCAATCGAGGACATCACGCTGCCACCGGGCACCACTATTGGTGCGATCATCCGTGACGAAGAAGTGATGATTGCCCATGACGACACCATGATCGAATCAGGGGACCATGTGATCCTCTTCGTTGTGGATAAAAAGCATATTCGCGATGTGGAGAAGCTGTTCCACGTCGGCTTGAGTTTCTTCTAGGAGAAAAGAGCATGCGCGAATCGCTGGAGAAGATGCTGGCCAAAGGTGTGGATAACCCGCTGCTGAGGTTTGGCCTGGGCAAGGCCTGGCTGGATGAAGGCAACGGCGCTGAAGCAGCGGTGCACCTGGCACGCTGTGTAGAGCAGGATCCGAAATACTCGGCAGCATGGAAGCTGCTGGGTAAGGCCTATCAGCTGCAGGGCGAGCTGGCGGCGGCGCGCAAAGCGTGGGAAGACGGGATCGTGGCGGCGCAGGCCCATGGTGACAAGCAGGCCGAAAAAGAAATGACCGTTTTTCTCAAGAAGCTGAACAAGACATCGGCTTGACGCGGTCCCTGTAGGAGCGGGTTTACCCGCGAATACGTCGGTGAATCCAACATCGCATTCGCGGGTAAACCCGTTCCTACAGAGGACGGTGAATGGCTTAATACCAGCGCGGCTCGCCAGCCGGGCGCTTCTTGAAGCGCTTCATGCTCCACATGTACTGGCTGGGGTACTCGCGCACATAGCGTTCGACCACCTTGCTCATCGCCGCCGCCGACACATTCACATCGGTGCTGTACATCTCTTCCGGCGCAGCTTCGAGGAACACCTTGAAGCCCGAGCCATCCGGCAACCGCAGCGCATGCAGGAACACACCTACCGCCTTGCCACCGGCCAGCATGTTCGGCACGAACTTGCTGGTCAGCGCCTGGGTGCCGAGGAACGGTACGAACACGCCCGCCGATTCCGCCGGCTCCGGGTCGGCAGGAATACCCACCTGGCCACCACGGCGCACTTCCTTGATCACGCTGAGGATGCCTTCCTTGGTCGACGGTGCCACGCGATTGCCCATCTGCACGCGCTGCTCGCGCAGCAGGTCATCCACCGCCTTCAGCTTCGGCGGGCGGTAGAAGATGATCGGTTTGCACTGGTTGCAGTAGAAGTGGTTCAACACTTCCCAGTTGCCCAGGTGGCTGGTGATGCCGACCACGCCTTTACCCGAGGCCAGGGCCTGCTCCAGCACTTCCAGGCCATGCACTTCCTTGACCAGCTCCAGCGAGCGTTGCGGCGGCCAGATCCAGGCACAGGCACTTTCGACAAAGGATTTACCGATATCCCGCAGCGCCTGGCCCACCAGTTGCTCACGGGCAACCGGGTCCATCTCCGGGAAGCATTTGGCCAGGTTGATCCGTACCACGTTGCGCGAACTGTTGGGGATTTTCCACATCAGCCAGCCAATACCGGTGCCGACACGCTGCACAGCGCCCCAGGGCAGCTTGGCAAACAGGCGCAGCACCCCGACCATCAGGGCGCCCTTGAACTTTTCCACAGGCGAATTCCTTATTTCAGCAAGGCGCGCATTGTAACCCCTCAGCGCAACAAGGCGGCGTAGCGATCGCAGTCGGTGGTGTGGTCCATGACCATGCCGGTGGCCTGCATGAAGGCGTAGCAGATGGTCGGACCGACGAACGTGAAGCCAGCTTTCTGCAGGGCCTTGCTCATTGCCTTGGCTTCATCGGTGACCGCCGGCACGTCGCTGCGCTGCTTGAAGTGGTTGATCTTCGGTGAGCCGCCGACGAACGACCACAGCCATTCGGCAGGGTTATCCACAGCCAGCCAGGCCTGGGCGTTGCGCCTTGCGGCCTTGAGCTTGAGGCGATTGCGGATGATGCCTGCATCCTGCATCAATTCTTCGATGCGTTCGTCGCTCATGGCCGCCAGCTTTACCGGGTCGAAGCCGTACATCACCTGGCGATAACGCTCGCGTTTGCGCAAAACGGTAATCCACGAAAGCCCCGCCTGGAACCCTTCGAGCAAAAGCATCTCGAAGAGCAACGCCGGGTCGCGCTGTGGCATTCCCCATTCCTGGTCGTGGTAGGCCTGGTACAACGGATCGTCGGTACACCAAAAGCAGCGTGGCATAAGGCTCCAATGAGTAGAGGGCGAGGCGAATCAGGTTATACTCCCGCTCTTTACATCCGCATCCCCAGATACAGGTGAATTTCGTGAGCCAGCCTACGCCAGCCGTGCGTACCTTCCAAGACCTGATCCTCGCCCTGCAGAACTACTGGGCAGCTCAAGGTTGTGTGGTACTTCAGCCCTACGATATGGAAGTAGGCGCCGGCACTTTCCACACCGCTACATTCCTGCGCGCCGTGGGTCCAGAAACCTGGAACGCCGCCTATGTGCAGCCTAGCCGTCGTCCTGCCGACGGGCGGTATGGCGAAAACCCCAACCGCCTGCAGCACTACTACCAGTTCCAGGTGGTGCTCAAACCGAACCCGGCCAACTTCCAGGAGCTGTACCTCGGCTCGCTGAAAGCCATCGGCCTGGATCCGCTGGTGCACGACATTCGTTTCGTCGAAGACAACTGGGAATCGCCGACCCTCGGCGCCTGGGGTCTGGGCTGGGAAATCTGGCTCAACGGCATGGAAGTCACCCAGTTCACCTACTTCCAGCAGGTTGGCGGCATCGAGTGCTACCCGGTCACCGGTGAAATCACCTACGGCCTGGAGCGCCTGGCCATGTACATCCAGGGCGTCGATTCGGTGTACGACCTGGTGTGGGCCGACGGCCCGTTCGGCAAGGTCACCTATGGCGACGTGTTCCACCAGAACGAGGTGGAGCAGTCGACCTACAACTTTGAACATGCAAACGTCGACAAACTGTTCGAACTGTTCGATTTCTACGAAAGCGAAGCCAACCGCCTGATCAAGCTGGAGCTGCCGCTGCCGACCTATGAAATGGTCCTGAAGGCATCGCATACCTTCAACCTGCTGGACGCCCGCCGCGCCATCTCGGTAACCGAGCGCCAGCGTTACATCCTGCGTGTACGTACCCTGGCCCGGGACGTGGCGCAAAGCTATCTGCAAGCCCGCGCACGCCTGGGCTTCCCGATGGCCACCCCTGAACTGCGTGACGAAGTGTTGGCTAAGCTGGAGGCTGCACAATGAGTGCTCAAGATTTCCTGGTAGAACTGGGCACCGAAGAGCTGCCACCCAAGGCCCTCGCCAGCCTTGGCGACGCCTTCCTGGCCGGTATCGAAAAAGGCCTGCAGGCTGCTGGCCTGAACTACACCGGCAAGCAGGTGTACGCCGCGCCGCGTCGTCTGGCCGTGCTGATTCGCCAGCTGGACGTGCAGCAACCTGACCGCAGCATCAACATCGACGGCCCGCCCCTGCAGGCTGCCTTCAACGCCGAAGGCGAGCCGACCCAGGCTGCGCTGGGCTTCGCCAAGAAGTGCGGTGTGGAACTGGCCGAGATCGACCAGAGCGGCCCCAAGCTGCGCTTCTCCCAGCACATCCCGGGCAAGGCTACCGTTGGGCTGCTGCCGACCATCGTCGAAGATTCGCTGAACGACCTGCCGATTCCCAAGCGCATGCGCTGGGCGGCCAGCCGTGAAGAGTTCGTGCGCCCGACCCAATGGCTGGTGATGCTGCTGGGCGATCAGGTGGTCGATTGCACCATCCTGTCGCAGAAGGCCGGGCGTGAATCCCGTGGCCACCGCTTCCACCATCCGGAAAACGTGCTCATCACCACCCCGGCCAACTACGTCGAAGACCTGCGCAAGGCCTACGTCCTGGCCGACTTCGCCGAGCGCCGCGAGCTGATCAGCAAGCGTACCGCAGAGCTGGCCATGCAGCAGGAAGGCACGGCCATCGTGCCACCGGCGCTGCTGGACGAAGTGACCGCTCTGGTCGAGTGGCCGGTGCCGCTGGTGTGCTCGTTCGAGGAGCGTTTCCTCGAGGTGCCGCAAGAAGCCCTGATCACCACCATGCAGGACAACCAGAAGTACTTCTGCCTGCTGGACAGCGAAGGCAAGCTGCTGCCGCGCTTCATTACCGTGGCCAACGTCGAAAGCCGCGACCCGAAGCAGATCGTGCAAGGCAACGAAAAAGTCGTGCGCCCGCGCCTGACCGACGCCGAGTTCTTCTTCAAGCAGGACAAGAAGCAGCCACTGGAAACCTTCAACGAGCGCCTCAAGAACGTGGTGTTCCAGGCTCAGCTCGGCACCGTGTACGACAAGGCCGAACGTGTTTCCAGGCTGGCCGCCTTCATTGCTCCGCTGATCGGCGGCGACGCCCAGCGCGCTGGCCGTGCCGGCCTGCTGTCGAAGTGCGACCTGGCCACCGAGATGGTCGGCGAATTCCCTGAAATGCAGGGTGTTGCCGGTTACTACTACGCGCTCAACGACGGTGAGCCGGAAGACGTAGCCCTGGCCCTGAACGAGCAGTACATGCCGCGCGGTGCAGGCGCCGAGCTGCCGCAGACCCTGACCGGTGCTGCCGTGGCCATCGCCGACAAGCTCGACACCCTGGTGGGTATCTTTGGCATCGGCATGCTGCCTACCGGCAGCAAGGACCCGTACGCCCTGCGCCGTGCTGCTCTGGGCGTGCTGCGTATCCTGATCGAGAAGCAACTGGACCTGGACCTGACCGGCGCGGTTGAGTTTGCGGTCAAGCAGTTCGGCGCCAAGATCAAGGCCCCCGGCCTGGCCGAGCAAGTACTGGAGTTCATTTTCGACCGCCTGCGCGCGCGTTACGAAGACGAAGGCATCGACGTCGCCACGTACCTGTCGGTACGCGCACTGCAGCCAGGCTCCGCCCTGGACTTCGACCAGCGCGTACAAGCCGTGCAGGCGTTCCGCAAACTGCCGGAAGCCGAGGCCCTGGCCGCGGTGAACAAGCGCGTGTCGAACCTGCTGAGCAAGGCCGAAGGAGCCATCGCCGAGCAGGTCGAGCCGAAGTACTTCGACAATGCCAACGAGTTCTCCCTGTACTCGGCCATCCAGCAGGCCGACCAGGCCGTGCAACCGATGGCTGCAGCACGTCAGTACAGCGAATCGCTGGCCCGCCTGGCGGCCCTGCGTGACCCGGTCGATGCCTTCTTCGAGGCGGTCATGGTCAACGCCGAAGACGCCAAGGTACGTGCCAACCGTTATGCCCTGCTCAGCCGTCTGCGCGGCCTGTTCCTGGGCGTGGCTGACATTTCGCTGCTGGGGTAAGCCTTGAAACTGCTGATTCTCGACCGTGACGGGGTGATCAACTACGACTCCGATGCGTACATCAAGACGCTGGAAGAATGGGTGCCGATCCCCGGTTCGGTCGATGCGATCGCGCAGTTGAGCAAGGCGGGCTGGACGGTGGCCGTGGCCACCAACCAGTCCGGCATTGCCCGTGGCTACTATCCGCTGGCAACCCTTGAGGCCATGCATGCGCGCCTGCGCGCGCTGGTGGCCGAGCAGGGCGGTGAGGTGGGCCATATCGTGTATTGCCCGCATGGGCCGGACGAAGGGTGCGATTGCCGCAAGCCCAAGCCCGGCATGTTGCGGGCGATCGCCGAGCATTACCAGATCGGCCTTGAAGGCGTCTGGTTCGTCGGCGACAGCAAAGGTGACCTGGAGGCCGCCCTGGCCGTCGGTGCACAACCCGTGCTGGTGAAGACCGGCAAGGGCGAGCGGACCCTGGAAAAAGGCGTCCCGGAAACTACACTGATTTTCGACGATCTGGCAGCTATCGCCAGAGAACTAATTTAAACAGTGCGCCTTCTGGCGCATTTTTCTCAGGCGGGCATGCCCCGCAATGGTACAAGCCACTATGTCGATCCTGCAGGCGATCAGAATCTTTCTTTTTTACCTGCTGCTGGGCACCAGTTCGCTGCTGTGGTGCTCGCTGAGCTTCTTCGTCGCGCCGTTCCTGTCGTTCCCCAAGCGCTACAAGTTCATCAACGTGTACTGGTGCCGCTGCGCGCTGTTTCTGGTGCGCACCATCCTGGGCATCGACTACAAGATCACTGGCGCCGAGAACGTGCCAGCTGAGCCTTGCGTGATTTTGTCCAATCACCAGAGCACCTGGGAAACCTTCTTCCTGTCCCAGTACTTCTCGCCGCTTAGCCAGGTGCTCAAGCGCGAGCTGCTGTATGTACCGTTCTTCGGCTGGGCCATGGCCATGCTGCGGCCCATCGCGATCAACCGCGACAACCCAAAGGAAGCGCTACGGCAGGTAGCGAGCAAGGGTGACGAACTGCTCAAGCAGAAGACGTGGGTGCTGATTTTCCCAGAAGGCACCCGTGTACCGTTCGGCACCATCGGCAAGTTCTCGCGCGGCGGTACCGCCCTGGCCGTGAATGCCGGGCTGCCGGTGCTGCCGATTGCCCACAACGCCGGCAAGTTCTGGCCCAAGACCGGTTGGGGCAAGCGTGCCGGTACAATCGAAGTGGTAATTGGTGAGCCGATGTACGCCAACGGCACGGGGCCACGTGCCATTGCCGAACTCAACGACCGCGCTGCAGCTTGGAACGAAGCGACCCAGCGGGCCATGGGATCGCTGCCGCCAGCTGCGGAAAAACCTCAGGAGCAGATGGCTTGACCTTCTGTGGATAACTTGTGTGCAGTTTTTGGATTAAATGCTTGAATTGATATCTAAGTGTATGAATTTGCTAGTTATTTCTTTGTATGAATTTTTTCTGAAAATCGTGCATAAGTTTTTTTGAGGCATAAAAAAACCGGCTTTTACAGCCGGTTTTTTTATGGCATGTGGACATCAGACTTTGTCGATATCTACATCCTTGGTTTCTCTCAGACAGAAGATCCCAACCACCAGGCTGATCCCGGTCACCAGCACCGGGTACCACAGCCCGTAGAAGATATCCCCGGTATAGACCACCAGCGCAAACGATACGGTAGGCAGGAAACCACCAAACCAGCCATTACCAATGTGATAGGGCAGCGACATCGAGGTGTAGCGGATGCGGGTCGGGAACAGCTCGACCATCACCGCCGCCAACGGGCCATAGGTCATGGTCGCGATCAGGATCATCGCCACGATCAGTACCACCACCATTACCTGGTTGACCTGCGCAGGGTCCGCCTTGGCCGGGTAACCAGCCTGCTCGATTGCAGCACGCATGGCGGTTTCGTCAAAGCCGTTGATGGTCTTGTCACCGATGTTGACCACCACTTCACTGCCGGCCACGCTAACCGAGCTGTACGGCAGGCCCTGCTTGACCAGGAAGGTCTTGACCTTGTCGCACGGGCTGTCAAAACGAGCCTTGCCCACGGGGTCGAACTGGAATGTGCAGCCTTGCGGGTCGGCGGTGACCACGATCGGCGCCTGACGGCTGGCAGCGTCGATCTGCGGGTTGGCGTAGTGGCTCAGCGCCTTGAACAGTGGGAAGTACAGTACCGTGGCCAGCAACAGGCCGAGCATCAGGATCGGCTTGCGGCCGATACGGTCGGACAACCAGCCGAAGAACACGAAGAACGGCGCGCCAATCACAACGCTGATGATGAGCAGGGTGTTGGCCTGAGCCGAGTCCATTTTCAGCATCTGGGTCATGAAGAACAGAACGTAGAACTGCGCCGTGTAGAAGGTCACAGCCTGCCCCGCGTTGATGCTGAACAGGGCGGTAAGCACCACTTTCAGGTTTGGCCAGGAGGTGAATGACTCACGGATGGGCGACTTGCTGACCTTGCCCTGAGCCTTCATTTTCACAAAGGCCGGCGACTCGTGCATGCTCATGCGAATCCAGGTGGAGATCGCCAACAGCACGATCGACAGCAGGAACGGCAAGCGCCAGCCCCAGGTTTCGAACTGGTCGCCACTGATATACCGGCTACCCAGCACCACCAAGAGCGACAACAACAGGCCCAGCGTTGCGGTGGACTGGATGAAACCAGTGTGCAAGCCACGCTTGCCAGGCGGCGCATGCTCGGCCACGTAAGTGGCTGCACCGCCATACTCGCCGCCCAGCGCCAGCCCTTGAAGCATGCGCAGGATCACCAGGATGATCGGTGCGGCGATGCCGATGCTGGCGTAGGTGGGCAACAACCCCACAGCGAAAGTGGACAGGCCCATCAGCACGATGGTGACCAGGAAGGTGTACTTGCGCCCGATCATGTCACCCAGGCGGCCGAACACCAGCGCGCCAAACGGCCGCACCAGAAAGCCCGCAGCGAAGGCCATCAGGGCGAAGATGAAAGCGGTGGTATCGTTCACGCCAGCGAAGAACTGCTTGCTGATGACCGCTGCCAGCGCACCATAGAGAAAAAAGTCATACCACTCGAAAACCGTCCCGAGGGATGACGCGAAAATGATCTTGCGTTCTTCACGGCGGCTGGAGCTACTGGCCGCCGCCCCCTGCTCTTGGATGTAATCCGACATCGTTGCTGTCCTCGGCCCTTAGGCCACAGTGATTATTCTTGTTGTTCCACTGTCGGCGACTTCTGACCGCAAGCCGCCGGTACTGCACGCACCCGGGTCAGGGCGTCGGTAACGCGTCTTGGTTCAGGTAGGTCTGGGTAGCAGCTCCTTTGAGGATCAGTTGCGCCGCCTTTTCGGCGATCATCAGGGTGGGGGAACACGTATTGCCGGAAGTTATCTGCGGCATGATCGAAGCATCGGCTACACGTAGACCGGGGATGCCATGCACGCGCAGCTGGTTATCCACAACGTCCATGGCACCGTTGCCCATGCGACAGGTACCGACCGGGTGGAAGATGGTGGTGCCGATCTTGCCAGCGGCCTCGAACAGGTCTTCCTCGCTTTGCAGCGCCGGGCCCGGCAAATATTCCTTGGGCTCGAAAGCGGCGAGGGCAGGGGCCTGGACGATGCGCCGGGTAAGGCGAATGGCATCGGCAGCAACCCGCAAGTCCTGCGGAGCACTGAGGTAATTGGGGTCGATCCGCGGCGTGCTGTTCATGTCGGTGCTGCAGATGTCGATGCGCCCGCGGCTGGCCGGGCGCAGGTTGCACACCGAGGCAGTAAAGGCCGGGAACTGATGCAACGGCTCACCGAAGCGTTCCAGTGACAGCGGCTGCACGTGATACTGAAGGTTGGCGGTGGCCTGTTCGGGGCTTGAACGCACGAACGCGCCTAACTGGCTCGGCGCCATGGCCAGCGGCCCGCTACGGTCGTAGAGGTAACGCAGGCCCATGCCCATCTTGCCCCACAGGCTGTTGGCCATCTGGTTCAAGGTACGGGTGTTGCGGATCTGGTAGATCAGGCGCAGTTGCAGGTGGTCCTGCAAGTTGCCACCAACGCCTGGCATGTCGTGGCGAACACCAATACCCAAGCTTTCCAGCAACTGGCGCGGGCCGATGCCGGAGCGCTGGAGGATGCCCGGTGAACCTACCGCCCCAGCACAGAGGATGATCTCGCGGCGCGCCGCAAACTCATGCCAGGCCCCTTGCCAGAGCGCCTTCACCGCCCTTGCGCGGGTGTTGTCGAGCAGTACTTGGTCAACCTGCACGCCGGTCAGCACAGTGAGGTTGGCGCGATCCTTGATCGGCCGCAGGAAAGCTTTGGAAGCATTCCAGCGCACACCACTGCGCTGGTTGACCTGAAAATATCCACAACCCTGGTTGTCGCCGGTGTTGAAATCGTCGACCTTGCCAATACCGCTCTGCTCGGCGGCATCTCGGAAAGCATCAAGGATCGGCCAGCTGTAGCGTTGCCGCTCGACCCGCCATTCGCCCTCCGCGCCGTGGTGCTCGCTGGCGCCTGCAAAGTGGTTTTCGCTGGCCTTGAACAGCGGTAACACATCTTTCCACGCCCAGCCGTCGTTGCCTTGCGCGGCCCAATGGTCGTAGTCGGCGGCTTGGCCCCGCATGTAGATCATGCCGTTGATCGACGAACAGCCACCTAGCACCTTGCCCCTTGGATAACCCAAAGCGCGACCGCCGAGGCCAGGTTGTGCCTCGGTCTTGAAGCACCAGTCTGTGCGCGGGTTGCCGATGCAGTAGAGGTAACCAACGGGGATGTGGATCCAGGGATAATTGTCACGGCCACCCGCCTCCAGCAGCAGCACGCGGCAGGAAGGGTCGGCGGACAAACGATTGGCCAGCAGGCATCCGGCGGGGCCGGCCCCTACGACCACGTAGTCGAAGACAGAATCGGCTGATGGCATGTGCAACCTCGCGCCTGTTTTTTATTCTTGTCCCGATCCATCTTAGTGAGTAATTTCGTGGATGAAACACGAGATTTCGCGCAGCCGCTGTGCGTTTTAGCACAGGGGCAAGCCTGTACCGACCTCTTCACGGGCTCGCCCGCAGCTCAGGGATCACGTTACCTTCAGGGTGTTCACCGCACCTGTGGGCATGCCCGTTAAGAGGCCGGAACGAACTGCCATAAAGGACAAGCATGTTCGACTGGAATGATCTGCGGTTTTTCCTCGAGTTGCAGCGCAGCGGCCGCTTGCTGACCGCCGCCAAGCGCCTGAACACTACCCACAGCACCGTGGCCCGGCATATCGAGAGCATCGAGCAGAGCCTGGGGACCGCGCTGTTCGTGCAACATGCCCAGGGGTACGAGCTGACCCCCTCGGGTCAAGCCCTGCTCAAGCATGCCGAAGCCATGGAGAACGTCGCCCTGCTGGCACAGGAGGAAATCACCCAGGCCATCACCCCGCTGGGCAAGATTCGCCTGGGGGTAACCGAAGGCATCGGCATCATGTTCTTCACCCCACGCATGAACGCGTTGTTCGAGCGCTACCCCGGCCTGGAGGTGGAATTGGTAGCGGTGCCGCGCTTCGTCAGCATCCTCAACCGCGAGGCAGAAATCAGCATCCATCTGGAGCGGCCCAACGCCGATCTGCTGATCACCCGCAAACTCACCGACTACCGCCTGGCGCTATACGCCAGCCAGGCCTACCTGGACCGCGCGCCGCCACTGCGCCACCGCGAAGACCTGGCCCGGCACAGCTGGATCGGCTACGTTGACGATTTGCTGTTCAGCCAGGAACTGCTGTTTCTCAACAGTTTCTGCCGAGTACCCAACGTGGTGTTTCGAAGCACCAGCGTGATCGCCCAGCAAGCCGCCGCCCGCGCCGGGCTGGGCATCGCCGTGCTGCCCAACTACATGGCCCGCCACGACCCGACACTGGTGCGCGTGCTGCCGGGAGAAACCATCCAGCGCAGCTACTGGATCTGCACCCGCCGCGAGCTGCACAAGTCTGTGCGCCTGCGGGTGGTGTGGGACTACCTGCTGGCGTTGTGCGCGGCCGAACAAAGCGAGTTGCTAGCCGAGTAGAGCCTTGCCGGCCAACAACAGGGCAGCGGCCCAACCTGCCACGGCAAACATCTGCTGCAGACGCGGCCCGGCCAATCTGGCTGCCAAAGGCCGCGCCAGCAGCAGACCGAGCACTGCGCCGACGGCAAACGGGGCGCCAACCTGCCAGTGCATGACGCCCGCAAGGCTGGCGCTGACCACACTGCCGGTAGAGACCAGGGCAATCACCGCCAGCGAGGTGGAGACGATGCTGGCCATGCGCAGGTTGGTGTAGCGGTTCAGGGCAGGGATGATGACGAACCCCCCACCCACGCCCAGCAAGCCGGACAACAACCCGGACAAGGCACCCGTGAATGCCAGTGCGCGCGCGCAGGGCAGGGTCCAGCGCAAACGACCCTGCAGCGGGTTCAGCACACACGGCTCGATAAAGCGATGAGCGCCATTGGCTTCGCCACACAGTTCTTTGGCCGCCTTGCGCCAGATGCGCAGGCAGGCATAAACCAGCACGCCGGCGAATACCACCTGCAACGGTGCATTCGGCAGGCGGTGCGCCAGCATCAGCCCGAACGGCGCTGCTGCAACACCAACCAACGCGATGAACAGCGCAGCCCGATAACGCACCAGCCCTTGGCGCAAGCCCAGCACCGCACCAACCGCTGATGCCAAACCTACAGCCAACAGGCCCACCGGTGCCGCTTCGACCATCGATAGCCCCAGGCCGAACACCAGCAAGGGTACTGCGAGAATGCCACCGCCTGCGCCGGTCAGCGCCAGCACCGCGCCGATGATTGCGCCCAGACCCGCCCCTAACAGTTGATGCTCGATCACTGCCCACCCTCGGCTACCAGCTGCGGGCGTGCCAACCACTCGCGCCCCTTGAGCATGCCTTGCCAGTACAGCGGTGGCAGCGCCTGTGCCTTGAGCAGCCAGGCCAGACGGGTCGGCTTGCGGCCATCCAGTAACCAGTTGGGGAAGCTCGGGGCCAGCTTGCCGCCATAGGTGAACTCGGCCAGGACGATCTTGCCGCGCTCGACGGTAAGCGGGCACGAGCCATAGCCGTCGTACTGGGCCAAGGTCGCCAGCCTGCCCAGCGCCACCAGCACATTGTTGGCGACCACCGGTGCCTGCTTGCGCGCCGCAGCGGCGGTCTTGGCATTGCTGGTGTTAGCCACGTCACCTAGGGCATGAACGTTGGTGTATTTGCGATGGCGCAGGGTATGCGGATCGACGTCAACCCAGCCGGAGCTATCCGCCAAGGGGCTTTCGCGAATGAAGTCTGGCGCCACCTGTGGCGGTACCACGTGCAGCATGTCGAAGGCCTCGATGCGCGTTTCGCTGCTGCCATCGGGCAGGGTACGCAAGAATGTAGCGCGCTTTCCCGGGCCGTCTACTGCTACCAACCTGTGGGAGAAGTTGAGGTCGACGGCGTATTTCTCGATGTACTTCATCAGCGCGGGCACATAGTCGGCGACACCGAACAGTACGGCACCCGCATTGTAGAAGCTGGCTTTCACCGCCCCCAAATGGCCATGGCGCAGCCAGTGGTCGCAAGACAGATACAGCGCCTTCTGTGGTGCACCGGCGCACTTGATCGGCATGGGCGGCTGGCTGAACAACGCGCGTCCTTGCTTGAGCTTTTGCACCAGCTCCCAGGTATAGGGTGCCAGGTCGTAGCGATAGTTGGAGGTGACACCGTTGCGGCCCAGGGTCTCGCTGAGCCCATCAATGGCCGCCCAGTCCAGCTTGAGGCCGGGGCAGACGATCAGCTGTTCATAGCTGATGGCGCGACCATCATCGAGGATGACCAACTGGGCCAATGGGTCGAATCCCTTTACCCGCGCCTTGACCCAGCGCACACCGCGAGGAATGGTCGACGCCATGGTGCGGGCAGTGCTTGGTGCCTTGAACACACCGGCACCGACCATGGTCCAGCCGGGTTGGTAGTAGTGCACTTCGGCAGGGTCGATCAAGGCGACGTCCAACGATGGGTCGCGGCTGATCAGGCTGGAAGCAGTGGCGATTCCGGCGGCACCGGCACCGACGATGACCACCTTGTGGTGGTCGGTATTGGCAGGGGACAACAAGGCAGGCATGGCGGTAAATCCTGGAAATCTGATTATGGGGGCAGGGCGCTTACAGCTTGTTCAGCGGGATCTTCAGATAGCTCACACCGTTCGCCTCCGGTGGGGGCAGTTGGCCGCTACGCATGTTCACCTGCACTGAAGGCAGGATCAGCACAGGCATTTCGAGCGTCTTGTCGCGCGCTTCGCGCATGGCAACGAAGCTGTCCTCATCGATACCCTGATGGATGTGAATGTTGTGGGCGCGCTGCTCGGCGACAGTTGTGACGTACTGCATGTCGCGGCCACCTGGCAGGTAGTCGTGGCACATGAACAACCGCGTCTGATCGGGGAAAGCCAGCAGGCGACGGATTGAGCGGTACAAGGTGCGGGCATCGGCCCCGGGGAAGTCGCAGCGGGCGGTGCCATAGTCGGGCATGAACAAGGTGTCTCCAACGAACACCGCGATCTCGCCGGCATCTTCGATCATGAAACTCATGCACGCGGGTGTGTGCCCAGGCGTGTGCAACGCACGGGCCTGCAGGTTGCCAATCCGGAAACCTTCCTCGTCTTCGAGCAGCACATCGAACTGGCTGCCATCACGGGCGAAGCCGGGCTCTGCGTTGAACAAGGCGCCAAACACTTTCTGCACCTGGGTAATGTGCGCGCCAATTGCGGTATGGCCGCCCAGCTTTTCCTTCAAATAGGCAGCGGCTGAAAGGTGGTCGGCGTGTACATGAGTTTCCAGCACCCACCGCACACTGGCATTCAGCTCGTTCACACGCTCGATCAGGCGATCAGCCGAAGCGCTGCAGGTGCGCCCGGACTTGGGGTCATAATCCAGCACGCTGTCGATCAATGCGCATTGTCGGGTTTCACGGTCCATGACCAGGTAGCTGATGGTCGAGGTCGCCTCGTCGTAGAAGGCGTCCACGTGAAGGTTGTTGCCGATGATCATCACGTTCTCCAATTTATCCGCCCCGCCTTGTACAGGCGTAGGCAGTGACAGGAGCTTTATCAAGATGCATGCCAGGCTTTTTGCCACTCACTGGCCAGTAAAACCGGCCAGTTGCAGACAGCTGCGGGCAAAACTGGCAGCCCAGGTGGCAGTCGACTGACAGCCAATGGCAGTGTTTGGCAGTCCTTGTTACCCTGCGTCGGTCATCCATACGGTGCCGACATGCCTGAAGCCCATCCTCTCATCCTAGCTCTGGTTTCCTACCTCGAGCACGATGCCCTCCCGACCATCGTGTTGGACACCGACTACAACATCCTCGCCGCCAATGCGGCCTATCGCCGTCAGTTTGGCCGGCATGATCAGGCCCCACTGGGCGAGAAGTGCCACAGGGTTTCGCACCACTACGCGGTGCCGTGCGACCAGGCTGGCGAACATTGCCCGATGCGCAAGGCGTGGGACAGCAAGGTACCGGAGCGGGTATTGCACATTCATCACACACCACGCGGCCCGGAGCATGTGGATGTGGAGTTGCGGCCGATCCTGGATGAGCAGGGCAAGGTAGTGGCCTTTGTCGAACGCCTCACCACCATCACCCTCGCCTCGGCGCAGCCTCAGGAGCAAGGGTTGGTCGGCCGCGCGCCAACCTTCAAGGCCGCGCTGGCCAGCCTGCAGCGTGCGGCACCGGCGCAGATCCCGGTGTTGCTGCAGGGGGAGTCGGGGACCGGCAAGGAGCTGTTCGCCCGTGCAGTGCACATGGGCAGCCCCAGGGCCAACGGCCCACTGGTGGTGGTCGACTGCACCGGCCTGACCGAGTCGTTGTTCGAGAGTGAACTGTTCGGCTATGAGAAGGGTGCGTTCACCGGGGCGAATCAGCGCAAGATCGGCTTGGCCGAGGCGGCGCATGGCGGCACCCTGTTCCTCGATGAAATTGGTGAAGTGCCGCTGGCGATGCAGGTGAAGTTGCTGCGCCTGATAGAGTCCGGGAGTTTCCGTCCCGTGGGCAGCCTGCGCACTGTGCATTCGGATTTCCGCCTGATATCGGCCACCCATAAACCACTTAAACAAATGGTCGCGGATGGCTCCTTCCGTGAAGACCTGTATTACCGCATCAGCGGCTTCCCGATTCGTCTGCCTGCATTGCGCGAACGGGTGGAAGATCTGCCGCTGCTCGCACAGAGCCTGCTGCAGCGCATGGCCGGCCAGCCGACGCCCAGGCTGAGTGAAGATGCCTTGCAGCAACTTGCATTGCATCCGTTTCCGGGCAATATCCGCGAGCTGCGCAACATTCTGGAACGCGCGCGTTTGTTTGCCGATGACGGTGTGATCAGGCCAGAGCATTTACCGGAAGACACCGGGCTGACTGGCGCGGCTAAAGGAAGCGGCCGTCGCAATGACTTGGGTGAGCTGGCGCAGGCGCTGGAGCAGTTCAAAGGCTCGCGCAGTGAACTGGCCAGTCATCTTGGCATGAGTGAACGCACGCTGTATCGCCGCTTGAAAGCGCTCGGGCTGAACTGAAAGAACGCCAGACTTTACCGGACCTTTACCTGCGCCCTGACATTGAAAGGGAAAAATCGTGGTCTGATCAGTTAACCGAACCTGGCAATCAATACTTGCCAGGCGATTAACAGGCAGAGGACCGCATCAAAATGAAGAAAGCCCTAACCGTGATCTGCGCCGCGCTCATGCTCAGCACACCGCTGGCAAGCTTCGCGCAACCGGGCCCGCCTGATCGGCATGATGGCGGCCCATCGCACCAAGGCAACCCGCCACATGGTCAACCACAGCACCAGGGCCGACATGACAATGGCCGCGGACCTGCTTACCGTGATCCAAACTTCCGCCCACAACAAGGCATGCCGATACCTCATAAGCAGTGGCAGCGTGGTCATGCCGTTGATCCTCATTACCGTGGGGACCGTTACTGGGTAACTGACTGGAAAGCGCGCCACCTGTATGCGCCACCTCGTGATCATCGTTGGCTGTATGTGAATGGCGACTATGTTCTGGTGGCCATTGCCAGCGGTGTGATCGTGAACATTCTCACCGGCTACTGATTGTTTGCAGGCACTAAAAAGCCCGCAGCAGCGGGCTTTTTAGTGTCTGGCGAATTACACCTGATCAGAAGTCCAGGTTCGACACCGACAGCGCGTTACTTTCGATGAAGTCACGACGCGGCTCGACCGCATCACCCATCAGGGTGTTGAAGATCTGGTCAGCGGCGATAGCATCTTCGATCGTGACCTTGAGCATACGGCGAACGGTCGGGTCCATGGTGGTTTCCCACAGTTGATCCGGGTTCATCTCACCCAGCCCTTTGTATCGCTGAATCGTATGGCGCTTGGTGGTCTCGTTCATCAGCCAATCCAGGCCCTCTTTGAACTCGACGATTGCCTTGCGGCGTTCACCGCGCTGCACGTACGCACCTTCACCCAACAGGCTCGAAAGCTTGGCACCAATGTTGACTACGGTACGGTAGTCATTGCTGCCGAAGAAATCGCGGTTGAAGGTGATGTAGCTGGCCAGACCGTGAGAGGTAATTTCCACTTCAGGCAGCCATACGTTGCGCTCTTTGTCTTCACGCAGGCTGGCGTTGTAAGCCAGGCCAGACTTCTGGCTGGAGTTCAGACGCGCCTGGAACTGGGCCAGCCAGGCCTGCATCACTGCGTGGTCACCCAACTGCTCCAGGGTCACCTCAGGCAGGTAGACGAAGTGCTCGGTCAGCTCTTCCGGGTACAAGCGCGACAGGCGCTTGAGAGTCTTCATGACACTACGGAACTCATTCACCAGCGCTTCCAGCTGCACGCCGGAAACTGCTGGCGCCGATTCGTCCAGGTGCAGGCTGGCATCTTCCAGAGCCGACTGGGTCATGTACTCTTCCATGGCCTCATCGTCCTTGATGTACTGCTCCTGCTTGCCTCGTTTCACCTTGTACAGCGGCGGCTGGGCAATATAGATGTAGCCACGCTCGACCAGCTCCGGCAGCTGACGGAAGAAGAAGGTCAGCAGCAGCGTACGGATGTGCGAACCGTCAACGTCAGCATCGGTCATGATGATGATGTTGTGATAACGCAGTTTGTCGATGTTGTACTCTTCGCGGCCGATGCCACAGCCCAGCGCAGTGATCAGCGTGCCCACATCCTGGGACGAAATCATCTTGTCGAAGCGCGCTTTCTCGACGTTGAGGATTTTACCCTTCAGCGGCAAGATCGCCTGGGTACGACGGTTGCGGCCTTGCTTGGCCGAGCCACCCGCGGAGTCACCCTCCACCAGGTACAGTTCGGAGAGAGCAGGATCCTTCTCTTGGCAGTCGGCCAGCTTGCCCGGCAGACCCGCGATATCCAGCGCACCTTTACGGCGGGTCATCTCACGGGCTTTACGGGCGGCTTCACGGGCGCGAGCGGCGTCGATCATCTTGCCAACGACGGCCTTCGCCTCGTTCGGGTTTTCCAGGAGGAAATCGGCGAAGTACTTGTTCATCTCCTGTTCCACGGCGGTTTTCACCTCCGAGGAGACCAGCTTGTCCTTGGTCTGCGAGCTGAACTTCGGGTCCGGTACCTTCACCGAGATGATCGCGGTCAGGCCTTCACGGGCGTCGTCGCCAGTGGTTGCCACCTTGTTCTTCTTGGCCAGGCCTTCCTGCTCGATGTAGCTGTTAAGGCTACGGGTCAGCGAGGAACGGAAACCCACCAGGTGGGTACCGCCATCACGCTGCGGAATATTGTTGGTAAAGCACAGCAGGTTTTCGTTGAAGCTGTCGTTCCATTGCAGGGCGACTTCAACACCCACGCCATCGTCACGCTGAACGTTGAAGTGGAACACCTGGGAGTTGACCGGCGTCTTGTTGGTGTTCAAGTACTCGACGAACGCACGCAGACCGCCTTCGTACTTGAAGAACTCTTCCTTACCGCTGCGCTCATCCTTCAGCAGAATGCCAACGCCCGAGTTGAGGAACGACAGCTCGCGGATGCGCTTGGCCAGGATGTCCCAGCTGAAGTGAATGTTCTTGAAGGTTTCAGCCGATGGCTTGAAGTGGATGTGGGTACCCGTGGTTTCACTGTCACCGACAACCGCCATGGGCGCTTGTGGAACACCGTGAACGTAAGTCTGTTCCCAGATCTTGCCGCTACGGCGAACAGTCAAAACCAGCTTCTCGGACAGGGCGTTCACAACCGACACACCTACACCGTGCAGACCGCCGGATACTTTGTAGGAGTTGTCGTCAAACTTACCGCCGGCGTGCAGCACAGTCATGATGACCTCGGCTGCGGAAACGCCTTCTTCCTTATGCACATCGACCGGAATGCCGCGACCGTTGTCGCGCACACTGATAGATTCGTCCGGGTGGATGATGACGGTAA
The DNA here is from genome assembly GCF_021283545.2 of Pseudomonas alloputida. Classification (NCBI taxonomy): domain Bacteria; kingdom Pseudomonadati; phylum Pseudomonadota; class Gammaproteobacteria; order Pseudomonadales; family Pseudomonadaceae; genus Pseudomonas; species Pseudomonas alloputida. The sequence goes on along the minus strand of NZ_CP128540.1, from coordinate 3,969 downwards.
TGTCATCGCAGTGACCGGCGAGGGCTTCGTCGATCGAGTTGTCGACCACCTCGAAGACCATGTGGTGCAGGCCACTACCATCATCGGTGTCGCCAATGTACATGCCGGGACGCTTGCGTACGGCATCCAAACCTTTCAGCACCTTGATGCTGGAGGAGTCGTACGTTTGATTTTCGCTCATGCCTTCACTCCCGATGGTCGTGGGTCTGGGTGATACGGCCTTGTTCCACGTGGAACAAAGCAACTGGCGTTTCCGTCTGCCAGCCTTCCCTCAGTAATTCGTGATCTACACAGGTGATGAACACCTGGCAGCGTAATTCTTCAAGCAAGCGGCACAGTGCGCGGCGATGCTGGTCATCCAGTTCGGACGGCAAGTCATCCACGAGATAAATACAGTGACCGCGGCGAGCCTGACTAACGAGGTGGCCTTGGGCAATGCGCAATGCGCATACCACCAACTTTTGCTGACCACGCGACAGGATGTCGGCTGCGTTGTTGCCAGCCAACCGCAAACGCAGATCAGCACGCTGCGGACCGGCTTGGGTATGGCCCATCTGCTGATCGCGAAGGAGGGAGGAGGCGAGCACTTCTTGCAGTTCCCGGTCCTTGTCCCAGCCTCGGTAGTAGCTCAGGGTCAACCCGTCCAGCTCGACCAGTTCGCTCAGGGTTCGCTCGAAGACGGGCTTCAAGGCCTTGATGTAGTTGCGACGGTATTCATCTATTTCCGCGCTAGCCAGGCACAATTCCCGGTCCCAGGCGGCTTGCGAAGCTGGGTCAAGTGTACCATGACGCAACCATGAGTTCCGCTGCCGCAGCGCCTTCTGAAGGCGTTGCCAGGCTGGCAGAAAACGAGGTTCCACGTGGAACACCCCCCAGTCCAGAAACTGGCGGCGTATTTTGGGGGCACCTTCCAGCAGCCGGAAACTGTCTGGGTTGATGAGCTGAAGCGGCAGTAACTCAGCCAATTGCGCGGCGCTGCGCGCATTTTGCCCATCGATGCGGATAGTAAACTCCCCTTGTCGCTCACGGGACACACCCAGGTTACTCGTACCACCCTCCGTCAGCTGAACCTCGCCGAACACAGTACAGGCAGCCTGTTCGTACTGAATAACCGGATTCAGGCGGGTGCTGCGAAATGAACGGGCCAGCCCGAGCAAATGCACGGCTTCAAGCACGCTGGTCTTGCCGCTGCCGTTGGCGCCGTAAAGGATGTTGATGCGGGGGGAGGGTAAGAGTGTCACCGGGTGCAAGTTGCGCACCGCGGTGACCATGATACGTCGAAGGGACATTTCGCCTGCTACAGGTTACAGGCGCATCGGCATGACAACGTAGGAAGAATCGTCATTGCCAGCTTCCTGCAGCAGCGCACTGCTGTTTGAATCGGACAAGATCAGACGAACTTGCTCAGTAGTCATCACGCCCAGCACGTCCAGCAAGTAGCTGACGTTGAAACCAATCTCCAGCGAGCTACCTTCGTAGTCCACGCTGATTTCTTCTTCGGCTTCTTCCTGCTCGGGGTTGTTAGCCTGGATCTTCAGTTGACCGGCTGCCAGCTGCAGGCGAATACCGCGGTACTTTTCGTTGGAAAGAATCGCTGTACGGCTGAAGGCTTCACGCAGCGCCTGGCGGTCTCCGACGACCAGCTTGTCACCGCCTTTGGGCAGTACGCGCTCGTAGTCCGGGAATTTGCCGTCCACCAGCTTGGAGGTAAAGGTGAACTCACCAGTAGTGGCGCGGATGTGATGCTGGCCCAGCACGATGCTGACCATACCTTCAGGATCGGTCAGCAGGCGCGCCAACTCCAGGATACCTTTACGCGGCACGATGACCTGGTGTCGATCCTCCTGCTCGATCGGCGCGCTCATCGAGCAAAGCGCCAGGCGGTGACCGTCGGTGGATACAGCGCGCAACGTGTTGCGGGAAACCTCAAGCAGCATGCCGTTGAGGTAATAGCGCACATCCTGCTGGGCCATGGCGAAGCTGGTTCGCTCGATCAGGCGGCGCAGCTTGCTCTGCTCCAGGTTGCAGGTCAGCGAACCCGGGCCTTCTTCCACAGTCGGGAAGTCATTGGCAGGCAGGGTCGACAGGGTGAAGCGGCTGCGGCCGGCCTTTACCAACAATTTCTGCTCATCGACCTTGATATCGATCAGGGCGTCGTTAGGCAGGCTTTTGCAGATGTCCATCAGCTTGCGCGCAGGAACAGTGATCTCGCCAGGCTCGGCCGGCTCTTCCAGTTGCACGCGGCCTACCAGCTCGACTTCCAGGTCGGTACCGGTCAACGACAGTTGCTGGCCTTGTACGACCAGCAATACGTTGGACAGGACCGGCAAGGTCTGACGGCGCTCGACGACACCGGCGACCAGTTGCAGGGGTTTCAACAGGGCTTCGCGTTGAATGGTGAAATGCATGGTCTAGTCCCTTGCCTTCAATTAGCTGCGCAGACGGCCATCAGGTCGTCAGCGTCCGCAGCAGGTTCTTGTAGTCCTCGCGGATGTCCGCGTCGGATTCCTTCAGTTCATTGATTTTGCGGCAGGCGTGCAGCACGGTCGTATGGTCGCGACCACCGAACATGTCGCCGATTTCGGGCAGACTGTGGTTGGTCAACTCCTTGGACAGGGCCATGGCTACCTGACGCGGGCGCGCGACAGAACGCGAACGACGCTTGGACAACAGATCGGAGATCTTGATCTTGTAGTACTCAGCGACGGTACGCTGAATGTTATCCACACTGACCAGTTTGTCTTGCAGCGCCAACAGATCCTTGAGCGATTCACGAATCAGCTCGATGGTGATGTCACGCCCCATGAAGTGCGAGTGAGCGATAACCCGCTTCAGTGCACCTTCCAGCTCACGGACGTTGGACCGGATGCGCTGAGCGATGAAAAAGGCTGCGTCATGCGGGAGCTCGACTTTGGCCTGGTCGGCCTTCTTCATCAGGATCGCTACGCGGGTCTCTAGCTCTGGTGGCTCGACAGCCACCGTCAGGCCCCAACCAAAGCGCGACTTCAGACGCTCTTCCAGGCCTTCGATTTCCTTGGGATAGCGGTCAGAGGTAAGGATTACCTGCTGGCCACCCTCGAGCAAGGCGTTGAAGGTGTGGAAAAACTCTTCTTGCGAGCGCTCTTTGCGAGCGAAGAACTGGATATCGTCGATCAGCAAAGCATCCACCGAGCGGTAGAAGCGCTTGAATTCGTTGATGGCATTGAGTTGCAGCGCTTTGACCATGTCCGCGACGAAACGCTCCGAATGCAGGTACACCACCTTGGCGTTCGGATTTTTCTTCAGCAGATGGTTACCCACAGCATGCATAAGGTGGGTTTTACCCAAACCCACACCACCATAAAGGAACAGTGGGTTGTAGCCATGCTTAGGGTTGTCCGCAACCTGCCAGGCAGCCGCGCGGGCGAGCTGGTTCGACTTACCTTCGACGAAGGTGTCAAAGGTAAAGGTCCGGTTCAGGTAACTGGTGTGCTTGAGCGCACCTTCAACCTGCACGGTGCGTTGTTCAGCCCGGCCACCACCACTGGGCGGCGCCGCAGCGGGCTCGGCCATGGCATCAAAGCTGTCACGCGAAGACGTCTCGACCAGTACAGGCTCGGCTGCAGCCACGGCAACGGGTTCAACCGCTGCTGCCGGGGCCGTCTTGTGTGCCTGAGTCTGCGCCAGCGAAGCCGCAACGGCAGCGCTGACCGGCGCGTTGGGCGCAGCCCTTGGGGCCGAGCTGCGACGGCTACCTATTAATAAGGAAAGGGCTGGTGCAATGCCGCTACCGTTCTCACCCAACAGCTCGAGCAAGCGCCCCAGGTACTTTTCATTGACCCAATCGAGAACGAAACGGTTAGGCGCATAGACGCGCAACTCGTCGCCTTCGGCTTCGACCTGTAGCGGACGGATCCAGGTGTTGAATTGCTGGGCAGGCAGTTCATCGCGCAGAAGCTCCACGCACTGCTGCCAAAGTTCCACTGACAC